>NZ_CP070356.1:4816743-5132091 GCF_016919445.1 Pseudomonas sp. PDNC002 | reverse complement strand
TCACCGGCACCTGGGGCGTATCGAGCGCTTGCTCGACCCATCGGTGGGGCAGCGGGTGATCGAGCGGGCGCCGTGCCCGGTGCTGGTCGAGGTGCGGGAGTAACAAGAATGCTGCTTTTGTAGGAGCGGATCTTATCCGCGAAGTCCCTGCCCCAGCGTTGAGATTTCGCGGACAAGGTCCGCTCCTACGGGAAAGCTGCGGCGCGCAGAGCGCTGGGTCGCCGGAAAGAAAAGCGGCCCCGGCGCCGGGTTGGTCCTGAGCGAGGCCCCGGCGCCGAAGCCGTAAGGGGTCAACCGCGGCGATGCACGTTGCGGCCGTGCGCGAAGGTTTCCTTCACGGTACGGTCGTCGCCGAGGATGACCAGTGCGAAGAGTTTTTCTTCCAGGGTCTTGGCCTGCTGCAGGCGGTAGTCCAGCAGCGGGGTGGCCTTGTAGTCGAGGACCACGAAGTCGGCCTCGTTGCCCTGGGCGAAGCTGCCCACCTTGTCTTCCAGTTCCAGCGCGCGGGCGCCGCCGAGGGTGGCCAGGTACAGCGACTTGAACGGGTCGAGCTTGATGCCCTGCAGCTGCATGACCTTGTAGGCCTCGTTCAGCGATTGCAGCTGGGAGAAGCTGGTGCCGGCGCCGACGTCGGTGCCCAGGCCAACTTTCACCTTGTATTTCTCCAGCTTCGCCAGGTCGAACAGGCCGCTGCCGAGGAACAGGTTGGACGTCGGGCAGAAGGCCACGGCCGAGCCGGTTTCCGACAGCCGCTGGCATTCGCCGTCGCACAGGTGCACGCCATGGGCGAATACCGAGCGCGGGCCGAGCAGGCCGTGGTGGTCGTAGACGTCCAGGTAGCCCTTGCGCTCCGGGAACAGATCCTTGACCCACTCGATTTCCTTGAGGTTTTCCGACAGGTGCGTGTGCAGGTACACGCCCGGGAATTCCTTGAGCAGGCGGCCGGCGGCGTCGAGCTGTTCCGGGGTGCTGGTTGGGGCGAAGCGCGGGGTCACTGCGTAGAGCAGGCGGCCCTTGCCGTGCCAGCGCTCAATCAGCGCCTTGCTGTCGGTGTAGCTGCTTTCGGCGGTGTCGGTCAGGTAGTCCGGCGCGTTGCGGTCCATCATCACCTTGCCGGCGATCAGGCGCAGATTGAGCTTCTCGGCGGCGCCGAACAGCGCGTCCACCGACTGCGGGTGCACGGTACCGAACACCAGCGCGGTGGTGGTGCCGGCGCGCAGTAGTTCCTTGAGGAAAATGCCGGCGACATCAGCGGCGTGGGCCGGGTCGGCGAACTGCTTCTCGGTGGGGAAGGTGTAGGTGTTCAGCCAGTCCAGCAGCTGCTCGCCGTAGGAGGCGATCATGCCGGTCTGCGGGTAGTGGATGTGGGTGTCGATGAAGCCGGGGGTGATCAGCGCGTCGCGGTACTCGGCCACTTCCACGCCGCCCAGTTGCGGCAGCAGCTCGGCGGCGTGGCCGAGGCGGGCGACCTTGCCGTCTTCCACCAGCAGGATGCCGTCCTCGAAATACTGGTAGGACTGCTCCACGCCGACTTCGGCCGGGTCGGCGACGCTGTGCAGGATGCTGGCGCGGTAGGCTTTGGCTTGAGTGCTCATCGATCTCTCTTCAGTCGTGTTTCGGGGCCGGGGCGCTCGCAGGCGCCGGGGCGGGATGGGCAGGCGCCCATGCTACGGAATTTCAGGCGCCGCTTTCTGCGGTGCGCGCGCGGCGGCTGTTGGGTAACAGTTTGGCCACGGTGTTCTCGCCCTTGCCGGTCTCCTGACCGAAGGTGGCGTTGTAGGTGGCGATGACTTCGCCGGCAATGGACACGGCGATCTCCACCGGCAGCTTGCCCTTCACTTCGCTGATGCCCATGGGACAGCGCATGCGCTGCACGGTGTCGGCGGCGAAACCTCGGTCGCGCAAGCGGTGTTCGAACTTGGCGCGCTTGGTGTCCGAGCCGATCAGGCCGAAGTAGGTGAAGTCGTTGCGCTCGAGGATCTTCGCGGTCAGCTCCAGGTCCAGGGCGTGGTTGTGGGTCATGACGATGAAATAGCTGCCGGCGGGCATCTCGTCGATTTCGTCGATCACATCCTCGTTGATCGCGCGGGTCACGCCCTCGGGGATGTGCTCGGGGAACTCGGTTTCTCGAGAGTCTATCCAGCGAACCTTGCACGGCAGGCTGGCAAGCAGCGGTACCAGGGCGCGGCCGACATGGCCGGCGCCGAACACGGCGATGTGCGCCTGGGGCTGGCCCATGGGTTCGAACAGCAGCACGGTGGCACCGCCGCAGCACTGGCCGAGGCTGGCGCCGAGGCTGAAGCGTTCCAGCTTCGGCTCGCGCTCGCGGGCCAGCAGCATTTCGCGGGCGATGGCCATGGCCTTGAATTCGAGGTGGCCGCCGCCGATGGTGTCGTAGATCTTGTCGGCGCTGACGACCATCTTCGAGCCGGCGTTGCGCGGGGTCGAGCCGCGTTCTTCGATGATGGTCACCAGCACGCTGGCTTCGGCGCGCTGTTGCAGGTCGGCGAGGGCACTGATCCAGTTCATCGTCAAATCCTCGGAAGGATGCTGCGTGTAGGAGCGGATCTCATCCGCGAATCGCGCCGGATCATTCGGCTATCGCGGACAAGGTCCGCTCCTACAGGTTCTTTGAAGGGTGGGGCGCCGCTGGCAGGGCGGAGGACGGAAGTGGGGACGTCTCTCCCTGCCAGCGGTGCCCCATGGTCACATCACGCCGGCTCGACCTGAGCCGGTGCTTTCTCGGCCTGGGCCAGCTTCAGCTTGCGCATCTGCTCCACGCCCCAGAGCACGCGCTCGGGAGTGGCCGGGGCGTCGATCTGCGGCTGGGCGCGGTAGTCCGCCAGGCTCGCCACGGCGTCCTTGATCGCGCAGAACACCGAGATGCCCAGCATGAACGGCGGCTCGCCGACGGCCTTGGAGTGGAACACCGTCTGTTCCGGGTTCTTGCGGTTTTCCACCAGCTTCACCCGCAGGTCGATGGGCATGTCGGCGATGGCCGGGATCTTGTAGCTCGCCGGGCCATTGGTCATCAGCTTGCCCTTGGCGTTCCAGACCAGCTCCTCCATGGTCAGCCAGCCCATGCCCTGGACGAAGCCGCCTTCCACCTGGCCGATGTCGATGGCCGGGTTCAGCGAAGCGCCGACGTCGTGGAGGATGTCGCTGCGCAGCATCTTGTACTCGCCAGTGAGGGTGTCGACGATCACTTCCGAGCAGGACACTCCATAGGCGAAGTAGTAGAACGGCCGGCCGCGCGCCTGGCTGCGGTCGTAGTAGATCTTCGGCGTGCGGTAGAAACCGGTGGAGGAGAGCGATACCTGGCCGAAGTAGGCCTGCTGCACCAGTTCCTCGAACGGCAGGATCAGGTCACGCACGCGCACCTGGTTATTGCGGAACTCGACGTCATCCTCGGTGACCTTCCAGTGCTTGGCGGCGAACTCCACCAGGCGCTGCTTGAGGATTTCGGCGGCGTTCTGCGCGGCCTTGCCGTTCAGGTCGGCGCCGGAGGACGCGGCGGTCGGCGAGGTGTTGGGCACCTTGTCGGTGTTGGTTGCGGTGATCTGCACGCGGTCGATGTCGACCTGGAAGACCTCGGCGACCACCTGGGCGACCTTGGTGTTCAGGCCCTGGCCCATCTCGGTGCCACCGTGGTTCAGGTGGATGCTGCCGTCGGTGTAGATGTGGATCAGCGCACCGGCCTGGTTGAGGAAGGTGGCGGTAAAGCTGATGCCGAATTTCACCGGGGTCAGCGACAGGCCTTTCTTCAGCACCGGGCTGCTGGCGTTGAACGCACGGATCTCGGCGCGGCGCTTGGCGTACTCGGCGCTGGCTTCCAGTTCCTCGGTCATTTCCTCCAGCAGGTTGTGTTCGACCTGCTGGTAGTAGTGGGTGACGTTGCGCTCGTCCTTGCCGTAGTAGTTGCGCTTGCGCACTTCCAGCGGGTCCTTGCCCAGATGGCGCGCGACGGCGTCCATGATCTCCTCGATGGCGACCATGCCCTGCGGGCCGCCGAAGCCGCGGTAGGCGGTGTTCGACGCGGTGTTGGTCTTGCAGCGGTGACCGTTCACCGTGGCGTTGCCAAGGAAGTAGGCGTTGTCCGAGTGGAACATCGCGCGGTCGACGATGGAGCCGGAGAGGTCCGGCGAGTAGCCGCAGTTGCCGGCCAGCTCGATGTTGATGCCGTGCAGCAGGCCGTCATCCTCGAAGCCCACGTCGTACTCGACGTAGAAGGGGTGGCGCTTGCCGGTCATCTGCATGTCTTCGACGCGCGGCAGACGCATCTTCGTCGGTCGGCCGGTCAGGCGCGCGATCACCGCGCACAGGCAGGCAGGCGCAGCGGCCTGGGTTTCCTTGCCGCCGAAGCCGCCGCCCATGCGGCGCATGTCGATGACCACCTTGTTGAAGGAGATACCCAGCACTTCGGCGACCAGCTTCTGCACTTCGGTGGGGTTTTGCGTGGAGGTGTAGACGATCACGCCGCCGTCTTCGGTGGGCATCACCGAGGAAATCTGCGTCTCCAGGTAGAAGTGCTCCTGGCCGCCGATGTGCAGGGTGCCCTGGATGCGGTTCGGCGCGGTGGCGAGCTTGGCCTCGGAGTCGCCGATCTTGTGCTGGTGGCTGTCGAGCACGAAGTGCTTCTTGCGCAGTGCTTCGACCACGTCGAGCACCGGCTCCAGGTCCTCGTACTCGATGATCGCGGCCATGGCGGCCTTGCGCGCGGTTTCCAGGCTGTCGGCGGCGACGGCGATGACCATCTGGCCGACGTACTCGACCTTGCCGTCCGCCAGCAGCGGGTCACCGGCGATCACCGGGCCGATGTCCAGCTGGCCGGGTACGTCATCCTTGGTGATGGCGATGGCGACGCCGGGGAACTGGTAGCAGGGGCTGACGTCCAGCCTGGTGATGCGCGCGTGGGCGCGATCGCTCATGCGGGCGTAGACGTGCAGCTGGTTGGGGAATTCCAGGCGGTCATCGATGTATTGCGCTTCGCCGCTGACGTGCTTGGGCGCGCTCTCGTGCTTGACGCTGCGGCCGACGCCGGTGGTCAGGTCGGCGCGGAACAGTGCAGTGAGTTCTTCCTGGCTCTTCTGGGGCTTATGCATAGTGGGTCACCCGGGTCACGGCCTGAGGGGCTTCCAGTTCCAGGAAGCACTTGCGCAGCAGGTTCTGCGCGGTGAGCAGGCGGTATTCCTTGCTCGCACGGAAGTCGGTGAGCGGCGCGAAGTCTTCGCTCAGGGCCTGTGCGGCGCGTTCGAAGGTGGCGCTGTTGAAGGTCTGGCCGAGCAGCGCGGCCTCGCAGGCCTTGGCGCGCTTCGGAATCGCCGCCATGCCGCCGAAACCGGTGCGCACGGCGGTGATCTTGCAGTTCTCGACGGTGACGCTGAAGGCGGCGCACACGGCGGAAATGTCGTCGTCCAGGCGCTTGGAGACCTTGTAGGCGCGGAACGCCTGGCTGGCCTGCGGACGGGGGATGATCACCTGCTCGATGAACTCGCCTTCCTGGCGCGCGGTGACCTTGTAGTCGATGAAGTATTCGTCGATCGGCAGTTCGCGGCGCTCGGCGCCCTTGCGCAGCACCAGGCGCGCGCCGAGTGCGATCAGCAGCGGCGGCGAGTCGCCGATGGGGGATGCGTTGCCGATGTTGCCGCCCAGGGTGCCCTGGTTGCGGATCTGCAGGGAGGCGAAGCGGTGCAGAAGCTCGCCGAAGTCCGGGTAGTCGCGGGAAAGCGCTTCATAGCAATCGGTCAGCGGAGTCGCCGCGCCGATCTCGATGCGGTCGTCGAAGACCTCGACGCGTTTCATTTCCTCAACGTGGCCGACATAGATCATCACCGGCAGTTCGCGGTGGAACTGGGTGACTTCCAGGGCCAGGTCGGTGCCGCCGGCCAGCAGGCGCGCCTGCGGGTTGGCGGTGTAGATATCGGCCAGGTCGGCGATGGTCAGCGGCAGCAGGCAGCGCTTGTCGCCGCTGTTGAGCTCGGCGGTTTCGTTGGGCGCGATGGCCTTGAGCTGGGCGATGATTTCCGGCTGGGCGACGTCGAACTGGTCGGGGCGCTTCTGGCAGCAGGACTGCTCGGCGGCATCGAGAATTGGACGGTAGCCGGTGCAGCGGCACAGGTTGCCGGCCAGCGCTTCATGGGCTTCGGCCTTGCGCTCCTCGGCGTTTTCGCCGGCGGTGTTCTTCTGCAGGGCGAACAGCGACATGACGAAGCCGGGGGTGCAGAAGCCGCACTGCGAGCCGTGGCAGTCGACCATGGCCTGCTGTACGCCGTGCAGTTCGCCGCGGTGTTTCAGGTCATCAACGCTGATCAGCTGCTTGCCGTGCAACGAGGAAACGAAGGTGAGACAGGAGTTGAGGGTGCGGTAGCGGATGCGCTCGGCACCTTCTTCACCGACCAGCTCGCCGACCACCACGGTGCAGGCGCCGCAGTCACCGGAGGCGCAACCCTCCTTGGTGCCGGTCTTGCCCAGGGTCTGGCGCAGGTAGTTGAGCACGGTGAGATTGGGATCGAGGCGGTCTTCGACGCGCAGCTCGCGATTGAGCAGGAACCTGATCAAGGCTTGCCTCCAGGCTGATTCTTGTTTTTGGTAGGGCACTGGATGGCGAATTTATGGAAAGCTGACTTTTGAGTCAATAAAATTTCTGTCCGAAAGGTCAGAAAGTTTTTCCGGCATGACAAGTGGTATGGAGAGAGAGGCTTCTCGTAGGAGCGAGCTTGCTCGCGAACCGCCGTTGCAGACACGTGCGCCGTGCCGGTCGGCCGGCTTTTAAGGGGCGAAGAGCTTCGCGAGCAAGCTCGCTCCTACAAGGTCAGCGGAAAGAAAAAAGGCGGCAAGCCGGGGTAGGGCTTGCCGCCAAGGCGTGGAACTCGTCGATCAGGCTCGCTGGGTGGCGCTCAGCTGGTATTCCTCACCGGCGTAATAGGCCCGCACGCGGCGGTCCATCACTGCGCGCCAGAGCGGCGGGAACAGCGCCAGGACGATCATCCCGGCATAGCCATTGGGCAGTTGCGGGCTTTCGTCGAAGTGCCGTAGCACCTGGTAGCGGCGCTTGGCGTTGGCGTGGTGGTCGGAATGGCGCTGCAGGTGGAAGAGGAACAGGTTGGTCAGCAGGAAGTTGCTGTTCCAGGAATGCTCATGGGTGGTCCGCTCGTAGCGCCCGGTTTCCAGGCGGCGCCGGTGCAGGCCGTAGTGTTCGACGTAGTTGACGATCTCCAGCAGGGTGAACGCCATCACCGACTGGCCGATGAAGTAGACCGCGCCGATCCAGCCGAAGGCGATGCTGAAGCCGACCAGGAACAGCGCGCTGATCACGTACCACCAGATCAGCTCGTTGCGCCAGTGCAGCGCCGGCAGGCCCTTGCGCTTCAACCGATCGCTCTCCAGCCTCCAGGCATTGAGGAAGTTGTGCTTGTAGGCGTGGGGCAGGAAGGCGTAGAGGCTCTGGCCGTAGCGCGACGACGAAGCGTCTTCCGGCGTTGAGACATGCACATGGTGGCCGCGCACATGCTCGACCTTGAAGCCCGCGTAGCACACCGCCGCCAGCAACAGGCCGCCGGCGTTCTGCTCCAGCTCCGGGTCCTTGTGGATCAGCTCGTGGGAGACGGTGATGCCGATGGCGCCCATCACCGTGCCGACCGAGAGAATCCAGCCCAGTTGGCCGACCCAGCTCCAGGCGTCATAAGTGGCCAGCACCCAGCCGCCGTAGACCAGCATGCCCAACAGTAGCGGCACCGTCAGCAGGCTGAGGAAGCGGTAGTAGCCCTCGCGCTCCATGGGCGGGACTTCCTCGATCTCATCCGGATTGGCCGGGTCGCGACCGACCACGAAGTCCAGCAGCGGGATTACCCCGAACACCACGGTGATCACCAGCCAGGGCCAGGCATTGGGATACTCGCTACCGTAGGACCACCAGTAGCTGACGGGAATCCCGAAGACGGGAACCAGCCAGATCCAGTAGCCGGCTTTCTTGAGACGCAACATCCAGGCAGAGGAAAGGAACAAAGCGAACATGGACGACTCCCGATACGTCTCTTGTGTAGGATTGTCGGACAATCCTGCGCCTGATCCGGCGGTGATACGCACCAACCTTTGTTCAGTCGTCCCCCTGGCGCAGGAGATGGCGCGGTAACACCCTGTGTTACACTTCGCCCCCGCATCACCCCCTCGAAAGCGCCCCGATTCTTAAGGACAACCATGACGTTCAAGGCCCCGGACAGCCTGGCTGAGCAGATCGCGCATCACCTTGCCGAACGCATCATTCGGGGCGAACTCAAGGAACGCGAGCGCATCCAGGAACAGAAGGTCACCCAGACTCTCAACGTCAGCCGTGGCTCGGTCCGCGAAGCGCTGCTGATCCTCGAGCGCCGCCATCTCGTCGTGATCCTGCCGCGCCGGGGCGCGCAGGTATCGGAACTGTCCGCCGCCCACGTCGAAAGCCTCTATTCGCTGGTCATCGAGCTGTACATCATGCTCGCCAGTAGCGTGGCCCGGACCTGGCGCGAGGAGGCCGATCTGGCGCCATTCATGGCAATCCAGCAACGCCTGCTGGACAACCTCGAACGCGGCGACATCAACGCCTTCGTCGAGTCCAGCTTCGACATCATGCGCGCCGCCTTCCCATTCGCCGCCAACCCCTACCTGCAGGAAACCGTGGAAAATCTCCTGCCGGCCATCAGTCGCACTTATCATCTGGCCCTGGAGCGCCGCAAAGGCGAGATGAGTCAGTTCATCGTCAGCTTCGAACACCTGCTGCGCGCGGTGGTGGGACGCGACGAAGCCGGTATTCGCGCGGTGTTGCTCGACTACGGCCGCCACAACAGCCAACTGGTCCTGGCCGCTCTGGCTGAACGATAAGCTCGATAACTAGAAGAGAAAGGGGGGAGGGCGCATGCGGCTCAAGTGCATCAAGCTGGCGGGCTTCAAGTCCTTCGTCGATCCGACGACGGTCAACTTCCCGAGCAACATGGCGGCGGTGGTCGGCCCCAACGGCTGCGGCAAGTCCAACATCATCGACGCCGTTCGCTGGGTGATGGGCGAGAGTTCGGCGAAGAACCTCCGCGGCGAGTCGATGACCGACGTCATCTTCAACGGCTCCAACACCCGCAAGCCGGTGACCCAGGCGTCCATCGAGCTGATCTTCGACAACTCCGACCAGACCCTGCTGGGCGAGTACGCCAGCTACGCCGAGATTTCCATTCGCCGTCGCGTCACCCGCGATGGCCAGAACACCTATTTCCTCAACGGAACCAAGTGCCGTCGTCGCGACATCACCGACATCTTCCTCGGCACCGGCCTGGGGCCGCGCAGCTACTCGATCATCGAACAGGGCATGATCTCCAAGCTGATCGAAGCCAAGCCGGAGGATCTGCGCAACTTCATCGAGGAAGCGGCCGGCATCTCCAAGTACAAGGAGCGCCGCCGCGAGACCGAAAACCGCATCCGCCGCACCCAGGAAAACCTGGCGCGCCTGAGCGACCTGCGCGAAGAACTCGAGCGCCAACTGGAACGCCTGCACCGGCAAGCCCAGTCGGCGGAGAAGTACCAGGAATTCAAGGCTGAGGAGCGTCAGCTCAAGGCCCAGCTGGGTGCCCTGCGCTGGCGCGACCTGAACGAGCAGGTCGGGCAGAAGGAGCGGGTGATCGGCGACCAGGAAGTAGCCTTCGAGGCCCTGGTGGCCGAACAGCGCAGCGCCGACGCGAGCATCGAGCGTCTGCGCGACGGCCACCACGAATTATCGGAAAGCTTCAACCAGGTTCAGGGTCGTTTCTACTCCGTGGGCGGCGATATCGCCCGCGTCGAACAGAGCATCCAGCACGGCCAGCAGCGCCTGCGCCAGTTGCAGGACGACCTGCGCGAGGCGGAGAAGACCCGCCAGGAAACCGAATCCCACCTGGGCCACGATCGCACCCTGCTCGCCACCCTGGGCGAAGAGCTTGAACGTCTGGCCCCGGAACAGGAAATCAGCGCCGCCGCCGCCGAAGAGGCCACCGTTGGCCTGGAAGAGGCCGAGCAGCGCATGCATGACTGGCAGCAGCGCTGGGACGCCTTCAACCAGCAGAGCGCCGAGCCGCGCCGCGAAGCCGAAGTGCAGCAGTCGCGCATCCAGCACCTGGAGCAGAGCCTGGAGCGCCAGGCCGAACGTCAGCGCCGCCTGAACGACGAACGCACGCAACTGGCGGCTGATCCGGAAGACGCGGCCATCCTCGAACTGGGCGAGCAGGTCGCCGCCATCGAGTTGCTGCTGGAAGAGTCGCAGATCGAAGAACAGGAACTGGCCGAGCGCCTGGAGCGCGTGCGTCAGTCCCTGCAGGAAAGCACCGCCGCGCAGCACCAGGCCCAGGGTGAACTGCAACGCCTGAATGGCCGGATCGCCTCGCTCGAAGCCTTGCAGCAGGCTGCGCTCGATCCGGGCGACGGCACCGCGCAATGGTTGCGTCAGCAGGGCCTGGAACAACGCCCGCGGCTCGCCGAAGGCCTGCGCGTGCAGTCGGGCTGGGAGCTGGCGGTGGAAACCGTGCTGGGCGCCGACCTGCATGGCGTGCTGCTGGATGATGTGAAAGGGCTGCCATTCGATGCGCTGGAGAAGGGCGAGCTGCGTCTGCTCGACCTGGCCGCTGGCGCCGTTTCGCGCCCCGGCAGTTTGTTGGACAAGGTCGAAACCAACGTCGATTTGAGCTACTGGCTGGGTCGTGTTCGCCCGGTGGAAAGTCTCGATCAGGCGCTGGCCCAGCGTGCTTCGCTGGGCGACGGCGAAAGCCTGGTCAGCCGCGATGGCTACTGGGTCGGCCGCAACTTCCTGCGCGTGCGTCGTGGTGAGTCTGCCGATGGCGGTGTACTGGCGCGCGGCCAGGAGCTGGAGCGTCTGTACGCCGAGCGCGAAACGCTGGAGCAGCGTCTGGCGGAAGTCGAAGAGCAACTGGTGCGCCTGCGCGACGAGCAGCGCCAGGCCGAAGAAGGCCGCGATCAGATTCGCCGCCGCCTCCAGGACGAAGGTCGTCGCCAGGGCGAGCTGAAGGCGCAGTTATCCGCGCAGCAGGCCAAGGTCGAGCAGTTGACCCTGCGCCGTACTCGTCTCGACGAGGAATTGGCCGAACTGGCCGAACAGCACGCCGTCGAGCACGAGCAGCTCGGCGAAGCCCGCCTCAACCTGCAGGAAGCGCTGGACGCCATGGCGGTGGATACGGAGCGCCGCGAAGCCCTGCTCGCCGAGCGTGACGGCATGCGCGAGAAACTCGATCGCATCCGCCAGGAATCCCGACAGCACAAGGATCACGCCCATCAATTGGCGGTGCGCGTCGGTTCGCTACGGGCCCAGCACGAATCCACCCGCCAGGCGCTGGAGCGCCTGGACAGTCAGGCTGTACGCCTGGTCGAGCGCTGCGAGCAGCTCAACCTCAATCTGGAGGAGGGCGCGGCGCCGCTGGAAGAGCTGCGCATGCGCCTGGAAGAGCTGCTTGACCGGCGCATGGCCGTCGAGGACGAGCTCAAGCACGCGCGCCTCGCGCTGGAAGACGCCGACCGCCAATTGCGCGATGCCGAAAAGCGCCGCACCCAGGCCGAGCAGCAGTCGCAATTGCTGCGTGGCCAGCTGGAGCAGCAGCGCATGGAGTGGCAGGCAGTCAGCGTCCGGCGCAAGTCCTTGCAGGAGCAGCTCCACGAGGACGGCTACGACCTGCATGGCGTGCTTGCCACGCTGCCCCACGATGCGGCCGAGAAGGTCTGGGAAACCCGCCTGGAAGAACTGGCCGCGCGTATCGGCCGCCTGGGGCCGATCAACCTCGCGGCCATCGAGGAGTACCAGCAGCAATCCGAGCGCAAACGCTATCTGGACGACCAGAACGACGACCTGGTGGAAGCGCTGGAAACCCTGGAAAACGTGATCCGCAAGATCGACAAGGAAACCCGCAACCGCTTCAAGGAAACCTTCGACCAGATCAATGCTGGCCTTCAGGCATTGTTCCCCAAGGTTTTCGGCGGCGGTCATGCCTATCTGGAACTTACTGGCGAGGATCTACTCGATACCGGGGTGGCGATCATGGCGCGTCCGCCGGGCAAGAAGAACAGCACCATCCATCTTCTGTCCGGTGGCGAGAAGGCCCTGACCGCTCTGGCGCTGGTGTTTGCAATCTTCCAGCTGAACCCGGCACCGTTCTGCATGCTCGACGAAGTCGACGCACCGCTGGACGATGCCAACGTCGGTCGTTATGCGCGGCTGGTGAAGGAAATGTCGGAGAAAGTGCAATTCATCTATATCACCCACAACAAGATCGCCATGGAGATGGCCGATCAATTGATGGGCGTGACCATGCATGAACCGGGGTGTTCGCGTCTGGTTGCGGTGGATGTGGAAGAGGCAGTCGCGCTGGCGGAAGCCTGATGGCAGGGGGAACTTTACGGCGTGCTTGCCAAGTGCCACCTTTTGACGCTAAGACATTGATTTGATTGGGGTAGACTGTGTGGGCCGGATAAGCCCGGACGGCGCTATGAAAAGTTGCAATAAGCGCGGCAAAGCGTCGCTGTAAGCAGTGTAAAGTTATGTGAGAGCGTGTTAGCTTAACGCCCACTTTTGTATCGCGTGGAAAACATCAGTCAGAACATGAAGTTGGCTCCACGTTTTCAAGGGATAGGATGTCCTTTTCTTCATCATCATTTTTTGTTCAGGGGCTACGGGATTAGATGGATATCGGTCTGCGCGAATGGCTGATCGTCATTGGGCTTATCGTGATCGCCGGCATTCTGTTCGACGGTTGGCGTCGTATGCGGGGCGGCAAGGGCAAGTTGCGTTTCAAGCTGGATCGCCAGTTTGCCAACCAGCCCGATGACGGAGATGAAGGCAATCCCGAGTTGCTCGGGCCTTCCCGGGTGGTCGAGCACAAGGAGCCTGCGCTGGATGAGGAAGACCTGCCCAAAGTCAGCGCCAAGGAGTCGCGCGGCAAGCGCCGCGGAGAGCCGCGCCAGGGTGACCTGAACCTGGACGACCCGGCGCCGAACCTGCTCGGCCCGCTGGACGAGGAAGACTTCCCGAATCCGCTGGACGAAGCGCCGCAGGAAAAACCGAAGAAGGACCGCAAGAAGGACAAGGAGCGCACCGCCGCTCCTGCCGCAGCCGCTGCGCCGTCCGCTCCCCTGGCTCCGGTCGAGGAAGTGCTGATCATCAACGTCATCAGCCGCGACGAGAACGGTTTCAAGGGCCCGGCCCTGCTGCAGAACATCCTGGAAAGCGGCCTGCGCTACGGCGAGATGGACATCTTCCATCGCCACGAGAGCATGGCTGGCAACGGTGAAGTGCTGTTCTCCATGGCCAACGCGGTCAAGCCGGGCACCTTCGATCTGGACAACATCGACCAGTTCAGCACCCGTGCGGTGAGCTTCTTCCTCGGCCTGCCGGGCCCGCGCCATCCCAAGCAGGCGTTCGACGTGATGATCGCCGCCGCCCGCAAGCTGGCCCAGGAGCTCAATGGCGAGCTGAAGGACGAGCAGCGCAGCGTGATGACTGCGCAGACCATCGAGCACTACCGTCAGCGCATCATCGATTTCGAACGACGCGCCCTGACCCAGAAGCGCTAAGCTTTCAGCACGCTGCACAGAAGCCCCAAGCGACCCTTGGGGCTTCGCATTTCTACCTCAAGCAGAAAAAGCCGCCGAGATTCCCGCATGACCGATTCCCAGACCGCTGCCGAACGCATCGCCCAGCTGCGCAGCGAACTCGACGACCATAACTACCGCTATTACGTGCTCGACGAGCCTAGCGTGCCGGACGCCGAGTACGACCGCCTGTTCCGTGAGCTGAAGGCGCTGGAAGCCGAGCATCCCGAGCTGGTCACCCCGGAGTCGCCGACCCAGCGCGTCGGTGGCGCGGCGGCATCGGCGTTCGGCGAGGTGCGCCATGAAGTGCCGATGCTCAGCCTGGGCAACGCCTTCGAGGAGCAGGACCTCAACGACTTCGATCGCCGTGTGCGCGAGGGGCTGGCCGATCAGTTGCCGTCCTCCGATCTGTTTGGCGGCGGCGCCGAGGTGGAATACAGCTGCGAGCCCAAGCTCGATGGCCTGGCGGTCAGCCTGCTCTATGAGAACGGTGTGCTGACCCGTGGCGCCACCCGCGGCGACGGCACCACCGGCGAAGACATCAGCGTCAACGTGCGCACCATCCGCAACGTGCCGCTGCGCCTGAAGGGCGAGGGCTGGCCGGCGATCCTGGAAGTGCGTGGCGAAGTCTTCATGTCCAAGGCCGGCTTCGAAGCGCTCAACGAGCGGCAGATGGAAGCCGGCGGCAAGACCTTCGCCAACCCGCGTAACGCAGCGGCCGGCAGCCTGCGCCAGCTGGATTCGAAGATCACTGCCAGCCGCCCGCTGGAGTTCTGCTGCTATGGCTTCGGCCGCGTCGAAGGCGGCACGCTGCCGGGCACCCAGGTGAAGATCCTTGAGGCCCTGAAGGGCTGGGGCATCCCGATCAGTCGCGAGCTGAAGCTGGCCAAGGGTGTCGAGGGTTGCCGCGCCTATTACGAAGACATCGGGGCACGTCGCGACAGCCTCGCCTACGAAATCGACGGCGTGGTGTTCAAGGTCAACCGCATCGACTTCCAGCGCGAGCTGGGCTTCCGTGCCCGCGAGCCGCGCTGGGCCATCGCGCACAAGTTCCCGGCACGGGAGGAGCTCACCGAACTGCTGGACGTGGAATTCCAGGTCGGCCGCACTGGTGCCGTGACGCCGGTGGCACGCCTGAAACCGGTCCAGGTGGCCGGCGTGACAGTGTCCAACGCCACCCTGCACAACATGGACGAAGTCGCCCGCCTGGGCCTGATGATCGGCGACACCGTGATCATCCGCCGCGCCGGCGACGTAATCCCGCAGGTCATGCAGGTGGTCACCGAGCGCCGCCCGGCAGACGCGCGCCCGGTAGAAATCCCCACCCAGTGCCCGGTATGCGGCTCGCAGGTCGAGCGCACCCAACTGGTCAAGCGCAGCAAGGGCAAGGAGTCGGTCAGCGAGGGGGCCATCTACCGTTGCGTCGGCCGGCTGTTCTGCCAGGCGCAGCTCAAGCAGGCGATCATCCATTTCGTCTCGCGCCGCGCCATGGACATCGACGGCCTTGGCGACAAGATCGTCGAGCAACTGGTGGACAAGGGCTTGGTGAAATCGCCGGCCGATCTCTACACGCTTACCTATGAGCAAGTTATCGAGCTGGAAGGCTTCGCCGAGGTCTCCACGCGCAACCTGCTCGCGGCCATCGCCGACAGCCGCAAGCCGGCGCTGGCGCGCTTCGTCTTCGCCCTGGGCATCCCGGACGTGGGCGAGGAGACCGCCAAGCTGCTCGCGCGCTCCCTGGGTTCGCTGGCGCGCATCCAGAAAGCATTGCCCGAAGTGCTGACCTACCTGCCGGACGTCGGTGGCGAAGTGGCCTACGAGATCCACAACTTCTTCGATGACGAGCACAACCGCAGCGTGATCCAGCAATTGCTGGAGCGTGGTATCGAGCTGCAGGACGAGGGCGAGGTGTCCGCCGAGTTCGCCGCTGTCGCCACCCTGGCCGGATTCATCGACAAGCTGAACATTCCCTTCATTGCCGCCACCGGCGCCGAGAAGCTCGCCGACAAGACCGGCGGCCTCGACGCGCTGATCACCCTCAGCCAGGACTGGCTGGACCTCAGCACCCTCAAGGGGGTGAACGAGAAGGCCAAGCAGTCCGTGCGCGAATACTTCTCCGACGCCGCCCGCGTCGAGCGCGCCAAGGCAGTCGAGGAGCAGCTGGCGGAATTCGGCATGCACTGGCGCAGCGAGCGCAAAGTGGTCGAAGGCTTGCCGCTGGCTGGCCAGACCTGGGTGCTCACCGGCACGCTGGAGGCCATGAGCCGCGACGTCGCCAAGGAAAAACTCGAGAGCCTGGGCGCCAAGGTCGCCGGCTCCGTGTCGGCGAAGACGCAATGCGTCGTAGCAGGACCGGGAGCTGGTTCAAAGTTGGCCAAGGCTCAGGAACTTGGCGTCGCCGTGATGGACGAAGAGCAGCTGATCAAGCTGCTGGCCGACCACGGCATCGGCGCCTGACACGCATTCATATCGATCAACGCATCAAGGAGTCATTCCATGCCCATGACCAAGGACCAACTGGTTCGCGATATCGCCGATTCCCTCGACCTGACCCAAGCCGCCGTGCGCGGTGTGTTCGACCAGTTGGCGCAGATCGCCCAGGACGCCCTGGAAAACGACGGCGAGCTGACCCTGCCGGGTATCGGCAAGCTCAAGGTCAGCGAGCGCGCCGCGCGCACTGGCCGCAATCCGCAGACTGGCAAGACCATCGAGATCGCCGCGAAGAAAGCGGTGCGCCTGGTGCCGGCCAAGGCTCTCGTCGATAGCCTGAACTGATCGACTGGCCCGTTCCGCCTTGGCGTTGCAATGCAGGGTGGGGCGGGCCGTTCGCTTGTGGAGAGCGAGATGGACAAGGCAAGAAAGCAGCGCCTGCTCGGCGTGGCGGCACTGGTGCTGCTGTTCGGGGCATACGTGGCCTGGACCGAGCGACCTCAGATCGTCCTGCATTACGAAACCCAGGGCGGGCCTGCGGTGAGCTACAGCTTCAAAGAAAACGGCGAGGAAACCCTCGCGGGCGAGATCAAGCCGGGCGAGGCGCGCGCGTTCCCGCTGCGCCTGTGGCGCTCGGGCGAATACCGGGTGGCCTTCCAGTTCCACCAGGGGGCGGAGCGCTATTCCACCTTCAGCACACGACCGGGCTATAGCAAGATGGACCTGTTCATCGGGCCGAGTCTGGAGGTTTCCACCCAGCCCCGGCCCGAAGGTCTCATCCAGTCCCAGTAGGTTTGGTCAGATGTACTCGGCAACCAGCACGACATTGCGGTTGCCTGCGGCCGAACCATTTTTCTGGATGGCGCGGATGACACTGTCGGTGTTGCCGGTGGCCTTCAAGTCACGCCCCAGCGCACGCCCGCGCACATCGGTCAGACGGTAGTTGACGCTGGGCATGGCGCTGCGGGGCTCGCTCAATTGCATGTACAGCGACTGGCTGCATTCGCTCAGGCGCACGCGCGCACTGTGGGCGGTGACATCGCTCAAACCTACCTCGCAGGTAGGCTCCACGACTTCGCCAGAGAAGCGGATGATCCCGCCTTGGGCCATCAACTGGCCTGAGAAGAGCAGTGCAACGAGAGTGGTGGATCGCAGGGCAATGGACATACTGGCATTCCTCGCTCGGTGGTTGTCCGCCTGTAGACGGCGGTTCCCCCTAAACGTCGGCCTGCAGAGAATTTTCTTAATTGGCTGTAGGTGAATTCCCGTATAAATAAAGACAATTCGTGATTGCGGTCAGGAATTGGGTGAAGGACGCGCCTAAGTGCTTGAAGTGCTTGTAAGTTGCGAACAAGCCGCTACAATGGCGCGGCTCGCCGATCTGGTGAGCTCTCGCGATGGTGGCCCTGTCGGTCCCCCCGCAACGATTACTCGCTTACCTGGTCAGGTCCGGAAGGAAGCAGCCAAGGCGGGGACATTGTGTGCCGGGGTGTGGCTGGCGGGGCCGCCTCCATTTCGGGGCCCGGAAAATGGCCCTCTCGCATCCTGTCGATGCGCTGCCCGTCTCAGCGGTAGTGATCCAGGATCTGCTCGATCTTCCCCGAAGCCTTCATCTTTGCCAGCGCTGCCAATACGTCATCGGTGCGCACGTCCGGGCTGTTCAACACCATGCACGAGAGCGGCGTTTCCTCGATGACGCTGGCGGTTTGCAGGCGTTCCGCCTCAGGCAGTTCGCGGTTGAACCAGTTCAGCGCGAACTCACTGCTGATCGCATATTGATAGCGGCCGATGCGCAGTTTCTTCAGCACCAGTTCCTGATTGCGCGCGTCGTCGCGGGCCAGCCAGTGGCTGTCGAGCAGTGGCTGGAGGCGTGGATAGTGATAGCCCAGCACGGTGCCGACGGACTGGCTGGACAGGGATTCCAGCGTATCCGCCGGGGCGTCCCGGGTCACCAGCAGGTCGCGCTGCACCATCAGTGGCGCGGTCCAGCGGTAGTCGTTGAATTCGTGCTCGACCCAGGTGCGCGAGACGTAGCAGCGCACGTCCACCGAGTGATTGAGCAGCGCCTGTTCGATGCGCGCCCGCGGCACGATATGAAAGTCCGGTGTCCGGCCCAGTTGCCGCGCCGTTTCACTGAACAGCTCGAACATGATGCCGCCGGTCAGTTCGCCATTCTCGATCTGTGCCAGGGGCATCGCCCAGCTGTCGACCACCGAGAAGCGCAGGGGACGGTCGTCGGCCTGGGCGAGAGCGGTGGTCAGAAGCAGGGCGGTGGCAAGGAAGCGCATCAAGGCTCCGTTGATGGCAGAACGACGACACAATGCCGTGTAGCCCGGCCCTTGCCAAGATGCGGAAGCAACCGGTGCGGACATCGGGTGCAATTTACGGTCCGCTTCGCTAGGATTAGCGCACTTCTGCTCACCTGTCGCGATGGATTTCAATGAGTTATCAGGTTCTTGCCCGCAAATGGCGTCCGCGCTCGTTCCGCGAAATGGTCGGCCAGACCCATGTGCTCAAGGCCCTGATCAACGCGCTGGACAATCAGCGCCTGCACCACGCCTATCTGTTCACCGGTACCCGCGGCGTGGGCAAGACCACCATCGCGCGCATCCTCGCCAAGTGCCTGAACTGCGAGACCGGCGTCAGCTCCACGCCCTGCGGCCAGTGTTCGGTGTGCCGCGAGATCGATGAGGGCCGTTTCGTCGATCTCATCGAAGTCGACGCCGCCAGCCGCACCAAGGTCGAGGACACCCGTGAGCTGCTCGACAACGTGCAGTATTCGCCGACCCGGGGCCGCTACAAGGTCTACCTGATCGACGAAGTGCACATGCTCTCCAGCCACAGCTTCAACGCCCTGTTGAAGACCCTGGAGGAGCCGCCGCCCCATGTGAAATTCCTGCTCGCCACCACCGACCCGCAGAAGCTGCCGGTCACCATTCTCTCGCGCTGCCTGCAGTTCTCCCTGAAGAACATGCCGCCGGAGCGGGTGGTGGAGCACCTGACCCACGTCCTGGGCGCCGAGAACGTGCCGTTCGAGGACGATGCGCTGTGGTTGCTTGGCCGTGCCGCCGATGGTTCCATGCGCGATGCCATGAGCCTCACTGACCAGGCCATCGCCTTCGGCGAAGGCAAGGTGCTGGCCGCGGACGTGCGCGCCATGCTCGGCACACTCGATCACGGCCAGGTCTACGGCGTGCTTCATGCGCTGCTGGAAGGTGACGCCCGCGCGCTGCTGGAAGCCGTTCGCCACCTGGCCGAGCAAGGCCCGGACTGGGGCGGCGTGCTGGCCGAGATACTCAACGTGCTGCACCGTGTGGCCATCGCCCAGGCATTGCCGGAGGCCGTGGACAACGGCCAGGGCGACCGCGACCGCGTGTTGGCGCTGGCCCAGGCGCTGCCTGCCGAGGATGTGCAGTTCTACTATCAGATGGGCCTGATCGGTCGCCGCGATCTGCCGCTGGCGCCCGATCCCCGCAGTGGCTTCGAGATGGTGTTGCTGCGCATGCTGGCGTTCCGTCCGGCCGATGCCGACGGGGCGCCAAGGTCACCACTAAAGGACCTGGGGATCAGCAAGGCCACGGCTGATTCCAACCAGAACCCAGTGGCCGGCGCTGCTGTTGCGGCGCCGGTTGCATCCATTGCTCCGCCTGCCGTGGCGCTCGCGCCGGTAGTACCGGTCGTCGAGGCGACGACGGTTGCCGTGCCCCGGCCTCAGGTGGCTCCTGCTCCAGCCGTACAAGTCGAGGCCATTGCCGCTGCTGCGCCGGCGGTCAAGCCTGCGCCTGAGCCGGCCCCGGCCGCTCCTGTGCCTGAAGTATCGGTAGTGGCTGAGCCTGTCACTCCGGTCGCGGAGCCTGAACAGCCCACCTCCGAGGTGGCCGTCGACCTGCCATGGGACGAGCCCGCCGCTCCGGTCGCCGCTGCGCCTGCACCGGTCGAGCCCGCGGCACCAGCACCTGTTGCCGCCCCCGCGCTGGCGGCGGCAGTACCTGCTCCGGTGAAGGAAGAGCCCGTGCCTGCCGCGACCGCCGCCCCCGTCGAGGACGATGACCGCGACGACGAGCCGCCGCCCGCCGAGGACTACTACGAAGTCGACATGGAGTCCTACGGCTACCTGGAGAACGAAGCGGCGCAGGAAGCCGTCGAGCCTGAACCCGAGCCCGCCGCCATGCCTGCGACCGGCCTGGCCGCCGAATGGCTGGACCTTTTCCCGCGCTTGGGACTGGCCGGCATGACCGCCAGCATCGGCGCCAACTGCACGCTGATTTCGGTCGACGGCGACAACTGGCACCTGCACCTGGACCCGGGGCAGAGCGCGCTGTTCAACCCCAACCAGCAGCGTCGTCTGAACGATGCGCTGAACCAGTTCCACGGCCGCACCCTGACGCTGCAAGTGACCCTGCAGAAGCCCGAGCAGGAAACCCCGGCGCAGGCCGCCGCGCGCAAACGCGCCGAGCGTCAGCGCCAGGCCGAGGCGTCCATCGCCGCCGATCCCTATGTGCTACAGATGAAGCAACAGTTCGCCGCGGTGGTCCGCGACGGTACTATCGAACCCCTGGAGGCCAAGGCTTGAGCCTTGGTCGACGACTGAACGAATCGAGGAACTCGACATGATGAAAGGTGGCATGGCCGGCCTGATGAAGCAGGCCCAGCAGATGCAGGAAAAGATGCAGAAGATGCAGGAAGAGCTGGCCAACGCCGAAGTGACCGGTCAATCCGGCGCCGGCCTGGTGAGCGTGGTGATGACCGGTCGCCACGACGTCAAGCGCGTCTCCCTGGATGACAGCCTGATGCAGGAAGACAAGGAAATCCTCGAAGACCTGATCGCCGCCGCGGTGAACGACGCTGTGCGCAAGATCGAGCAGAACAACCAGGAGAAGATGTCCGGCATGACCGCCGGCATGCAATTGCCGCCCGGCTTCAAGATGCCCTTCTGAGTTTGATCGTGCCGCCCATGCCCGGCGCATGGCGGCGTTGCCGTCGGGTTCGGAATCCTCATGTGCTGCAGCACACTCCGGTTCCTCACCCGACGGCGCCTTGCCCTGCTTGGGCCTGAGCGGCCCGTGGGCTGACTTCTTCGTTTCCTGTTTTCCAAAAGAGAATGCACTTGCCTTCCGGCTTGTCAGGTATGTGAGCGCGAACCGTGCGTTCCTTCGTTCTAATACTCCCGAAACCCGAGACCGTCCCATGAGCTTCACGCCGCTGATTCGCCAACTGATCGACGCCCTGCGCACGCTGCCCGGAGTAGGGCAGAAGAGTGCCCAGCGCATGGCGCTGCAGCTCTTGGAGCGTGATCGCACGGGTGGCCTGCGCCTGGCCCAGGCGTTGACCCAGGCGATGGAAGGCGTCGGCCACTGCAAGCAGTGCCGCACTCTTTCGGAAGACGAGTTCTGCCCGCAGTGCACCGACCCGCGCCGCGATGACAGCCTGTTGTGCGTGGTGGAAGGTCCGCTGGACGTGTTTGCGGTAGAGCAGACGGGCTATCGCGGCCGCTACTTCGTGCTCAAGGGGCACTTGTCACCGCTGGATGGCCTGGGCCCGGAGGCCATCGGCATTCCGGAGCTGGAAGCACGGATCAAGGCCGGTAGCTTCAGCGAGATCATCCTCGCCACCAACCCCACGGTGGAAGGCGAGGCGACCGCCCACTACATCGCCCAGTTGCTGGGCGGCGGTGATCTGGTGCTGTCGCGCATCGCCCACGGCGTACCGCTGGGTGGCGAACTGGAACTGGTGGACGGCGGCACGCTGGCCCACGCCCTGGCAGGACGCCGACCGATCAGCAGCTGATAGGTTCAACCAGACCGATTCGAACAAGGCCGGAGAAATTCCGGCCTTGTTGTCTCTGCGGTCAGCAGGCGCAGCTGATACCAGCGCCGTCCGCGCGTAGCGCTTCGCCCGCCGCAGTGACCAGCGCGAGACCTTCGTCCAGCCAGCCGGTCACCCCACCGATCATCTCCTTCACCGGCAGGCTCAGCGCGGCGAGCTTGGCGGCGGCGCGATGCACGCCGTTGCAGTGCGGTCCGGCGCAGTAGACGACGAACAGGGTGCCTGCCGGAAACTGCGCCATGCGCCGCGCGTCGATCTCCCGTGTCGGCAGGTTCAGTGCGCCGGGCACGTGACCACGGGCGAAGACGGCGGCGTTTCGCACATCGAGCAGGACGAAATCCTGTTCGCCGTTCTGCAGGGCGTCATTCACGTCCGAACAATCGGTCTCGAAGGCCAGGCGGTGGCTGAAGTGAGCGAGGGCGTCGACGGGCAGGGCGGCGGGAAACTGGCTGACGAGGCTGGGCATGGCAAGGCTCCTGGGGAAGATGGCGCCACTGTAAACAGCCGCCAAAGCCCGCTACAGTGGCGGTCTGGACAGTGATCGGAAGTTTTCCGCCAAATGCAGCGTGATCCCCTGGCAGTGGCCGTTCTTGCCTACGACGGCCTGTGCACCTTCGAGTTCGGCATTGCCGTGGAGATCTTCGGCCTGCCGCGCCCGGAATTCGACTTTCCCTGGTACCGCCACCGCATCGTCGCCGTCGATACGGGGCCGATGCGCGCCATGGGCGGCTTCCAGGTGCTGGCTGATGGTGGCGTGGAGGCGCTGGACGGCGCCGGCACCATCATCGTGCCAGGCTGGCGGGACCGCGCCGAGGCACCCTCCGCCGAACTGGTGGTGGCGCTGCGCAAGGCCCATGACGAAGGTGCACGGCTGCTGTCGATCTGCTCCGGCGTCTTCGTCCTGGCCGCCACGGGATTGCTCGATGGGCAGCGCGCGACCACGCACTGGCGCTATGCCGAGGAACTGGCCGCGCGTTTCCCCGCCATTGAAGTGGATGCCCAGGTGCTCTACGTCGATGCCGGGCAGTTGGTCACCTCCGCCGGCAGCGCAGCGGGCATCGATGCCTGCCTGCACCTGGTGGCGCGGGATTTCGGCGTGCAGGTCGCCAACAACGTGGCCCGTCGCCTGGTCATGTCGCCGCAACGGGGTGGAGGACAGGCGCAGTTCATCCCCGCGCCCGTGGCCCAGGCGCCCCGGCATGACCTCGCCGGGCTCCTGGATTGGGCTCGCCAGCGCCTGGATCGATCCATCTCAGTGGGCGAACTGGCCAGCCGCATGGCGATGAGTGAGCGCACCTTCCTGCGCCGGTTCAGCGAAGCCACCGGCATGACGCCCAAGGCCTGGCTGCAGCACGAGCGTATGGCGCGCGCCCGTGAATTGCTGGAAAGCAGCACCGACAGTATCGAGCGAATCGCCGAGCAATGCGGCTTCGGTACGGTGGAAAGCTTCCGCAATGCCTTCCGTGGTGCGGCAGGTGTGGCGCCTTCCCTGTACCGCGAGCGCTTCGGGGCGGCGCATCTGTCCTAGCCGATGGCGGGTGTCTCGCCTTGTAAACCAAGCAAGCGCTCGGTAAGTTTTCAGGCAAATCGTCTGGAGCCTTGCCATGTCCGTGTTCACCGAATACTTCGATGACAGCCACCGCCTGGTCCGAGATAGCGTGCGACGCTTCGTCGAACGGGAAATCCTGCCCCACGTCGCCGACTGGGAAGAGGCCGAGGAGTTTCCCCGCGAGCTGTACCGCAAGGCGGGCGAGGCCGGCATCCTCGGCATCGGCTACCCGGAGGCCCTGGGTGGTAGCCATGAGGGCGACCTGTTCGCCAAGGTGGCGGCCAGCGAGGAGCTGATGCGCTGCGGCTCCGGTGGCCTCGTGGCGGGACTGGGTTCGCTGGATATCGGCCTGCCGCCGCTGATCAAGTGGGGACGCCCGGAGTTGCGCGAACGCATAGCGCCGCAGGTGTTGGCCGGCGAGAAGATCATGGCGCTGGCGGTCACCGAGCCGTCTGGCGGCTCCGACGTCGCCAGCCTGAAGACCCGCGCCGTACGCGATGGCGACCATTACCGCGTGAGCGGCAGCAAGACCTTCATCACCAGCGGCGTGCGTGCCGACTACTACACGGTGGCCGTGCGCACCGGTGGTGATGGTTTCGGCGGCGTCAGCCTGCTGCTGGTGGAGAAGGGGACTCCGGGATTCACCGTGAGCCGCAAGCTGAAGAAGATGGGCTGGTGGGCGTCCGACACTGCCGAGCTGTTCTTCGATGACTGCAAGGTGCCGCTGGAGAACCTGATCGGTGCCGAGAACATGGGCTTCGCCTGCATCATGGCGAACTTCCAGAGCGAGCGCCTGGCCCTGGCGATCATGGCCAACATGACCGCGCAGCTGGCGCTGGACGAAGCCCTGGCCTGGTGTCGCGAACGCGAGGCCTTCGGCAAGCCGATCGGCAAGTTCCAGGTGCTCAAGCATCGGCTCGCGGAGATGGCCACGCAGGTCGAAGTTTCCCGCGAGTTCACCTATCGGCAAGCCGCGAAGATGGCCGTCGGCAAGAGCGTGATCAAGGAAATCTCGATGGCCAAGAACTTCGCCACCGACGTCGCCGACCGGGTGACCTACGACGCGGTGCAGGTGCTGGGGGGCATGGGCTACATGCGCGAGAGCCTGGTGGAGAGGCTGTATCGCGACAACCGCATCCTCTCCATCGGCGGCGGCACGCGGGAGATCATGAATGAGATCATCGCCAAGCAGATGGGGCTCTGAATCTGGAACTTCCCTGCGCATTTCCCCTACAACGTGAGGCGGGCGCTGGCCGACTGGCTGCGCCGCCACGCCGCCGGTGGGCAGCCGTATTCACGACGGAAGGCGCGGCTGAAGGCCGTGTCCGTCTGGTAGCCGACATCCTCGGCGATGCGCGCCAGCGGGGCGTTGCTGCCGCGCAGCAGGTTGGCGGCCAGCAGCATGCGCCACTGGGTGAGGTACTGCATGGGCGGGCAGCCGACCAGGCACTGGAAGCGCTCGGCGAGCACCGAGCGCGACGTGCCGGCGCAGCGGGCCAGTTCCTCCAGGCTCCAGGCATGGGCGGGCGACTTGTGCAAGGCGCCGAGGGCGCTGCCGACGATGCGGTCGTGCAGCCCGGCCAGCCAGCCGCTGCGGCCTTCGCCCTGTTCCTCCATGTACAGGCGCAGCACTTCGATGAACAACACTTCCGCCAGCTTGGCGAGCACCCCGGCACCGCCCGGACGGGGTGAGCGTGCCTCGGCCAGCGCGTAGCGCACTGAGGATTCCAGCCAGGCGCCAGCGGCAGAACCCCGTACATTGACCTTCACCAGCGCCGGCAATCCCGCCAGCAGCAGCCGCGCCAGGCGTGCGTCGCACGCCAGGTAGCCGCAAACCAGGCGTGTTGTCGCACCTCCACCTCCGTAGGCCAACTGGCGCGGCCGGCGTGCCAGTACCGTATCCAGTCGCGCGCCGGTGGCGGGCGGTACGCCGGGCTGCGAAGTCATCCGGTGAGCGTGGCCCTGGGGAAAGATCACCGCGTCACCGGCCACCAGTCTGACTGGCTCGGTCTTGCCCATTTCGACGAAGCACTCGCCCTCGGTGATCAGGTGGAAGATCACCACCTGTTCCGCGCCCGGTTCCAGCAGGTTGACTACCGAATCGGCGCGTGGCGACTGATAGCACCAGGGTGCGGTGAAGCGCGCATTGATGAAGATGGCGCCGACCAATCGCACCACGCGCAGGGTTTCGGAGAGGGCATCCATCAGGCCGGACCGGTATCGACGTCCAGCTGGACCGGTACGGCATCGCGAAACGCCGCGACCATGGGCGACAGGCGGATGGCTTCGGCAACCAGTTCGCGCAGCTGTTCCGCCGGTACCTCCGTGGCAGCGATGCGTACGCGCAGGTGAGCTTGCGCGGGGCCTGGGGAGACGGTTTTGCCGTCTTCGCGGCTGAGTCCGAGCAGGCCGTGCACGTCGGTAACGGAGCCGACCTCGGCTTCCAGCTTCTGCAACGCGATGCCAGTCTCGTTGGCCAGCATGGCGATGCGAGTCACCGCGCAGGAGGCCATGGCGGCGCGCAGCAGCCAGCCGGGGCTGACGCGCTCGCCGTCGCCGCCCAGTTCACGCGGCAGGTCGGTGAGGATGGCGTTGCCTTCCGGATTCCGCGTACTGGTCTTGCCCGCGCCTTCCCACTGGGCGATGGCGGGCGTTTCCTGCACCAGCGCAACGCTGGGCCGCTGTCGCACCAGTTGTTCCAGGCGCTGCTGGGCGGCGAGGATGGTTTCCGAGCTCATGGCCGATCCCTCCGGGCGGGCATTTCTCGAATTCTGCGCGCGAAAGCGAGGCGGCACGCGATGGCCGGACGATCGGGCAGGGAAGGCCGACGCTGGAGCAGGACGCCAATGGGCACCGGGAGCAGCATGACGGTGCGGGATGTCGCGGTACCCGCACCTTCCCCCCTATGGAGAGTGTCATGCCGAAGTTCGTAATAGAGCGCGATATCCCCGGCGTCGGAGCCCTGTCCGAGCGCGATTTCAAGGCCATCGCGCAGAAGTCCTGCCAGGTTCTGAGCCAATTGAGTCCCCAGGTGCAGTGGCTGCATAGCCACGTGGTCGGTGACCGAATCTATTGCCTGTACATCGCCCCCGACGCAGCCGCCGTGCACGAGCATGCCCGTCTGGGCGGCTTCCCGGCCAACCGGGTGTCGCAGGTCGTCACCACCCTCGATCCGACCACTGCCGAATAAGGCGCGCCGCGCCTGGAGAACAACACGATGAATGCCCCTGTCGACTTCAATGCCCTGAAACAACGCCAGATGGCCACCTGGGCCAGCGGCGACTACGCCGTGATCGGCACCACCCTGCAGATCGTTGGCGAGCGGCTGGCCGAGGCCTGCGACCTGCTTTGCGACGAACGCGTGCTGGACGTCGCCGCCGGCAACGGCAATGCCACGCTGGCCGCCGCGCGGCGCGGTTGCCGGGTGATGTCCACCGATTACGTGCCACGCCTGCTGGAGCTGGGCGCCGAGCGTGCCCGTGCCGAACACCTGGCCGTGGCGTTCCGCGAGGCCGATGCCGAAGCGCTGCCCTTCGAGGCGGGGAGTTTCGATGCCGTCGTCTCGACCTTTGGCGTGATGTTCACCCCGGACCAGCCCAGGGCGGCGAGCGAGCTGGCGCGCGTCTGCCGCTCCGGCGGACGCATCGGCCTGGCCAACTGGACGCCGGAAGGCTTCATCGGCCAGGTGTTCAAGGTGCTGTCGGGTTACATCCCTCCTGCGCCGGGCGTGCGCCCGCCATCGGGCTGGGGATGTGAGGAATACCTGCACGAGCTGTTCGGCGATTCGATCAGTGAGCTGCGCGCGACCCGCCAGACCTTCAACTTCCGTTATCGCTCGGCGGCGCATTTCATCGAGGTGTTCCGCAACTGGTACGGCCCGGTACACAAGGCCTTCGCCAACCTGCCGGAGGCCGACGCCGCGAGGCTGGAGCGCGACCTCACGCAACTGCTGGAGCGCAGCAACCGCGCGGGTTCGGCGTCGCTGGTGATTCCCAGTGAATACCTGGAAGTGGTGGCTATTCGTCGCTGATTCAGGAAAGACCAGCAAAAAAACGGCGCCCATCCGGGGGTAAAGGGGATGGGCGCCGGCCCGACAGGGAAAAAGGGACTCTTGGTAAGGCAGCGTTACTTGGCTTCGACGCCCTCGGCGCCGGACTTGCGCTTGGGCTTGGGCGCGAAGCGCTTGGCCAGTTTCATGCTGCCGGTGACCACCTTCTGGTACCAGACCGGCAGCAGGCGCAGCATCACGTCGATGGCGTGGGCGTCCGGGCCGATCAGGATGCGCCGCGAATCACGCTCCACGCCGCGAATGATCACCTGCGCGGCCTTCTGCGGGGTGGTGCGCAGCAACTGGTCGTTGAACTGGGTGCGGGCCTGCTCGGCGTTCTGTCCGGTGACCTTGACCATGCTGTCGTTCATCCGCGCGGTCTTGGCGATGTTGGTCTTGATCCCGCCGGGGTGCACGCAGCTGGCCGAGACGCCTGCGCGCTCCATGTCCAGCTCCTGGCGCAGCGATTCGGTGAAGCCGCGCACGGCGAACTTGGTGGCGTTGTAGGCACTCATGCCCGGCTGGGAGAACAGCCCGAACACGCTGGAAACGTTGACCACATGGCCGTCGCCCGATGCCTTGAGATGGGGCAGGAAGGCCTTGGTGCCGTAGACCACACCCCAGAAGTTGATGTTGGTGATCCACTCGTATTCTTCGTAGTCGCTGGCTTCCACGGTGCCGGCGTGGGCGACGCCAGCGTTGTTGAACACCAGGTTGACCTTGCCGTGCTCGCGGGCGGTCTTGTCGGCCCAGGCGTGGACCTGCTCGCGGTCGGCGACGTTCACGGTGTCGATGGACACGCGCACGCCGGTGGAGGAGAGCAGTTGGCGGGTTTCTTCGAGGCCCGCGGCATTCACATCCGCCAGGGCCAGGTGGCAGCCGCGGGAGGCCAGTTCGATAGCGAGGGCGCGACCGATGCCCGAGCCTGCGCCGGTGATGGCGGCAACTTTATTCTCGAAGTTCTTCATGCCGGCACCTCTTCTGCGTGGCGTTGGGGTTGGACGACAGGGCTGGACAGCGGCCTGGACTTCAAATGATAGGCGCTGGGATCGAATTGGCTGGTCAGCGCGCGGAAGCGCCAGGTGAAGCCCGGCCACAGGGTGCAGTTACGCCCGCTCACCGGGTGCAGGTACCAGCTCTTGCAGCCGCCAGTGTTCCAGACGCTATGGTTGAGGCCGCGCTGCAGCTTCTCGTTCCAGCGCTCCTGTACCTCTTGCTTGACTTCGACGCTTTGCAGCTCGCGGCGGTCCATCAGTTTGATGGCACCCAGCACGTAGGCAATCTGCGATTCGATCATGTAGACCATGGAGTTGTGGCCCAGGCCGGTGTTCGGGCCCATCAGGAAGAACAGGTTGGGGAAGCCGCGGGTCACGGTGCCCTTATAGGCTTCCGGGCCGTTCTGCCAGGTGTCGAGCAGGTCCACGCCATCCTTGCCGAACACCACGCCGCGCGGGATCGGGTCGTTGGCGGTAAAGCCGGTGCCGAAGATGATGGCGTCCACCTGCCGCTCGCGGCCGTCGGCGGTGATGATGCTGCTCGCCTTGATCTCGCGGATGCCGTCGACAATCACCGAGGAGTTGGAGGCCGCCAGCGCCGGGTAGTAGTTGTGCGACATGAGCACGCGCTTGCAGCCGATGGTGTAGTCCGGGGTCAGCTTGCGGCGCAGGTCCGGGTCCTTGACCTGCTGGCGGATGAAGCGCTCGGCAAGCCTGCCCACCAACTTCATCGCCCAGGGCGCGAAGGTGAAGCCCAGCACACGGCCTTCGAGCATGCTGTAGAGCGCGCCGCGCCAGAGTTTCTGCACGGCCGGGAAGTGGCGGAAGCGCGCGCGTTCCTTTTCGCTGATGGCGCGATCCGGCTTAGGCAGGATCCACGGCGCGGTGCGCTGGTAGAGGTCGAGCTTGGCTACCAGCGGCTGGATTTCCGGGACGAACTGGATGGCCGAGGCGCCAGTGCCGATCACCGCGACGCGCTTGCCCTTGAGGTCGTAGTCGTGGTCCCACTGCTGCGAGTGGAAGGCCTTGCCCTGGAAGTTCTCCAGGCCCTTGAGCGCCGGGATCGACGGGATCGACAGCGCCCCCATGCCCGACACCACCGCCTTGGCGGTGTAGTGGTTGCCGGCGGCGTCGAACAGGTGCCAGAGCTGCTGCTCGTCGTTCCACTCGAAGCGCGCCATCTCGGTGTTCAGCAGCGTCTTGTCTTCCAGACGGTACTTCTTCCAGCAGTTCTCCAGGTAGGCGCGGATCTCCGGCTGGCGGGCGAACATGCGCGTCCAGTCCGGGTTCGGTTCGAAGGAGAAGGAGTAGACGTGGGATTGCACGTCGCAGGCGCAGCCCGGGTAGTTGTTGACCCGCCAGGTACCGCCGACGCCGGCGTCCTTTTCGAACAGCAGGAAATCGTTCTCGCCTTCCTGCTTCAGGCGGATCGCCATGCCCAGCCCGGAAAACCCGGTGCCGATGATGGCGACTTTGCAGTGTCGGGGGGCAGTCTTTGGTTGGGTACCCATTGCCAAGCTCCTGTTATGATTGTTGCTGGCGTATACAACTGTCTACGTGATAGGAATGTAGACATCTGTATACCAGCGCAACAACCAACCTTCGGTGGGGTCGGGCACGAAACTCATGGAAATCGGACAGGAAGAACGACCTGCGGAGGCCGCCGGCAAGCGCGCGCTGATCGATGCGGCGCTGCGCCTGGCGGCCAGCCGACGCAGCCTGAGCAGCCTGGGGCTGCGGGAGCTGGCGCGGGAAGCGGGACTGAACCCGAACACCTTCTACCGGCACTTCGGCGACGTGGATGACCTGGGCCTGGCGATCATCCGCGACATCGCCACCCAGTTGCGCCAACCGCTGCGCGACCTGCGCCGCGAGGCCGCCGAGCGCGCGCAGCCCGGAGCAGGTGCCGGAAATGTCCCCTTTGGCCTCGATCTGGAACGCGGCCAGCGGGTAACGCGCGAGACGGTGCGGCTGTTCTTCGATTTCGTCGAGCGCAACCCGCAGGCCTTCATCATCGGCGTGCGCGAACTGCACGGGCCGTCCCCGGTGCTGCGCGAGGCGCTGGCGCGGGTGATGGACGAGTTCGGCGAGGACATGGCCGAGGACATCCGCCAGTTCCACCTGCTGCCGGACGTCGATGCGGGCGAACTGGACCAACTGTCGCGACTGATCAGCCGGCAGTTGTTCCAGCAGTCGCTGGACTATCTGGAGCGCCCGCCGGCGTTGCGTGAGGAGGTCTGCGTCCTGGCGGAACGACAAATCCTGTTGCTCTTTACGGGCGTGGCGGTGCTGCAGACCTTCGGCATGCTGGCTAGGCTGTGAGTCTTTGCTGATTGCGGGAGATTGCCATGCTACCCTTGCCCCTGTTCGGCGGCTGCGCCTGCGGCGCGGTGCGCTATCGGGTGGACGCCGAGCCGGAGGAAACCGGTTATTGCCACTGCCGTATCTGCCAGAAGTCCAGCGCCGCGCCGGCTGTGGCCTGGGCCATGTTTCCGCTGACGGGTTTTGCCTACCTTTCCGGTGAACTGGGCCTGTGGCGTTCGAGCGAGGAGGGGGAGCGGCGCTTCTGCGTGAAGTGCGGTACGCCCCTGGAATTTCGTTTGCGCGATGGCGAGACCGTGAGCTTGAGTTCGGTGACCCTGGACCAACCGGAACTGATCGAGCCGCAGTGCCATGTGTGGTGCTCGTCGCAGCTGTCGTGGTTCGACACCGTCGATGATCTACCGCGTCGGCCAGAAGGCTGACCCCTGCGCACGGGACCTCAGGTTCTGTAGGAGCGGAGCTTCTCCGCGACAACCATCAGCGGTGGAGGACTTCGCGGAGAAGCTCCGCTCCTACGAAAAGCGCCGCCGGGGAATCGTGGGGCAATGAAGAACGCCAGGCTATGCCTGGCGTTTTCGTTGGAGCGTAAAGGTCAGCCGGCGAAATCCAGCGTCTCTTTCCAGCGGTTTTCCAGCGCCTTGGTGTCGTGGTCGAAGGGGTGGAAGCCGGAGCGGAAGTAGTCCAGCCAGGGGCGGATTCTGTAGGAGCGGAGCTTCTCCGCGACACCAGTCAGCGGTGGAGGACTTCGCGGAGAAGCTCCGCTCCTACGAAAAAGCGCCGCCGGGGGAGTCGTGGGGCAATGGAGAGCGCCAGGCTATGCCTGGCGTTTTCTTTCGTGCCGGAACGGTGTCAGCCGGCGAAATCCAGCGTCTCTTTCCAGCGGGTTTCCAGCGCCTTGGTGTCGTGGTCGAAGGGGTGGAAGCCGGGGCGGAAGTAATCCAGCCAGGGACGGATCAGGTTGACGAAGTAGCCGCGGCGCGGGTGCAGCAGCACGCCCAGGCCGTGCTTCCAGCTGCGCCAGTTGAACAGCTGGCCGTCGCGGCGCAGCAGGTTGATCTGGAAGCCGGCGATGACGCTGAGGAAGATCACGGTGGTCAGCAGCATCACCGCGGTGCGGGTGAAGTAGCCGCCGTAGACCTGCTGGTAGACATCGTAGGCCACCGCCTTGTGCTCGTTCTCCTCGACGGCATGCCACATCCACAGCTTGTACATCTTGTCCGACTTCATCTGGCTGCTCAGGTCTTCACGCTTGAGCAGTTGCTCGGCCATGGTCGCGGTGAAGTGTTCCAGGGCACAGGTGATCGCTAGTTGGTGCTTCTTGGTGGTGACCTTGCTGATAGATTCGAGCAGCACCTTGATGCGCAGCTCCAGGGTCTCCAGGTCGATGCCGTGTTCGTCGGCGTACTCGTTGTAGGCCGCGTGCTCCTTGGAGTGCATGGCCTCCTGGCCGATGAAGGCGCTGACGTCCTTCTGCAGTTGCGGGTCCTGGATGCGCTCGCGCACCGCGCGCACGCTGTCGACGAAGAACTTCTCGCCGTAGGGGAACAGCGAGGACAGGTTGTTCATGAAGTGGGTCATGAAGGGCTGACCGTCCCACCAGTATTTCGGCGTTTCACTGAAGGTGAAATCCATGCGGCGGACCGGGAAGTTGGCGCGGATCGGCGTGGTACTGGCGTTCATGACTAACTCCTTGTTGTTGTGCGGGCGGGTAGCGCGTGGCAGGTGCGCTGACCCAGGCAAGCCCTGTCGTTAGTTCGCGATGTCACGTTCGAATGTGTCATCGGTTGATGTCATGTTCGGAGTCTTGTAGGACAATCGCCAGGTCATATGTGGCCGCGGCCGGGTCGGATCAGGCCAAACGGGCTACGACCAGCCATTGGATGGGGCGCCTGTACGAACGCCAGAAACGAAAACGGGCGCCGAAGCGCCCGTGTCGGGAACAGTACCGATCAGGCCTCGTCGAGGGCGAAGGCCGTCAGGCTATAGGTGGGGATCTGCGCATCGTTGAGCTTGGTCGAGCCGCCCAGCTCCGGCAGGTCGATAATCGCAGCGGCCTCGAACACGCTGGCGCCCATGCGGCGTACCAGTTGCGCGGCGGCCAGCAGGGTACCGCCAGTGGCGATCAGGTCATCGAAGATCAGCACGCTGTCGCCTTCGCACAGGCTATCAGCGTGGACTTCCAGCAGGGCTTCGCCGTACTCGGTCTCGTAGGCCTGGGCCAGCACGTCCGCCGGCAGCTTGCCGCGCTTGCGGAACAGCACCAGGGGCTTGTTCAGCTCGTAGGCGATGATCGACCCGATCAGGAAGCCGCGCGCATCCATGGCGCCGATGTGGGTGAAGTCGGCCTCGACGTAGCGCTGGATGAAGCTATCGGCGACGAAGCGCAGGGCTCGCGGCGACTGGAACAGCGGGGTGATGTCGCGGAACATGACGCCGGGCTTGGGAAAGTCGGGAACGGCACGGATCACGGACTTCAGGTCGAGTTGGTTGAGGATCATGCTGGATGTGCACCTGATGCGGTTTTTGCAGAGGCCAAAGTATAACGGGCCCGCCGATTGGCGAGCCCGTTTTCGATGACCGGAAAGTCAACCGCTCGGTCAGCTTTCCAGCTGGCCGCCTGCCAGTGCGCACAATTCGATGGAGTCGAGAATGTGCACTTCCTTGCCTTCGGCGGCGATCAGGCCGTTCTGCTGGAAGCGAGTGAAGACGCGGGAGACGGTTTCCACCGCCAGGCCCAGGTAGTTGCCGATCTCGTTGCGCGACATGGCCAGGCGGAACTGCTGGGCGGAGAAGCCACGGGCGCGGAAACGCGCCGAGAGGTTCACCAGGAAGGTGGCGATGCGCTCGTCGGCGGTTTTCTTGGACAGCAGCATCATCATCTGCTGGTCGTCGCGGATTTCGCGACTCATCACGCGCAGCAACTGGCGGCGCAGTTGCGGCAGTTGCTCGGACAGCTCGTCCAGGCGTTCGAAGGGGATCTCGCAGACCGACGTGGTTTCCAGCGCCTGGGCCGAAACCGGGTAGCTCTCGGTGTCCATGCCGGACAGGCCGACCAGCTCGCTGGGCAGGTGGAAGCCGGTGATCTGCTCTTCGCCGCCGTCGGTGATGCTGAAGGTCTTCAGCGCGCCGGAGCGTACAGCGAAGACGGAGCCGAAGGCATCGCCCTGGCGGAACAGGAACTCGCCTTTCTTCAGTGGGCGGCCGCGTTTGACGATCTCGTCGAGGGCGTCCATGTCGGTGCTGTTCAGCGACAGGGGCAGGCAGAGGGGAGCCAGGCTGCAATCCTTGCAGTGCGCTTGAGGCAATGCGCGCACTTTGATGGTTTCGGCCATGAGTGTTCCTTCAGTGGGATGGCACACAAAAACCAAGGGTACCGCAGACGGCGGATCGGGCGCCAGTTGCCGGCCCGTCTGAGTCGCAGGTTTCAGGCCTCCAGACGGACGCTGGAGGGGCATCCGGGGCGGCGCGGATTTGTCCGAAAAGTACCGTTTCAGGGCCCTTCCTGCTTATCCGGCCTTCAGACACATTCGGTTGCAATGGGTGCGACAGTTGGCCTCGTGCCATTAGTCGCCAGGCAGGGCGCGCGGGTCAGATGACCCGCGAGAAGCGTTGCAGATTCTGCATCGGCAGGTAGCGGTCGAACAGCATGCACAGCGAGCGCACGAGCAGTCGGCCGGAGGCGCTGACGTCGATGCCGCGCGGACCGAGGTTGATCAAGCCGTCATTGGCGAAGCGTTCCAGCTCCGGCCAGACCTCGGTGAAGTAACCGCGGAAATCGATGTTGTAGAGGTCTTCGATCTCCTCGAAATCCAGCTGGAAGTGACAGATCAGCTGCTGGATCACCGCACGGCGGATGATGTCGTCCTTGTTGCAGTGCAGCCCTCGCCGGGTGGCGAGCTGGCCTTGATCCAGGGTGCTCTGGTAGTCGGCGATATCGCTGCTGTTCTGGCTGTAGAGGTCGCCGATCTGGCTGATTGCCGAGACGCCCAGCCCCACCAGGTCGCAATGGCCGTGGGTGGTATAGCCCTGGAAGTTGCGTTGCAGCGTGCCGTCTTCCTGGGCCATGGACAGCTCGTCGTCCGGCAGGGCGAAGTGGTCCATGCCGATGTAGCGGTAGCCGGCCGCCGCGAGCTGCTCGGTGGTGCGCTGGAGCATCTCCAGCTTCTGCCCCGGGGTGGGAAGGTCGTCGGCATTGATCCGCCGCTGCGGCATGAAGCGTTCCGGCAGGTGCGCGTAGTTGAATACCGACAGGCGATTGGGTTGCAGGGCGATTACCTGCTCCACGGTGTGGGCGAAGCTGTCGGGGTTCTGCTTTGGCAGGCCGTAGATGAGGTCGATATTGATCGAGCGGTACTGCAACGTGCGCGCTGCGTCGATGATGGCGCGGGTTTCGTCGAGGCTCTGCAGGCGGTTGATCGCCTGCTGCACTTCCAGGTTGAAGTCCTGGACGCCAAGGCTCACGCGGTTGAAGCCCAGTTCGCGGAGCAGGCCCATGGTCGACCAGTCGGCCTCGCGCGGGTCGATCTCGATGCCGTAGTCGCCCGAATCATCGTCCAGCAGGTTGAAATGGGTACGCAGTTGCCCCATCAGTTCGCGCAGTTGGCCGGGGCTGAGGAAGGTCGGGGTACCACCGCCGAAATGCAGTTGCTCGACTGCCTGCTTGTGGCCCAGGTGGCGGCTGACGATTTCGATCTCGCGGATCAATCGGGCCAGGTAGGGGGCACTGCGGCCGCGGTCCTTGGTGATGACCTTGTTGCAGGCGCAGTAGTAGCAGATGTTCGCGCAGAACGGGATGTGCACATAGAGCGAGAGCGGCCGCTGGGCCTTCTGGCTATCGCGCAGCGCATGCAGCAGGTCGAAGGGTCCGACGCCATCGTGGAACTGCACGGCCGTGGGATAGGAGGTGTAGCGCGGGCCGGACAGATCGTAGCGGCGTATCAGATCTGCGTCCCAGCGGATATTGTCGAGCATGCCGATGTTCCCCGGTGGCGAGCTTTTCCTGCGCAGTCTAGGGAGAGTCCGATAGAGGCCTGTTGACCTGTATCAAGCGGCTTTATGGTGGGGATGAGTGGCGTCGGCGTGCATGTCGTGGCCCATGATCCATGCCTGGTGCGGACCGGGGAGGGTCCACAGGCCGAAGAGGATCACCAGGATGCCGCCGGCCATCCGCACGCTGCGCTTGCGCAGCAGGGCGGTGATGCGTTCGGCGGCGAGCCCGGTGGCCAGCAGCACCGGCCAGGTGCCGAGGCCGAAGGCGAGCATCAGCAGGGCGCTGTCGATGGCCGAGCCCTGGCTGGTGGCCCAGAGCAGCGTGCTGTAGACCAGGCCGCAGGGCAGCCAGCCCCAGAGCGCGCCCAGCAGCAATGCGCGCGGCACGGTGGCGACGGGCAGCAGACGGCTGGCGAAGGGCTGGATGTGCCGCCACAGGCCGCGGCCGAGGGCTTCGATGCGGGTCAGGCCGCTCCACCAGCCGGCCAGGTACAGGCCCATGGCGATCAGCAGCAGGCCGGCGATCACCCGTAACGCGGAGGCAAACGGCGTGCGCGCCACCGCCCAGCCGGCGAGGCCGAGCAGCAGCCCGGCGCAGGCATAGCTGAGGATGCGGCCAAGGTTGTAGGCGAGCAGCAGGCGCAGACGGCGACCGCGCTGTTCCGGCGGAATGGCCATGGTCAGCGCGCCCATCAGGCCGCCGCACATGCCCAGGCAATGGCCCCCGCCCAACAGCCCGAGGATCAGTGCGGACGCCAGCAGGGGCGCCAGTTCAGGCATCGCGCTTGTCCTTGTGCTCCTGGCCCTCGGCTTCGTCGATGCCGGCCTGGTGCTTGGGGTCTTCGTCGTCGAACAGAATGCTGTGGGCGGGCCCGTCCATGTCGTCGTACTGGCCGCTGTTCACTGCCCAGAAGAAGATCGCGATGCAGATGCCGACGATCACCACGGCAACCGGAATCATTATGTAGAGAGCGGGCATTTCAACTCCGTGGCAGCACCTGGGCCGCCTGCAGGGCGGCGGAGTGGGCAGTTGTCGCTGAGGCGGCGTCGGCGCCTTTTGGCAGCCGGGTCAGGCGCAGGGCATTGAGCACCACGGTCAGCGAGCTGATCGACATGCCCACCGCAGCCCACACGGGCGTGATCCAGCCGAGGGCGGCAAAGGGCAACATCAGCCCATTGTACAGCCCCGCCCAAGCCAGGTTCTCGATGATTACCCGACGGGTCCGGCGGGCCAGGGTGAAGGCCTGCACCACGCTGTCCAGGCGGTTGGACAGCAGCACCGCGTCGGCGCTGGTCTTGGCCAGGTCGGTGGCCGAGCCCATGGCGACGCTGATATCGGCGGCGGCCAGCACCGGCACGTCGTTCACACCGTCGCCCATCATCAGCACGCGGTGGCCTTCCTGGTGCAACTGGCGCAGGACTTCGAGCTTGTCGTCCGGGCGCAGGCCGCCCCGGCAGTCGTCGATGCCCAGTTCGGCGGCGACGCGGCCGACCATGGGTGAGCTGTCGCCGGAGAGCAGCAGGGTGCGCCAGCCGCGTGCGCGGCAGGCGTCGAGCAGGTCGGTGGCGTCTTCGCGGATGCGATCGTCCAGCACCAGCCATGCCAGCGCGCCGCTTTCATCGCCCAACAGCAGCCATTGGCCGGGCTCCTGCGGGTGTTCGGGCGCCGCAGTTGCGCTCAGGGCGCAGACGAAACCGGGTTCGCCGATGCGCAGGCGGCGCTCGCCCACGAGACCTTCCAGGCCCAGGCCCGGATGGCTCTCGACATTCTCGGCGGGTTGCGGCGCGCGGCCGAAGGCGCGGGCGATAGGGTGTTCGGAACGGTTCTCCAGCGCGGCGGCCAGTGCCAGGCAGGTGTCGCTGTCCAGCGCGGCCAGCGGCCGGACTGCGCGCAGCGTCAGACGGCCTTCGGTGAGGGTGCCGGTCTTGTCGAAGATCACCGTGTCGATGTGGTTCAGGCCTTCCAGCACATGGCCGCGAGTCACCAGCAGGCCGAGCTTGTGCAGGCTGCCGGTGGCGGCGGTGAGTGCGGTCGGGGTCGCCAGGGACAGCGCGCAGGGGCAGGTCGCCACCAGCATCGCCAGGACTACCCAGAAGGCGCGAGAGGCATCGTGCTGCCACCAGAACAGCCCCACTACGGCGGCCAGCACCAGCAGGGCGATGAGGAACCATTGCGCGGCCTTGTCGGCGAGTTCGGCCAGGCGCGGCTTGTCCGACTGGGCGCGTTCGAGCAGGCGGACGATGGCGGACAGCCGGCTGTCGCCGCCCAGTGCCTTGACCTGCACGGTCAGCGGGCCCTCGACGTTGAGGGTGCCGCCGGTGACGCTGTCGCCGCTCTGGCGCGGCTGCGGCAGGTATTCGCCGGTAAGCAGGGATTCGTCGACGCTGGATTGACCCTCGAGGATCAGGCCGTCGGCCGGGATCACCGCGCCGGGCTGCACCAGTACGCGGTCGCCCACGTTCAGTTCGCTGAGCAGCACGCGGCTGCTCTGGCCACTGTCGTCCAGGCGGAGGCAAGACGCGGGCAACAGGTTGACCAGCTGCGCGGTGGCCGCGGCGGTACGTTCGCGGGCGCGGCGCTCCAGGTAGCGGCCGGCGAGCAGGAACAGCGCGAACATGCCGACGGCGTCGAAGTACAGGTCGCCATGGCCGGTGACGGCGGTCCAGATGCCGGCCAGGTAAGCGCCGCCGATGGCCAGGGAGACCGAGACGTCCATGGTCAGGTGGCGGGTGCGCAGGTCGCGCACGGCGCCACGGAAGAACGGCTGGCAGGAATAGAAGACGATGGGTGTGGTGAGGAACATCGCCACCCAGCGCAGGATTTCGTGCAGCTCGGGGCTCAGGTCGATGTTGAATTCCGGCCAGGTGGCCATGGTCGCCATCATCGCCTGGAACCACAGCAGGCCGGCGACGCCCAGTTGGCGCAGGGACTTGCGGTTTTCCTGGTGCAACTGTTCGGCGGCGCGGTCCGGCTGGAAGGGGTGCGCGGCGTAACCAATACGGCGCAGCTCGGCGAGCAGTTCGCTCAGCGGCAGTTCGCTGTCGGACCAGCGCACGTGCAGGCGGTGGTTGGACAGGTTGAGGCCAGCCTCGGCGACGGCGGGCAGGCCCTTGAGATGTTTCTCGATCAACCAGCCGCAAGCGGCGCAGCTGATGCCTTCCATGATCAGGGTGGTCTCGGCGAGATCGCCCTGGTGCTGGACGAAGGGCTGCTGAACGTCAGGGCGGTCGAAGAGCTTCAGCTCGTCGGCAAGCTGTTCGGGCAAGGCGTCAGGGTTGGGGGCGGCTTCGGTGCGGTGGCGGTAATAGCCTTCCAGGCCGCCGGCAACGATGGCCTCGGCCACGGCCTGGCAACCCGGGCAGCAGAATTCGCGGGTTTCGCCCAGGACCGGCGCAAGGAAGCGGCTGCCGGGTGGAACCGGCAGCGCGCAGTGGTAACAGAGCAGCGCGGCGCTCATGGGCGCTCGGCTTCATCTCCGCTGAGGGGCTCGTCGCCGAGGTCGAAGGAGCCGCCCGGGGCGACTTTTTCTTCCTCGAACAGACGCCAGGTCTGGCCGTTTTCCTCACCGAGCAGCTCGACGAAGCGGCGACCCTTAACGGCGGCATCCAGGCTGGCGGTGTAGCGGCCGGGCTCGGCGGGGCTGGCGCGCAGTTCCAGGTGCTTGTCCTGGGATTCCAGGGTGGGGGAGAGCAGGTTCAGGGTGAGCGTGGCCGGACGGCTGTCGCCCGTGAGGCGCAGGTCCACTTCGCCGGTCAGCTCGTCGAAGCTGATCTTCGCCCGCAGCTTGAGCTGCTGGGCCAGGTGCTCGCGGTCAAGGGAGCGGTTGATGCCCTTGCCGGCTTCGTAATAGTTGTCGCTGACCAGGGAATCCTGGTTGTTCACGGCGATGTTGACCATCGTCAGGCTGAGGAAGATCGAGGTGGCCAGCATGGCGATGATGATCCACGGCCAGAGGTGCTTGTACCAGGGTTCCACGGGCGTTTTCATGGCCGATTGCATGGTCTCTTTTCTCTCGCTGGTAATGCCGCGCTAGCGCGGTCTGCCCGGTATAGTCGCGGGCGAATTCTACGTGCTTCGTTCGCCACTGGCACCCCATGCGCAACATGGGGTGCCAATTCGTTCAGCGTCCGTTCAACGAAGGCGCGGGCCGATGAAGCGGCTGGAGGATTCCTTGCTGATGGACGGGTCGTCCACCGACTGGATGGTGAAGCTGACCTCGTTGGTGGTGGAGGGCAGTTTTTCCGGGTCGATGGAGAGTTCTACCGGCATGGCGAGGATATCGCCGGCGGCGACCGTGACTTCCTTCTTGCCTTCCAGGATCAGGCCGTCCAGGCCTTTGGCGGCGAGGACATAGGTGTGGTCCTTCTGATCCTTGTTCATGATCTTCAGGCTGTACACGTTCTCGATCCGGCCTTCGGCGTTCTCGCGGTACAGCACGCGGTCCTTGCTGACGTCGAAGCCCACCAGCGGACGGATCACGACGGCGGTGATCAGCAGGCCGATCATGATGCACAGGGCGATGGCGTAGCCGATCAGGCGCGGGCGCACCAGATGGGTCTTCTGCCCGGACAGGTTGTGCTCGGTGGTGTAGCTGATCAGGCCGCGCGGGTAGTTCATCTTGTCCATGATGCTATCGCAGGCGTCGATGCAGGCGGCGCAGCCGATGCACTCGATCTGCAGGCCGTCGCGGATGTCGATGCCGGTCGGGCAGACCTGTACGCACATGGTGCAGTCGATGCAGTCACCCAGGCCTTGGGCCTTGTAGTCGACGGATTTCTTGCGCGGGCCGCGTTTCTCGCCACGACGCGGGTCGTAGGAGACGATCAGGGTGTCCTTGTCGAACATCACGCTCTGGAAGCGCGCATAGGGGCACATGTAGATGCACACCTGCTCGCGCAGCCAGCCGGCATTGCCGTAGGTGGCGAGGGTGAAGAAGCCGACCCAGAAATAGGCCCAGCCATCGGCCTCGCCGGTGACCAGTTCCATCAGCAGCTCGCGGATGGGGGCGAAGTAGCCGACGAAGGTCAGGCCGGTCACCAGGCCAATCAGCAACCAGAGGCTGTGCTTGGCGATCTTGCGCAGCAGCTTGTTGCCAGTGAAGCGGGCCTTATCGAGTTTCATGCGCTGGTTGCGGTCACCCTCGGTGACTTTCTCGCACCACATGAAGATCCAGGTCCAGACGCTTTGCGGGCAGGTATAGCCGCACCAGACGCGGCCGGCGAACACGGTGATGAAGAACAGGCCGAACGCGCTGATGATCAGCAGGCCGGAGAGAAGGATGAAATCCTGCGGCCAGAAGGTGGCGCCGAAGATGTAGAACTTGCGCTCGGGCAGGTCCCAGAGAACCGCCTGGCGACCATTCCAGGTCAGCCACACGGTGCCGAAGTAGAGGAGGAAGAGGAGGGCGCCCCCGGCCATGCGGAGGTTGCGGAAGAACCCGGTAAAGGCTCGGGTGTAGATCTTTTCCCGGGAGGCATAGAGGTCGACGCTTTCACCCTTGCCCTTGGTGGGCGGAGTGACGTCCTGGACCGGAATTTGTTTGCTCATCAGTGCATTCCACGGCAGCGGGAGGGCGCCCTGTCGATACATGCCGAGAGGGTCAGAAATATGCTTGCACGCCTAACAATGATACGGCGTGGTGGGTGTTGCAACGGTGCGACAGTTGGTCGCGTAACGAATTATGGACCCAGAAATAGAGCGGCGCCGGTGTAGAAACCGGCGCCGCTGGGTGTCGCTATGGGTGTAGGAGAGGGAGGCTTATTCGGCGCTCTTCTCACCTTCGCCATGGGACAGGCTGTACACGTAGGCAGCGAGCAGGTGAACCTGGTCTTTGCCCAGACGCTCCAGCTGAGCCGGCATCTGGCCCTGGCGGCCGTAGCGGATGGTCTGCTGCAGCTGGGCGAAGCTCGAGCCGTAGATGAACGCGGCCGGGTGGGTCAGGTTCGGTGCGCCCATGGCGGCAGTGCCTTTGCCCTCAGCGCCGTGGCAAGCCACGCAGTTGGTGGCGAAGATCTTCTGGCCGTTGGCGACCTGATCGTCAGTCACGCCCTCTGGCAGCTTGCGGCCGTCCAGCTTGGTGGTGACGAAGGCTGCTACATCGTGAACGCCGGCATCGCCGATGACTTCGCCCCAGGCCGGCATGGCCGCGTGGCGACCGCCTTCGATGGTGGCGATGATGTCTTTCGGATCGCCGCCCCAGCGCCAGTCGTTGTCGGTCAGGTTCGGGAAGCCGTGGGCACCCTTGGCGTCGGAGCCGTGGCAGACCGAGCAGTTGGAGGCGAACAGGCGGTTACCCATTTTCAGGGCCTGCTCGTCCTTGGCCACTTCCTCGATCGGCATGGCACCGAACTTGGCGTACAGCGGGCCGTACTTCTCATCGGCCTTGGCCATTTCCTTTTCCCACTGGTGTACACCGGTCCAGCCTTTTTCGCCGTTGGCGAATTCGGCCTTGTCCTGGTAGCCCGGCAGCAGGCCTTTCCAGTTGCCCAGGCCCGGATACAGGACCAGGTAGGCGAGGGCGAAGATGAAGGTGGCGACGAACAGCATGAACCACCACTTCGGCAGCGGGTTGTCGTACTCCTCGATGCCATCGAAGGCATGGCCGACGGTCTCGTCGGTGGCTTCGTTGCGCTGACCGCGACGGGTGGCGAACAGCAGCCACGCCAGGGCGAAGATGGTGCCCAGGGTAAGTACGGTGACGTACAGACTCCAGAAGGTTGTCATTCTTTGTTGCTCCTAGAAGCTTGCTCTTGCTCGACGTGCTTTTTGGCGACCGGGTCATCCGCGAAGGGCAGCAGGGCGTCTTCGTCGAAGCGCTCCTTGCGTTTGCCGCCGTAGGCCCAGAGCAGGACGCCGACGAAGGCGACCATCACTACTACAGTGCCGATACCGCGAATGGTCCCGATATCCATCACTGTCACCGTTTGCTCTTGATGATGGTGCCGAGGCCTTGCAGGTAGGCGACGACAGCGTCCATCTCGGTCTTGCCTTTGACGGCATCACGGGCACCGGCGATGTCTTCGTCGGTGTAAGGCACGCCCAGCGTACGCAGGGCTTCCATTTTCTTCGCCGTGTCCTTGCCGTCGAGCTTGTTCTCCACCAGCCAGGGGTAGGAGGGCATCTTCGATTCCGGCACTACGTTGCGCGGGTTGTACAGGTGCGCGCGGTGCCAGTCGTCGGAGTAGCGGCCGCCGACGCGGGCCAGGTCCGGACCGGTACGCTTGGAACCCCACAGGAACGGGTGGTCCCAGACGCTTTCGCCGGCGACGGAGTAATGGCCGTAGCGCTCGGTCTCGGCGCGGAACGGACGGACCATCTGCGAGTGGCAGCCCACGCAGCCTTCGCGGATGTAGATGTCACGACCTTCCAGCTCCAGCGCAGTGCGCGGCTTCATGCCTTCGACCGGCTTGTTGGTCACGTCCTGGAAGAACAGCGGAACGATCTGGGTCAGACCGCCGATGCTCACCGCAATGACCATGAAGAAGGCCAGAAGGCCGATGTTCTTCTCGACTACTTCGTGCTTCATCAGTGAGCTCCTACTGCGGGGATCTGGGCAGCGGCATCGGCGTCAGCCTGTTTGAAACCGCGCACAGTACGGAAGGTGTTGTAGGCCATAAGCAGCATGCCGGAGGCGAAGAACGCGCCGCCCAGCGCACGGACGATGAAGCCCGGGTGGCTGGCCTGCAGGGCTTCCACGAAGGAGTAGGTGAGGGTGCCGTCGGCGTTGACCGCGCGCCACATCAGGCCCTGGGTGATGCCGTTGACCCACATGGAGGCGATGTACAGCACGGTACCGATGGTAGCCAGCCAGAAGTGGGCGTTGATCAGGCCAACGCTGTGCATCTGCTCGCGACCGAAGACCTTCGGAATCAGGTGGTACAGGGAGCCGATGGAGATCATCGCAACCCAGCCCAGAGCGCCGGCGTGTACGTGGCCGATGGTCCAGTCGGTGTAGTGCGACAGGGAGTTGACGGTCTTGATTGCCATCATCGGGCCTTCGAAGGTGGACATGCCGTAGAAGGCGAGGGAGACCACCAGGAAGCGCAGGATCGGGTCGGTGCGCAGCTTATGCCAGGCGCCGGAGAGGGTCATCATGCCGTTGATCATGCCACCCCAGCTCGGAGCCAGCAGGATCAGGGACATCACCATGCCCAGGGACTGAGCCCAGTCCGGCAGCGCGGTGTAGTGCAGGTGGTGCGGGCCGGCCCAGATGTACAGGGTGATCAGCGCCCAGAAGTGCACGATGGACAGGCGGTAGGAGTAGATCGGACGCTCGGCCTGCTTGGGTACGAAGTAGTACATCATCCCCAGGAAGCCGGTGGTCAGGAAGAAGCCCACGGCGTTGTGGCCATACCACCACTGGATCATCGCGTCGGTCGCGCCGGCGTAGATCGAGTAGGACTTGAAGGCGGTTACCGGGATTTCCATGCTGTTGACGATGTGCAGCATGGCGGTCACCAGGATGAACGCGCCGTAGAACCAGTTGCCCACGTAGATGTGCTTGGTCTTGCGCTTCATCACGGTGCCGAAGAACACCAGTGCGTAGGTCACCCAGACGATGGCCAGCAGGATGTCGATCGGCCATTCCAGCTCGGCGTACTCCTTGGAGGAGGTGTAGCCCAGCGGCAGGGTGATGCCGGCCAGCACGATCACCGCTTGCCAACCCCAGAAGGTGAAGGCGGCGAGGCTGTCGGAGACCAGGCGGGTCTGACAGGTGCGCTGTACGACGTAGTAGGAGGTGGCAAACAGAGCACAGCCGCCGAAGGCGAAAATCACCAGGTTGGTGTGCAGCGGACGCAGGCGCCCGAAACTGGTCCACGGCAGGTCCAGGTTCAACTGGGGCCAAACCAACTGTGAGGCGATGTAAACACCGAGCCCCATTCCAAGTATCCCCCAGACCACCGTCATGATGGCGAACTGGCGGACGACCTTATAGTTATAAGCAGTCGGACTGATTGCTGTGCTCATTCTAAGGTTCCACGGTTTTTGGATTTTATGGTCAAAAAAACGGCGGCAAGTATGGAGAAAGCAGGTAGCCAATGCAACGCGCCGGGCCTTGGCCCGGTGCCGGTTTGACGCCTGCTTCAGAGCGCTTTCGGCCGCTGCTTGCCGCTCGTTTCGGGTCGCCAGTACCAACCTGGAGGTGGGTCAGGTTAGTCATATTGCAGGTTTGCGAATGGAAACCAGCTTAGACGCGAACGGGAAGGGTGTGAAGAAAGGAGATAGAGAGGGTGCGACACTTCGTCGCGATATTGCGGAGGGAAGAAACTCGTGCCCGTTTTTGACGGGCGCGAGTCGGAGGCGGGAAGTTTACTTCGCCTGGCCGGAGATGTTGTAGATGTAGGCGGCCAGAATGTGCACTTTGTCCTTGCCCAGATATTGCTCCTGCGCCGGCATCTGGCCCTGGCGGCCGTGGCGGATGGTCTGCTGCAGTTGCGCGTAGCTCGAACCGTAGATGAACGCGCCCGGATGGGTCAGGTCAGGTGCGCCCATCATCGGGTTGCCCTTGCCTTCCGGACCGTGGCAGGCGACGCAGGTGGTAGCGAACAGCTTGCTACCGTTGTCGACGTTGTCCGCGGTCACGCCTTCGGGCAGCTTGCGGCCGTCCAGGTTGGCGGTGACGAAGGCAGCCACGTCCTGCACGCCCTTGTCGCCCAGCACTTCGCCCCAGGCCGGCATGGCGGCATGGCGACCACCGAGGATGGTGGTCTGGATGTCCTGGGCAGTGCCGCCCCAGCGCCAGTCGCTGTCGGTCAGGTTCGGGAAGCCCTGGGCGCCCTTGGCGTCCGAGCCGTGGCAGATGGAGCAATAGGTGGCGAACAGGCGCTCGCCCATTTTGATGGCTTGCGGGTCTTTCGCGACTTCTTCCACCGGCATAGCGGCGTATTTGGCGAAGATCGGGCCATATTTTTCCTTGGCCAGCGCTTCTTCGCGCTCCCACTGCTTGTCCTGGGTCCAGCCGCCGTCATAGCCCGGCAGGATGCCTTTCCAGTTGCCCAGGCCCGGGTAGAGCACCAGGTAGCCGGCGGCGAACACGATGGTGCCGACGAACAGCAGGAACCACCATTTGGGCAGCGGGTTGTCGTATTCCTCGATGCCGTCGAAGGCGTGGCCCATGGTCTGGTCGGTGGTGTTCGAGGACTGCCCGCTGCGGGTGGCAAAGACCAGCCACAGCAGGGCGATCAGCGAGCCGACTGTTAAAACGGTGATGTACAGACTCCAGAAGGTAGTCATGCGTTGTTGCTCCTAGAAGCTTGCTCTTGCTCAGCGTGCCGCTTGGCTACCGGGTCATCCGCGAAGGGCAGCAGCGCGTCTTCGTCGAAGCGCTCCTTGCGTTTGCCGCCGTAAGCCCAGAGCAGTACGCCGACGAAGGCAACCATCACGATGACGGTGCCGAGGCCGCGAATGGTCCCGATATCCATGCTGTCACCGCTTGTTCTTGATGGAGGTGCCGAGGACCTGCAGGTACGCGACTACGGCGTCCATTTCGGTCTTCCCTTTGACGGCGTCGCTGGCGCCAGCGATGTCGTCGTCCGTGTAGGGCACGCCCATGACACGCATCACTTCCAGTTTTTTCGCCGTGTCCTTGCCGTCGAGCTTGTTCTCGACCAGCCAGGGGTAGGCGGGCATCTTCGACTCCGGGACCACGTTGCGCGGGTTGTAGAGGTGCGCGCGGTGCCAGTCGTCGGAGTAGCGGCCGCCGACGCGGGCCAGGTCCGGGCCGGTACGCTTGGAGCCCCACAGGAACGGGTGGTCCCAGACGCTTTCGCCGGCGACGGAGTAGTGGCCGTAGCGCTCGGTCTCGGCGCGGAACGGACGGATCATCTGCGAGTGGCAGCCCACGCAGCCTTCGCGGATATAGACGTCACGGCCTTCCAGTTGCAGGGCGGTGTAGGGCTTCATGCCTTCCACCGGGGTGTTGGTCACGTCCTGGAAGAACAGCGGGACGATCTGGGTCAGGCCGCCGATGCTCACGGCGACGGCCATGCACAGGGCCAGCAGGCCGACGTTTTTCTCGAGTACTTCGTGTTTCATGTCGGACTCCTCAGGCCATCTGCGCCGCGGCTTGCATTTCAGCCGGCTTGGCGGCTGCTACGGTGCGCCAGACGTTGTAGGCCATGACCAGCATGCCCAGCAGGAAGATGGCGCCACCGATCATCCGCACGATGAAGCCCGGGTGGCCGGCGGCCAGCGCTTCGACGAAGGAATAGGTGAGGGTGCCGTCGGAGTTGACTGCACGCCACATCAGGCCCTGGGTGATGCCGTTGACCCACATCGAGGCGATGTAGAGAACGGTGCCGATAGTGGCCAGCCAGAAGTGGGTGTTGATCAGGCCCACGCTGTGCATCTGCTCGCGGCCGAAGACCTTCGGAATCATGTGGTACAGCGAACCGATGGACACCATGGCAACCCAGCCCAGGGCGCCAGCGTGTACATGGCCGATGGTCCAGTCGGTGTAGTGGGAGAGGGCGTTGACGGTCTTGATGGCCATCATCGGGCCTTCGAAGGTGGACATGCCGTAGAAGGCGAGGGAGACCACCAGGAAGCGCAGGATCGGGTCGGTGCGCAGCTTATGCCAGGCGCCGGAGAGGGTCATCATGCCGTTGATCATGCCACCCCAGCTCGGCGCCAGCAGGATCAGGGACATCACCATGCCCAGGGACTGAGCCCAGTCCGGCAGCGCGGTGTAGTGCAGGTGGTGCGGACCGGCCCAGATGTAGACGGCGATCAGCGCCCAGAAGTGCACGATGGACAGGCGATAGGAGTAGACCGGACGCTCGGCCTGCTTGGGTACGAAGTAGTACATCATCCCCAGGAAGCCGGCGGTCAGGAAGAAGCCCACGGCGTTGTGGCCGTACCACCACTGGATCATGGCGTCAGTGGCGCCCGAGTACAGGGAGTAGGACTTGGTCAGGCTGACCGGGATTTCCAGGTTGTTGACCACGTGCAGGATCGCCACGGTCAGGATGAAGCCGCCGAAGAACCAGTTGCCCACGTAGATGTGCTTGGTCTTGCGCTTCATCAGCGTGCCGAAGAAGACGATGGCGTAGGAAACCCAGACGATGGTGATCAGGATGTCGATCGGCCATTCCAGCTCGGCGTACTCCTTGGAGGAGGTCATGCCCAGCGGCAGGGTGATGGCGGCCAACAGGATCACCAGCTGCCAACCCCAGAAGGTGAAGGAAGCGAGCGGACCTGCGAACAGGCGGGTCTGGCAGGTGCGCTGCACCGAGTAGTAGCTGGTGGCGAACAGTGCGCAGCCGCCGAAGGCGAAGATCACCGCATTGGTATGCAGCGGACGCAGGCGCCCGAAGCTCGTCCACGGTAAGCCGAGGTTAAGGTCCGGCCACACCAGTTGAGCGGCGATCAGGACACCGACGGCCATGCCGACGATCCCCCACACCACTGTCATAATGGCGAATTGGCGGACCACCTTATAGTTATAAGCGGTCTGATTGGTTGTGCTCATTTATGGGCTTCCATCCACGGTTATGGGCTATGCCCATCCCGGCAGGTTTTTTACGGCTTACGCCGCCCCTCCCCCTTGGGATAGGTACTAATTCGGAATTAGCGGAGTGAAGGATGGATAAAGGCCCTTCGAAGCATATTGATACGGATCAATTGCCACCTGAGACCTCTCGGCCGGTCTCGTGCGGCGCTTTGTCGCTGCTGCGGAACCGGCCCGCGGGCGAGCTGTCGGCGACGCTGATCCTGGCCCATGGCGCCGGCGCGCCGATGGATAGCCCGTTCATGGATGACATCGCCGCGCGCCTGGCCGCGTGCGGCATCGCCGTGCTGCGATTCGAGTTCCCCTACATGGCGATGCGGCGGGAGGATGGCCGGCGGCGGCCGCCGAATCCGCAGAAGCAGTTGCTGGAGTGCTGGCGGCAGGTCTACGCGCAGGTGCGCGCCGAGGTGCCCGGCAAGCTGGCCATCGGCGGCAAGTCCATGGGAGGGCGCATGGCGAGCCTGCTGGCGGACGAACTGGGCGTCGACGCCCTGGTCTGCCTCGGCTATCCGTTCTATGCCGCTGGCAAGCCGGAGAAACCCCGTGTCGCGCATCTCGCCGAACTCAAGACGCCGACCCTGATCATCCAGGGCGAACGCGATGCGCTGGGCGACCGCCCCACGGTCAAGGGCTACGCGCTGTCGCCGGCCATCCAGCTGCATTGGCTGGCGGCCGCCGACCATGATCTCAAGCCGCTCAAGTCCTCCGGGCTGACCCACGCGCAGCATCTGGACAGTGCCGCCGCGAGGATCGCGGCGTTTCTCGCTCCATAACCGCGCCTTAAGGCAAGCCTTCCTATCCTCGCCGCGCCGGTCCCCGAGACCGGCGCCCCGATTCCAGAGGACAGGCCGAAGGCTGCCATGACCCCCGATTACGCTGAACGCATTGCCACCCCAACCACCCGATTCACCTCCGGCGCCGCGCACAGCCTGTTGCTGACGGGCGCCACCGGCTTCCTCGGCGGCGCGGTCGCCGCCAACCTGATCGCCGAGGGACATACCTCGGCCTTGCTGTTCCTCGTACGTGCCGAGTCGCCCACCCAGGGGCTGGAGCGCCTGCGTGACAACCTGCGCCTGCACTGCGTGCCGGAGTGCGACCTGGACGTCCTGCTGGAAAGCCAGATCCTGTGTGGCGACCTGCTCGATACCGCCTGGATGCAAGGCGAGCGCGCACGCCTTATGCGCGTGGAGCAGGTGATCAACTGCGCAGCTGTCGCCTCGTTCTCGAAGAACCCGAGCATCTGGCCAGTGAACGTCGAAGGCACCTTCGCCTTCGCCCGCCTGCTCAGCCAGTCGCGCAACCTCAAGCGCTTCCTGCATGTCGGTACGGCCATGTGCTGCGGGCCGCAGCGCGAGTCGCCGGTGCGCGAGTCCTGGGATTTCCCGGACAGCGAAGAGCAACTGGTGGACTACACCGCCTCCAAGGCCGAGATCGAGCGGCGCATGCGCGAAGAGTTGCCGAACCTGCCGCTGGTGGTGGCACGCCCCTCCATCGTGGTCGGCCATCGTGAGCTGGGTTGCCGCGCCTCGGGCAGCATCTTCTGGGTATTCCGCATGGGCTTCGCCCTGGAGAGCTTTACCTGCGGACTGGACGAGCAGATCGATGTGATTCCGGTGGACTACTGCGCCGAGGCGCTGGTCGCCCTGGCACTCAAGCCCACCCTGAACCACGGCCTCTACCACATCTCCGCCGGCCATGGTTCGGCCTGCACCTTTGGCGAGATCGACCAGGCCTACGCCGATGCCCGCGGCGAAGCGCCGGTGGGCAAGCGTTACCGCAAGGTCAGCTCGGATGACCTGCGCGAACTGGCGGGCAGCTTCGAAAGCCGCATCGGCAAGGCCAACCCGCGGCTGGTGCTGCGCGCGCTGCGTCTGTATAGCGGCTTTGCCGACCTCAACTACCTGTTCGACAACCAGCGCCTGCTCGACGAAGGCATCGCCGCGCCGCCACGCTTCACCGATTACGTGGACGTCTGCGTGCACTCATCGCGGGATGTGAGCATCCCGGCTCAGATGCAGTGGGACTTCAAGTAATCGCACGGCGCTCCCTGTGGGAGCGGGCGATGCCTGCGATCGCGTGCATGGTGTGCCCCTAGAGGGCCGTAGGGCGAATAACCCGGGACGGGTTATCCGCCGTTTCAGGTCACGGCGGATAACGCTGGCGCGTTATGCGCCCTACGCGTTGCCTGGCCTCAGCGGTTGAACCGCTCCACCAGCGAATACTGGCGCTGCGCGGTCTGCGTCAGCTCTTCGCTGAGTAGCGCGGTGCGCTGGGCTTCGCCGGAGGTCTGGTCGGCCAGATTGGCGATGGTGCTGATGTTGCGATTGATCTCCTCGGCCACGGCGCTCTGCTCTTCCGCGGCGGCGGCGATCTGGGTGGTCATCTCGGTGATGTTGGCCACCGCGTCGCTGATGCCCACCAGGGCGTTGTCCGCCTGCAGTACCCGGTCCACGCCCTCGTCGGCCTGACGGCGGCCGGACTCCATGGCGCGCACGGCTTCGGTAGCGGTGTTCTGCAGGTTGGCGATCAACTGGTGAATCTGCCCGGTGGACTCGGCGGTGCGCTGGGCCAGCGAGCGGACTTCATCGGCCACCACGGCGAAGCCGCGGCCCATCTCGCCGGCGCGCGCCGCTTCGATGGCGGCGTTGAGCGCCAACAGGTTGGTCTGGTCGGCGATGCCCTTGATCACGTCGACCACGCCGCCGATCTGCTCGCTGTCGCGAGCCAGCTGACTGACCGCTTCGCCGGTCTCGCCAACGGAGCTGGACAGTCGCTGCATGGCCTCGCGCGTCTCGGCGGCGATTTGCCGGCCCTCGGTGGTCAGCTCGTTGGCCTGGCGGGTGGCGTCGGCGGTGCGCTGCACGTTGTCGGCCACTTCCTGGGTGGTGGCGGCCATCTGGTTGACGGCGGTGGCGACCTGCTCGGTCTCCTGGCGTTGGCGATCCAGGCCGGCGGAGCTGTGGTGCGCCAGGGAGTCGGCTTCACGGGCCTGGCCGGTGAGCGTTTCGGCGGTGTCCTGCAGGCGCGTCAGGCAGGTCTTCAACCGTGCTTCCTGGCTGAGAATCGACATTTCCAGGCGTGCCTGGGCGCCACGGCTGTCGGTGTACATCTGCGCGATCAGCGGGTCGGAGGTGGTTTGCTCGGCCAGGCGCAACAGGCGCTTGAGCCCGCGTTGCTGCCAGCTCAGGCCGGCAAGGCCGAGCGGGATGGAAAGCAGGGCGGCCAGCAGGAAGCCCCAATGGGAATTCAGCCAGGCGCCGATCAGGAAGGCGATCTGGCCGGTCAGGATGAACGGCAGCCAGTCCAGCAGCACCGGCAGCCAGCGATCACGGGCGGGGATGGCGGGCTTGCCGGCGTTGATCCGCGTGTACAGTGCTTCCGCACGACGAACCTGCTCGGCGCTGGGCTTCACCCGTACCGACTCGTAGCCGACGATTTCGTTGCGCTCGTAGATGGGCGTGACGTAGGCGCTGACCCAGTAGTGGTCGCCGTTCTTGCTGCGATTCTTGACGATGCCCATCCACGGGCGGCCCTTCTTCAGCGTCGTCCACATATGTGCGAACACGGCGGGTGGAACGTCCGGGTGGCGCACCAGGTTGTGCGGCGCACCGATCAGTTCGTCACGGGAGAAACCGCTGATCGCGGTGAAGGCGTCGTTGGCGTAGGTGATCACGCCTCGGGCGTCCGTGGTGGAGATCAGTCTCTGTTCGGCGGGGAAGGTGCGTTCACGCTGGGTGATCGGCTGGTTGTTGCGCATCAGGCTGGTATCTCGGGAATAGGCAAAATGGTACGGCTGTCCAGCGTATCGGCCGCTGGACCGATAATTTGATGGCCGTCACATAAAAAAGTCAGAAGAGTGGCGTCAGGTGGCTGACGATAGCCTATTGCCATTGGTCACGGAAATGAAACCAAAGAAGGAAAGCGGCGGCCCGTTGCAGGCCGCCGTCCCTTTTGCTGGATCAGTCAGATCAGGCTGCGCAACACGTAGTGCAGGATGCCGCCGGCCTTGAAGTATTCGACTTCATTCTGCGTATCGATACGGCAGAGCACCTCGAAGCTGTCCTGGCTGCCGTCCTCGCGTTTCACCGAGACCTTGAGGTTCATGTGTGGCTTCAGCTCGCCGGACAGGCCGCTGATGCTCAGCACCTCCTTGCCGGTCAGCTTCAGCGCCTTGCGGTCCTGGCCCTCCTTGAACTGCAGCGGCAGCACGCCCATGCCCACCAGGTTGGAGCGGTGGATGCGCTCGAAGCTTTCGGCGATCACCGCTTTCACACCCAGCAGGTTGGTACCCTTGGCCGCCCAGTCGCGGGAGGAGCCGGTGCCGTATTCCTTGCCGGCGATGATCACCAGCGGCGTGCCGTCCTGCTGGTAGCGCATGGCGGCGTCATAGATCGCCAGCTTGTCGCCGGTGGGGACGTAGAGGGTATTGCCGCCTTCCTCGCCACCGAGCATCTCGTTCTTGATGCGGATGTTGGCGAAGGTGCCGCGCATCATCACCTCATGGTTCCCACGGCGGGAGCCGTAGGAGTTGAAGTCGGCGTAGGCCACGCCGTGCTCGCTGAGGTAGCGGCCGGCGGGGCTGTCCTTCTTGATGTTGCCGGCGGGGGAGATGTGGTCGGTGGTCACCGAGTCGCCCAGCACTGCGAGGACGCGCGCACCCTGGATGTCCTCGACCTTCGGCGGCGCCTCGGCGATGTGCTCGAAGAACGGTGGATGCTGGATATAGGTGGAATCGTCCTGCCAGGTGTAGGTCTTGGCATCCGGCACCTGGATGGCGCGCCATTTCTCGTCGCCCTGGAAGACTTCGGCGTACTCCTTGTGGAACATCGCCGTGTCCACTTTCCGTACGGCGTCGGCAATTTCCTGCTGAGTCGGCCAAATGTCCTTCAGATAGACCGGCTGGCCGTCCTTGCCGGTGCCCAGCGGGTCCTTGGTCAGGTCGGTGCGCACGGTGCCGGCGAGGGCGTAGGCGACCACCAGCGGTGGTGAGGCAAGCCAGTTGGTTTTCACCAGCGGGTGCACGCGACCTTCGAAATTGCGGTTGCCGGAAAGCACCGAGGCGACGGTCAGGTCGGCCTGCTGCACCGCTTTCTCGATGGGCTCCAGCAACGGCCCCGAGTTGCCGATGCAGGTGGTGCAGCCGTAACCCACCAGATCGAAGCCCAGTTCGTCCAGGTAGCGGGTCAGGCCGGCGGCGTGGAAGTAGTCGGTGACCACCTTGGAACCAGGTGCGAGCGAGCTCTTCACCCAGGGCTTGCGCTGCAAACCTTTCTCCAGCGCCTTCTTCGCCAGCAGGCCGGCGGCCATCATCACGCTGGGGTTGGAGGTATTGGTGCAGGAGGTGATGGCGGCGATCACCACGGCGCCGTTCTTCAGCCGGTGGGTCTGGCCGTCGTGCTGGTAGTCCGCCTCGCCGGTGGCGGCCGACGCCCCGACAGCGGCGCCACCGCCGCCTTCATTGAGCAGGCGGCCCTCTTCGCTGGGCACGGGTTTGATCTGCAGGCCGAGGAAATCGTCGAAGGCCTGGCTGACATGGCCGAGGGCAACGCGGTCCTGCGGGCGCTTCGGTCCGGCCAGGCTGGCTTCGACCTCACCCATGTCCAGTTGCAGGGAATCGGTGAACACCGGCTCGTGGCCTTTTTCGCGCCACAGACCCTGGGCCTTGGAATAGGCCTCCACCAGTTTCACGGCGTCGTCCGGACGGCCAGACAGGCGCAGGTAGCCGAGAGTGATCTCGTCCACCGGGAAGAAGCCGCAGGTGGCGCCGTATTCCGGGGCCATGTTGGCAATCGTTGCGCGGTCGGCCAGGGGCAGGTCGGCCAGGCCGTCGCCATAGAACTCGACGAATTTCCCGACGACGCCTTTCTTGCGCAGCATCTGGGTGACGGTCAGCACCAGGTCGGTGGCGGTGATGCCTTCCTTCAGCTTGCCGGTGAGCTTGAAGCCGATCACCTCGGGAATCAGCATCGACACCGGCTGGCCGAGCATCGCCGCTTCCGCCTCGATGCCGCCCACGCCCCAGCCGAGCACGCCGAGGCCGTTGATCATGGTGGTATGGGAGTCGGTGCCGACCAGGGTGTCGGGGAAGGCGTAGGTGCGGCCGTCCTCATCCTTGGTCCACACCGTACGCCCCAGATACTCCAGGTTGACCTGGTGGCAGATGCCGGTGCCCGGCGGCACCACGCGGAAGTTGTCGAAGGCGTTCTGCCCCCAGCGCAGGAAGGCGTAGCGCTCGCCGTTGCGCTCCATCTCGATCTCGACGTTCTGCGCGAAGGCCGATTGGCTGGCGAACTTGTCGACCATCACCGAGTGGTCGATGACCAGGTCGACCGGGGACAGCGGGTTGATCTTCTGCGGATCGCCGCCGGCCTTGGCCATGGCATCGCGCATGGCGGCCAGGTCGACCACCGCCGGCACGCCGGTGAAGTCCTGCATCAGCACGCGGGCGGGGCGGTACTGGATCTCGCGCTCGGAGCTGCGGGTTTTCAGCCAGCCGGCCAGGGCTTTCAGGTCGTCGCCGGTGACGGTGTTGTCGTCTTCCCAGCGCAACAGGTTTTCCAACAGGACTTTCAGGGACATGGGCAGCTTGCCCAGGTCTCCGAGACTCTTCGCCGCTTCAGGCAGGCTGTAATAGTGATAGGTCTTGCCGGCGACCTCCAGGGTGCGCAGGCTGTTCAGGCTATCCACTGCGGGCATGACATTCTCCTCAGGCTTGGATTCTGCTCGTGATCGTCAGGCACGGTTGATGCTCAGGTGCGCTAGCGATACTTGGCGAAAAAGCGTGCAATCGAGCTGATCCATCGCAGATAAAGCACGATTGGCGACAAACTTCGCCATGCAGGGCAATCATCGGGCAGTCTTCCGGCGCGGTGCGCCGGAACACTCAAGCTAGACCTCCCGATGGGGTCTTGCCATCTGTTCTGGACCGCTCGCTCTACAAGCTGGTTCAGATCAGATGACTCCGACCATGGGATGATTCCTGCGAATCTGCATGAAACCTTCGCGGGCAGCCTCTATAGTGCGCGGCCGAGGAGACACCCCGATGAATACCCTGTTACTGCATTGCCGCCCGGGCTTCGAGAACGAGGTCTGCGCCGAGCTGTCCGAGCACGCCGCGCGCCTGGACGTCGCTGGTTATGCACGGGCCAAACCGGCGACCGCCTACGCCGAATTCATCTGCATGGAAGCCGACGGCGCCGAGCGCCTGATGCGCCAGCTGCGTTTCTCCGAGCTGATCTTCCCCCGCCAGTGGGCGCGCGGCGCGGGCTTTACCGCACTGCCGGAACAGGATCGCATCGGCGCGATCCTCGAGGCCCTGGCCGCTTTCCCGCAATGTGGCAGCCTCTGGCTGGAAGTCTTCGATACCAATGACGGCAAGGAGCTCTCGACCTTCTGCCGCAAGTTCGAAAAACCCCTGCGCGCCGCGCTGGTGAAGGCCGGCAAACTGGTGGAAGACCCCAGCCTGCCGCGCCTGCTGCTGACCTTCCGCTCTGGCCGCGAGGCTTTCATCGGCCTGGCCGAGGCGCGCAACTGCGCGATGTGGCCGATGGGTATCCCGCGCCTGAAGTTCCCTCGCGAGGCGCCGAGCCGCTCGACGCTCAAGCTGGAAGAGGCCTGGCACCACTTCATCCCCCGCACCGACTGGGACCGCCGCCTGGCCCCGGACATGCTTGCCGTGGACCTGGGCGCGTCCCCCGGCGGCTGGACCTGGCAACTGGTCAACCGCGAGATGCGCGTGGTCGCCGTGGACAACGGGCCGATGGCGGAAGACCTCATGTACTCCGGGCTGGTGGAGCACCAGCGCGTCGACGGCTATGCCTTCCGCCCGCGCCAGCGCATGGACTGGATGGTCTGCGACATCGTCGAGAAGCCCGCGCGCACCGGCGCCATGATGGAAACCTGGATCGGCGAGGGCCTGTGCCGCGAGGCCATCGTCAACCTCAAGCTGCCGATGAAACAGCGCTACGCCGAGGTGCGGCGCATCCTCGACCGCTTGCACGAGTCCTTCCGCGAGCGCGGGTTGAAAGTGCAGGTGGGCTGCAAGCAGCTGTACCACGACCGCGAGGAAGTGACCTGCCACCTGCGCCGCATCGAGAAGGGCGAGCGCTAGCGACTCGGAAAGGTTCCGCAGCGCCACCCGACCTTTGGTGGCTTGTCGCGCCGCCTGGCATTGCCCATGCTAGGCGCGCGAGATCCTCCGGAGACCTTCGTGAAGCGAAAGTTGCCCTCACTATTGGGCAGTTACAGCCGCATGCTGCTGCCGCGCCGTGGCCTTGGCCGCGATGAGCGCGTGCCCTACCTGGCGATGGACAGCCGCACCCTGCGATTCGACCTGCGCCACCTGCGCGCCTACCGCGAGCACTTCGGGCTGGACCCGGCGCTGGGCGTGCCGCTGCTCTATCCGCAGGTGATCAGCCTGCCGCTGCACCTGCGCCTGCTCAGCCGGTCGCGCATGCCGCTGTCGGTCGTGGGCCTGATCCACCTGCGCAGCCACATCCAGCGTTACCGCATGCTCGACGAGCACGAACCACTGCAGTTCGACTGCCGCATCCTCACCAGCCGGCGCAGCGAACTGGGGCTGGAAGTGGATGTGGTCACCGAAGCCTGGCACCACGACATGCTTTATTGGCAGTCGATCACCACCTACCTGCGCCGTGGCGATTTCCTCGATGATGGACGCGAGCCCGACCCGCTGCCGGAGCGCGCCCAGTGGCACACCCTGGAAGCGCCGGTCCACTCCGGCGTGCAATGGCGCGTGCCGAAGATCGTCGGCTGGCGTTACGCGGGGTTGAGCGGGGACTTCAACCCTCTGCACCTATCGCGGCTGATGGCCTCGCACTATGGCTTCGGCAAGCCCTTCGCCCACGGCATGTGGGGCCTGGCGCGCAGCCTGACTGGCCGCCGGCTGGCGGAGAACGTGCGCCTGGATGCGCACTTCAAGGCGCCGTTGCCGCTGGGCAGCCAGGTGAAGCAAAGCTATCGCAGGCTGGGCAAGAAGGAGCAGTGGGCGCTGTTGCCGGTGGGCGGCGATAGCCAGCCGATGCTGCTGGCGCAGCTGGACGAGGCGCCGGACGGGCCGTTGCGCTGACATCAGGTGTTGGCGCAGATTTTGTTCGCGAGCTTGCTCGCGAACTGCCGTTTCCGACGATCGTCGCTGTACCCTGAACGAGTGTCCTGTAGGCGCGACCGTGGGCAGGGTCCGCTACCGCCCCCGAGAGTTACGTGCTCGGGTCAGCCCTCACCCTAACCCTCTCCCAGGGGGAGAGGGGACCGATCGGTGGAGGGTGAGATCGTGATGTCAGCCGGGACGATGCGCCTTCTCCCAGGGGGAGAGGGGACCGTTCGGTGGAGGGTGAGATTGTGATGTCAGCCGGGCCGATGCGCCTCTTCCCTGAGGGAGATGGACCGTTCGGTGGAGGGTGAGATTGCGATGTCAGCCGGGCCGATGCGCCCCTTCCCTGAGGGAGATGGACCGTTTGGTGGAGGGTGAGATTGCGATGTCAGCCGGGCCGATGCGCCCCCTCCCTGAGGGAGAGAGGACCGTTCGGTGGAAAGTGAAACCGCGATGTCAGCCGGCACGATCTGCCCCCTCTCCCTGAGGGAGAGGGTTGGGGTGAGGGGGAGAGCCCAGACACGGATTCATCCGGGAAGAGGCAATAGCTCCTACTGGGAGCCGGCCACACGCGGCTGCAGCGGTACGACGCTCGGCAACTGCACCTCGCCCCGCAACTCCACCGGCGTAATCCGCCAGGAACTGTTGAACAGGTACTGGTCGCTAAAACCGCTCACCAGCAAGCCGATCTCATCCCCTGGCGCGAGGCTGGCGCTGACGGCGTTCAAGCGCGTGCTCCCCTGGTTTGCCAACGGTTTCACCTGTTCGTCCAGCCGCCGTGTGCGGCCATCGGCGCTGCGGATCGCCAACGCCGCGAAAACCTGTGCGTCCGGGCGTTCCGTCAGCGGTTGACTCAGGCGTACTTCAGCGCTGCCGAGCAAGGCGCTGGTTTCGCTCACTCGCTGCAAGGGAATGAATCGCGAAGGCTGCACCAGGCCGCTCACCGCCGGGCGGATTGCTGTGGCCGGCAACGCCACGGTCACGCCGGGCGGCGGTAGGTTGTCCAGCGCCACGCCCTGGTCGAGATCGAGGCTGATGCACAGATCCGGCACGCTGTCGGCGGCGCCGGGGCGCTTGCGCAGTTTTTCCTCGTACCACGCCACGATGCCGGTGTAGAGATTGATCGCCCGCGAGCCACAGTGGATCACCGGCTCGTTGTTGAACGGCGGCAGCCCGCTCCAGGCCTGGATGGGCGGCGGCAGGATGTGCCCGCCCTGCATGCCGAGCAGCCGAACGTCCGCCGGGCCCTGTTTCAGGCACTGGCGGATCTGCAGGCCCTGGTCCAGCGGGAACAGGGTGTCACGCAGGCCCTGGATCAGCAGGGCGTCGGCGTGGGGCAGGCGGCCCGCCGCGCAGTAGCTGGCGAGACTGTTGGCGTGCAGCTCGGCCTGCACTGGCGCCGCCATGCGCCCGCCGGTAGTGTGCAGGTAGTCGGACTGAACGAACTTGCCCAGGTCGTAGCCCGTGGCGAGCCCCAGGCTCACCAGCACGCCGCCCCAGCCAATCTTCAACTGGCCATCCGGCGCCAGGGCGTCGGCCAGGTCGTACCAGGTGGCGATGGGCACGATAGCGTCGATGCGCGGGTCTTCCGCCGAGGCCAATAGCTGCACGGCGCCACCGTAGCTTTCGCCGAGCATGCCGACGCGCGGGTCGTTCGGGCCGTCCATCGTCAGGCGTGGCAGGTGCGTGGCGGCCCAGTCGATCACCGCGCTGGCGTCCTGCACCTCGAACTGCGGGTTCATCATCTCGATGCGCCCGTCGCTGCCGCCCCAGCCACGCTGGTCGTAGCTGACCACCCAGAAGCCGGCCTTCCAGGCGCGCAATGCGGCGCGGCCGGACATCATGTTCTTGCCGTAGTAGCCATCCGGGCCGGTCACCCGCCAGCCGCCCCAGCCGTGGGTGTGGACGATCACCGGAGCGGTTTCGCCGGCCTTCAGCGCGGGCTGGAAGACCGTGGCGGAGAGCTTGGTGCCGTCGCGCGCGACGATGACCGCCTCAAACCAGGTGGCCGGCAGGTCCTTGCCCTGGCTGGCGCTGAAGTCCGGAACTTGGTCACGCGCGGCGCAGCCGGCGAGCAGTGCGAGGCACAGGCAGAGGAGGGCGCGCATGGTCATTCCATTGGGGGCGAATGCGCCAGCATGCCCGGCGTTGTCACGACTCACCCCCAACCAAGGTTCGGTGACCCGGACGGACGCGAGGTGACCGATCGGTGCGCTTTGCGCGACAATGCGCCATTGGATTTTCTGGAGTGACGTGATGTCCCAGCCTGTCGATGCGATTCTCGACGCCACCGGCCTGAACTGCCCCGAGCCGGTCATGATGCTGCACAACAAGGTGCGCGACCTGCCAGCCGGCGGGCTGCTCAAGGTGATTGCCACCGACCCTTCCACCCGCCGCGACATCCCCAAGTTCTGCGTCTTCCTCGGCTACGAGCTGGTGGAGCAGCAGGAAGAGGCGGGAACCTACCTGTACTGGATTCGCAAGAAGGCGGAGTGATCGTCCTGCCGATATCCGAATGCGCGTAGGAGCGGACCCTGTCCGCGATGTCCTTACGCCGCGCGGTTGTTGCAGGAGTGGACCTGAAGGCGATCGCGGACGGAGTCCGCTCCTACCCAAATGGGGCCTCCTCTGCGATGCAGGCCCTCACCCCAGCCCTCTCCCAGAGGGAGAGGGGGTAGTCCGTGCCGGCGGAGACAATTGTCCACGCCTGATGCCATACAGTCCCCTCTCCCCTGGGAGAGGGTCAGGGTGAGGGTAACAAGTCGCGCCGAGGCTTCCGATCAGCTCCCTACCGGCCGCGTCGCGATGCGCTGGGCAACCATCCGCCCAACCAGCGCGACGAAGGTCAGCGCGATCAGCACCACCGAAATGGCCGCCACGGCCGGGTCGATGTTGTCGCGCAGGCCGGACCAGATCTGCCGGGGCAGGGTATTCACCTCGGTACTGGTAACGAACAGCGTCACCGCGATCTCCTCCCAGCTCAGCGCAAAGCACAGCAGCGCCGTACTCGCCACGCCCAGCTTGAGGTTCGGCAGCACCACCATGAAGGTGGTCTGGCCCAGGCTCGCGCCGAGGTTGCGCGCCGCCAGCTCGATGCGCCGGTCCAGCTGGCTGAGCGCCACCAGCATGGTCACCACACCGTAGGGCACCACCATCACGATGTGCGCGATGGTCAGCCCGAACAGGGTGTCGTAGCCCAGGCCGGGGGCGAACTGGCTGACCTTGGTTTCCATGAAGTACAGGACCATCGCCGAGATCATCGGCGGGATCGCCATGGGCAGCAGCACCAGGCCGATCAGCAGGGTCGCCAGGCGCGAGCGCAGGTACCAGATGCCGAGGCTGAAGCTCACCGCCAGCGCGGTCGCAATGATGCAGGTGGCGGTGGCGACGATCAGGCTCTGGCTGATCGCCGAGAGCCATTCCGGGCTGTCCAGTAGCGCGTGGTAGTGCCGCAGCGACCAGTTGCCGTTGGGCATCGACAGGAAGCGCTTGCTGGTAAAGGACACCGGGATCACCGCCAGCAGCGGGAAGATCATGAAGATCATCGCCATGGTCGCCAGCAGGCGGCTGGGGGCTTTGGTTTCGTGTGCGTTCATTCTTGAATCCTCAGCCGACCAGCTTGTCGACGCGGGTCATGCGCAGCAGCGCCCAGATCATCCCGCTCACCAGCGCCAGCAGCACTACCGAGAGCGCCGCGCCCAGGCCCCAGTTGCTGGTCTGGAACATCTGCAGGTAGACGTACTCGGCCACCATCACCGTCTGCCCGCCGCCGAGGATCGCCGGGGTGATGAAGAAGCCCAGGCAGAACACGAAGACGATGATGAAGGCGCCGAGGATGCCGGGAATGGTCTGCGGCACGAAGATGCTCCAGAAGGTGCGCATCTGCCCGGCACCCAGGCCGCGCGCTGCGAGCAGCACGCGCGGGTCGAGGCGGCGCATGGTCGACACCAGCGGGAACAGCGCGAAGGGCACCATGAAGTGGACCATGCCGATCACCACGCCCAGTTCGTTGCGCGTGAGCTGCAAGGGTTCGTTGGTGATGCCCAGGTACTGCAGCCAGTCGTTGAGCAGACCGTTGCTGCGCAGGGCGATCAGCCAGCCGAAGGCACGCACCAGCACCGACAGCCAGAACGGGATGAACACGCAGATTTCCACCACGCGCTGCCAGAACGGCGGGCTGTAGACCCAGCAGTAGGCCATCAGGTAGGCGATCACCAGGGAGATCACGCTGACCGTGGTGCACAGGCGGAAGGTCCGCCAGAGCACGTCGTGGATCGCCGGGTCCGTCATGATCCGCTGGTACTGCTCGATCCCCGGCTCCGGCAGCGTCACGCTCCAGCCGAGCACGCCGAGGAAGGGCAGTACGTAGAACACGAACAGGACGAGCGGCAGCGGCAGCAGCAGGGCGCCCAGCTTCAGCCGCGAGGGGGCGTTATCGGCCATGACCTGCGCTCCGTGTCACTTGGAAATGTGGGTCAGGTACTGCTCCAGGGTCGCCGCGTAGTGGTCGGTGTACCACTCGTGGCTGAGCATGATCTGCTTGGGCAGGTTTGCCGGGTCGGTGCAGTTGAGGTGCTTGCGGTCCTCGGGAATCAGCGCGGCGGCGGCGGGGTTGGCCGGGCCGTTGCCGAACATCTTGAACAGCTCGACCTGGGATTGCGGGTCCTGGGCGTAGGCGATGAATTTCATCGCGGCCTCGGTGCCGGCCGGGTTGCCCTTGAGCACGCCCCAGTTGCTGCAGCCCAGCAGCGCGTTGTCGAAGGTCCACTTGATACGGTCTTCGCTGTCCTCGGTGATCACCTGGGCGCGGGTGTTCCAGATCGCGCCCATGGAGACCTCGCCCTCGATCAGCAACTGCTGGGTTTCCGCGCCCGAGCCCCAGAAGGCCAGTACGTGGGGCTTGAGCTCCTCGATCTTCTTCATGGCGCGCGGCACGTCCAGCGGGTAGAGCTTGTCCGGAGCCACGCCATCGGCCAGCAGCGCGGCCTCCAGCATGCCGTTCATCCACTTGTAGAGGGTGCGCTTGCCGGGGAAGGTCTTCACGTCCCAGAAGTCCGCCCAGGTCTTCGGTGCCTTGTCGCCGAAACGCTCGCTGTCATAGGCGATCACGTAGCTGAGCATGTAGTCGGCGATGCCGTATTCGTAGGCGAAGCCCGGCAGCACCTTGTCCTTGGACACGACGTTGTAGTCGATCGGCTGCACCAGGCCTTCCTTGCCGAGGTTCTGCAGGATCGAGCTTTCCGCGTCGACCACGTCCCAGCTCACCCGGCCGCTGGACAGCTGGGTGCGGATGGCGCCCTCGGTGGGGCCGCTGCCGTCGATCTTGGTCGGGATGCCGGTGGCCTTGGAGAAGCCCTCGGTCCAGGCCTTGCCGAACGCCTTGATCGCGTCGCCGCCCCAGTTCACCACCACCAGCGGCTTGTCGCCGGCGGCGAAGCTCACGCCGCTGCGCAGGGCCAGCGGCAGGGCGGCCATCAGGCCCATGCCCTTGAGGAAGGTACGGCGGTCGATCTGGCCGCGACGGGTCTTTTCGATAAGGACTTCGATGCAGTCTTGCTGGTGCGGATTGAACTCTTTCGGATTGAACATGGGGGCAGCTCCCGATCAGGTGGGATGGCGAAAAGGGGACTAACGCGTTCGGCGGCTCAGGCCAGCAGCAGGCTTTTCTCGATGGGCCAGCTCAGCCAGACCTTCGAGCCGTGCTCCAGGCGCGAGGCCTGGTGGTCGGCGTGTACGGCCAGGCTCATGGGCAACTTGCCTTCGGCGCCGGCACCCAGGCACAGCTCGGTGCTGGCGCCCTGGTAGGTCTTGGCGGTCAGCACGGCCTGCACCACGTTGTGGCCGTTCACCTGCGGCGGTGCGCTGTGCAGCTGCATGTGCTCGGGGCGTACCGCCAGCAGCGGAGCGTCGGCCTGCAGGGCGGGGGAGTAGCTGGCGCGCAGTTCGGCCTCGCCGAAGCGTCCGCAGGCCAGCTCGCCGGCGCGGCCCACCTGGCTGAGCGGGAAGAGGTTCATCTTGCCGAGGAATTCAGCGACGAAGCGGTTGTTCGGCTGGTTGTAGATGACTTCCGGCGCATCGACCTGGGCCAGTTGGCCACGGTTGAAGATGGCGATGCGGGTGGACAGGGCAAGCGCTTCGTTCTGGTCGTGGGTGACGAAGACGAAGGTGGTGCCGACCTGGCGGTGGATGCGCTGCAGTTCGGCCTGCAGTTGCTCGCGCAGGTTCTTGTCGAGGGCGGAGAGCGGTTCGTCGAGCAGCAGCATGTCCGGCTCGAAGACCAGGGCGCGGGCGATGGCCACACGTTGCTGCTGGCCGCCGGAAAGCTCGCCCGGACGCTTGCCCAGGTGCTCGCCGAGGCCGACCACGTCGAGCATGTGGCGTACGCGACGGTTGCGTTCCTCGGCCTTCACGCCACGGATCTTCAGCGGGAAGGCGACGTTGTCCTCGATGCTCATGTGCGGGAACAGGGCGTAGCCCTGGAACACCATGCCGAAGTTGCGTTTCTCGGCGGGGCGCTTGGTGATGTCGGCGCCGCCTTCCTCCAGACGACCGCGGGACGGGTCCTGGAAGCCGGCGAGGATCATCAGGAAGGTGGTCTTGCCGGAGCCCGACGGGCCGAGGAGAGTGAGGAACTCACCCTGCTGGACGTCGATGTTCACGCCATCCAGCGCGTTGAAACTTCCGTAGCTCTTGCCGATGCCGATGGCACGGAGTTGGGGCTGTCGCTCCACTGCACTTACCTCGATTTCTTGTTCTTGTTCGAGCAGCCGCCGGGTGAGGATCGGGTAAAGATCAGCGGCCTTTTTTTAATGCAGTATTGTCAAATCTCTCTCCGCTTCAATCGCGTTTTTTTGCCCTCATTGTTCGAAATCACTCACCAATCAGCGCATGGCGCGCATTCTGGCGGAACTGTTCGGACATCCGTAGCTCGGCCTTCATCCAGGCCTTGAAGGCCCGTACGTCGGGGCGCTCGGACTTGGCCGGGTCGGTGACGAAGTAGTAGCGATTGGGCGGCTCGATGGCGACGTTGAACAGGCGCACCAGTTGCCCCTTGGCCATGGCGTCGCCGCTGACCAGCGCATCGCCCATTGCGACACCTTGCGCGGCGATGGCCGCCGACTGCACCAGGTGCGCGTCGGAGAAGACGATGCCGTTGCGCACGTTGAGGTTCTTCACCCCGGCGGCCGCGGTCCACAGCAGCCAGTCGGAGTGATCGACCATGTGCAGGAAGGGCAGGCTGGCGAGGTCTTCCGGCGAGTCGAGGCCGCCCACCGAGTTGATCAGCGACGGACTGCACACCGGGAAGGTGTCGAGGGTGGCGATCAGGTCCACGTGCAGGTCGGTCCAGTCGCCCACACCGTAGGCGATGAACAGGTCGACGTCGCGGTCGCTGACGTCGTCGGGTACCCGCGGCGAGACCAGGTTCAGCTCCACCTGCGGATGGGCGCGCTGGAACTTGCCGATCTGGTGGCACAGCCAGTAGGTGGCGAAGCCCGGCGTGCAGCTCACGCACAGGCGGCCGGAGACTTCCTCTGCATTGGCGAAGCGCCGCGCCTCGTTGAGGATCGCCAGGGCGCGCTGGGTTTCGCGGGCGAAGCACTCGCCGTGGTAGGTCAGCACGATGCCGCGGCCAACCCGTTCGGTGAGCGGGATGCCCAGGCAGTCTTCCAGGCTGTGCAACTGGTGGCTGACGGCGCTGCGGGTCAGGCTCAGCTCGCTGGCTGCGCCGGACAGACTGCCCAGACGGGCGACGGCGTCCAGCACGCGCAGGGCGGTCATCGAGGGGAAACGCATGGCTCACTCCAACGGCGAAGTGGACCCTTTATCCCTGAGCGGGGCGGTGGTGTCGAGTGCTAGCGGGTACGACGGGATACAAGGCGCGGCGGCGCTTCTGCCGCAGCGCGTACAACCGTTCGCGGTTGTACGCCCTACGTTGCTGCATCGAGTCGTCCGTGCAACGCGTAGGAGCGGACCTTGTCCGCGATCGATTTCCGGCCGCGCCGGAGTGGCCGGTTGCCCATCGCGGACAAGGTCCGCTCCTACAGGTCGAGTTCGGAGCCTGCCTATCAGCGCAGCTTTTCCATCATCTGGTAGTACCACATGCCCGCCGCCAGCATCGGGTTGCCGAACACGTCGCCCATCGGCACGCGGATGTGCTTGCACTGGGCGAAGGTGTCGAACTTCTCCAGGTCGCCGGTCATCGCCGTGGCCATGATCTCGCCCATGATGTGGGTGGTCGCCACGCCGTGGCCGGAGTAGCCCTGGCAGTACCAGACGTTCTCCGACAGCTTGCCCAGCTGTGGGATGCGGTTCATCACGATACCCATGGCGCAGCTCCACTGGAACTCGATGTCCACGCCCTTGAGCGCCGGGAAGGTGCGCTCGATGCACGGGCGCAGTTCGCCGGCGATGTCGCGCGAGTCGCGGCCCGAGTAGTTGGCGCCGCCGCCGAACAGCAGGCGGCCGTCGCCGGTCATGCGGTAGTAATCGAGCACGAAGCGGCAGTCGTAGACGGCCAGGTCCTGCGGGTTGATGCGCTTGGCCAGCTCCCCCAGCGGCTTGGTGGTGACGATGCCGCCCATGGCCGGGAAGATCATGCCCTTGAGCTGCTTGCGCTCCAGCTTGTGGTAGACGTCGCCGGCCAGCATCACCTGCGCGGCATTGATCCGTCCGCTGGATGTGACCACCGCCGGGCGCGGGCCGTGGATGATGTCCAGCACCTCGGAGTGCTCGAAGATCAGCGTGCCCAGGCTGGCGGCGGCCTTGGCTTCGCCGATGCACAGGTTGAGCGGGTGCAGGTGCATGTTGCGGGTGTTCTTGATCGCGCCGCAGTACAGGTCACTTTCCAGGTGCGCGCGCACGCCGGCGCCGTCCAGCAGGCTGATCTCGTCGCCCATGCCGCGGCGCTTGGCGTCATCGAAGGTGGCCTTCAGTTCGTCCATGTGCGACTGCTTCATCGCCGCGTGCAGGTGGCCGAACTTCAGGTCGCACTGGATGCCGTATTTCTCCACGCGGCTCTTGATGATCTCGTGGCCGCGCCAGCGCAGGTGCCAGATGAAGTCGTCGACGTCGTCGCCGAGCCACTGGCGCATCTGCTTCTCCATCGCGGAGTCGCCGGAGAGGCTGCCGGTGACCTGCCCGCCGTTGCGCCCGCTGGCGCCCCAGCCGACCTTGTTGGTCTCGACGATGGCGACCTTGTAGCCGCGCTCGGCCAATTCCACGGCGGTGGCGACGCCGGTGAAGCCGCCGCCGATGATGGCGATGTCGACGTTCACCTCGCCTTGCAGCGTGGGGTAGTTGGTCTCTTCGTTGAGGCTCGCGGAGTAATAGGACTTCGCGCGCTCGGGGGCGGGAGTGGCGGGGTTCAGTGCAGCGTTCATTTCGGTGTTCCTGTTGTTGTTCGGTTTCCCTCTCCCCAGCCCTCTCCCTGAAGGGAGAGGGAGCTGATCGGAGCGGGCTGCAAGTTCGGTTTCAATCCGAGATTTCAGTGAGCGGCGAGCTCGTCTCGGCACAATCGGCCCCCTCTACCGCTTGCGGGAGAGGGCTGGGGTGAGGGGCTCTTCGGCACTTCGCGCACACCCTCACGCCTGCGTCAGATACCAGCGCCAGTCCTGCTCCCCGACCTCGCCCATGAACTGGCGGTACTCAGCCTGCTTGACCTTCAGGTAGACGCCAAGGAATTCGTGCCCCAGCGCGTCACGCGCCCAGCTGGAGCGCTCCAGCGCGCGCAGCGAAGTGAGCCAGTCGGTGGGCAGCAACTCCTTGGCCTGGGCGTAACCGTTCCCTTCCACCGGTGCGCCCGGATCGATCTCCTCGCGGATGCCGCGATGGATGCCGGCGAGGATCGCAGCAGCAGCCAGGTACGGGTTGGCATCGGCGCCGCAGATGCGGTGCTCGACGTGCCGGGTATTCGCCGGGCCGCCCGGCACGCGCAGGCTCACGGTGCGGTTATCGCAGCCCCAGGTCGGCGCCAGCGGCGCGTAGCTGTTGGCCTGGAAACGGCGGTAGGAGTTGGCGTTGGGGCAGAACAGCAGCAGCGAGTCGAGCAGGCTTTTCAGCATGCCGCCCACGGACTGGCGCAGCAGTGGAGTGCCGGCAGGGTCTTCGCTGGCGAAGAGGTTGTTGCCCTCGGCGTCGGCCAGGGACACGTGCATGTGCATGCCGGTGCCGGCCAGATCGTCGAACGGCTTGGCCATGAAGCAGGCCTGCATGCCGTGCTTGTGCGCCACGCCCTTCACCAGACGCTTGTAGCGCACAGCCTGGTCCATGGCGACCAGCGCATCGCCGTGCTCCAGGGTGATCTCCACCTGGCCCGGCGCGTATTCGGAAATCGCCGTGCGCGCCGGAATGCCCTGGGCCTTGCAGGCGGCATAGAGGTCGGCGAGGAACGGCTCGATCTGCTCCAGTTCGCGCAAGCCATACACCTGGGTGGCGCGCGGGCGGCCACCGTCGGCGTCCAGCGCCGGTTGTGGGCGGCCATTGGCATCGCGCTTGGCGTCCAGCAGGTAGAACTCCAGCTCGCAGGCCATCACCGGATGGAAGCCATCGGCCTTCAGACCGTCGATCACGCGGATCAGCACGTGGCGCGGGTCGGCGATGTCGGCCGGCTTGCCTTCCTCGGGGTGCATGCTGACCTGCACCGCCGCCGTGGGAATCTGCCGCCAGGGCAGGCGTACCAGGCTGCCGGCCAGCGGATAGGCGCGGCAATCGATATCGCCCACATCCCAGACCAGCCCGGAATCCTCCACATCCTCGCCGTGCACGGTGAGGCCGAGAATGGTGCTGGGCAGCGGCCGGCCGGACTGGTACACGGCGAGCAGTTCCTCGCGGTGCAGCAGCTTGCCGCGCGGCACGCCGTTGGCGTCGAGGATGAACAGCTCGACCATCTCGATATCGGGGTTCTGGGCCAGGAAATACTGGGCTTCTTGCACGGAGGCGAAATTCATGGGGCTCTCGTTAGCATCCACGCGGATGCGCTGACGACCTGCAGGCCAGGGCCGCGCCGACGGGCGCAGGATTGAAGGCAGGCAAGCGATACAACGGGCTACGTCTTGTTCGAGAACGGCGTTTTGCCAGTCCTGAGCGTAGTTCCGTCGAGGGAATTCGGGCGATGACGCCCGATCAGCGAGAGGTGCCGTCCGGTGGACGGGCGTGGCGGCAGTGCCAGAGCGCCCAGAAGGCCAGTTCAAGAGGCAGGGTCAGCGGTTGCAGTTCGAGCCAGCGGGCATGTTTGCGCGGCAGGCGGACAGCGCTGCCGGCCTTGCGGGCGGCGACGGGTTCCAGCGATGCGGGCGAAACGAGCAGATGCATGTCGAAGGTTATGGCTGACGATTCCCGGAGACTCGCACGGCGGATGGGTTTGTTAAATGTGATTTTCACGACGTTTGGTTTCGTTTTATCGAAACTGAATGCCGGGGAAGGACCGCTGCGAAGGCCGTTCCAGAGCCTATCCCGTGGCCATCACGCATCCCGTCGAAGCGCCCGGACCACCCGCCGCGCCTGCCCTAGACTGGTGCAGTCAGCACCCGTTGCGAGTTCGCCCATGTGCCGTATCGCCTTTGCCCCGTCGATCCAGCGCCATGTTCCCATCGAGGAGCGCGAGCTGACGGCGGACACCTTGTCCGGCGCATTGGAAATGGTGTTTGCCGAGGCGCCGAAGCTGCGCGGCTACCTGCTGGATGACCAGGGCGGATTGCGCCGGCACCTGACGATCTTCATCGATGGGCTGCGCCTGCGGGACCGCGCCCGCCTCAGCGATGCGCTGACAGCGGACAGCGAGGTCTATGTGGTGCAGGCCTTGAGCGGTGGGTGAGAACCGGCGGCAATTCAGGAGAGCACAATGGATGATCGACTGCTGGTGGCGACCCGCAAGGGGTTGTTCACCTTCCAGCGTGGCGCGGACGGTTGGCAGGAAAGCCGCCGCGACTTCATCGGCGAACCGCTCAGCACGGTGCTCGCCGACCCGCGCGATGACACTCTTTACGCCGCCCTCAACCTCGGCCACTTCGGCTGCAAGCTCTGGCGCCAACGCGCCGGTGAGGATTGGCTGGAGGTCGCCGTGCCGACCTATCCGCCGCAACCCGACCCGTTGCCCGAACCCGCGGAAGGTGAAGCGCCGCCCGCGCCCTGGACCCTGCAGCAGATCTGGTGCCTGGAAACCGGCGGCGCTGCCGAACCCGGCGTGCTCTGGGCTGGCACCATTCCTGGCGGCCTGTTCCGCAGCAACGACGGCGGCGACAGCTGGGAGCTGAACCGTCCGCTCTGGGATGTGCCCGAGCGCTCGCGCTGGATGGGCGGCGGCTATGACTGGCCGGGCATCCACTCGGTCAGCGTCGACCCGCGCGACAGCCAGCACCTGACCGTCGCCGTGTCCTGCGGCGGCGTGTGGCAGAGCGACGATGGCGGTGCCAACTGGCGCGTCACCACCGCCGGCATGTACGCCGACTACATGCCGCCGGAGCTGCGCGAAGAGGGCGCCATCCAGGACCCGCACCGCCTGGTGCATTGCCCGGCACAGCCGGATCGCCTCTGGGTGCAGCACCACAATGGCATCTTCACCTCGACCGATGGCGGCTCGCGCTGGAACGACGTACAGGTCGAGCCCTCGAGCTTCGGTTTTGCCGTTGCCGTCCACCCGACCCGGCCGGACACGGCGTGGTTCGTTCCGGCGGTGAAGGACGTCTGCCGCATTCCGGTGGACGCCCGCTTCGTCGTCACCCGTACCCGCGATGGTGGCGCCACCTTCGACGTGCTCGATAGCGGCCTGCCCCAGGGCGCCGCCTTCGACCTGGTGTATCGCCACGGCCTGGCCATCGACGACGACGGCGCCTGTCTGGCGATGGGCTCCACCACCGGTGGCCTGTGGCTGTCGGAGAACGGCGGGGACCACTGGCAATGCCTGTCCGCCAACCTGCCGCCGATCTACTGCGTGCGCTTTGGCTGAGCCTTGCGCCTGGCCTGTTCGCGCACCTCGCGCGGCTTCATGCGGTGGTCGAAGTAGTTGATCGCGGTACCGAACACGACGATGGCGATCAGGATGGTCAGGCCGATATGCGTGGCTTCCATGGGGTTCTCCTTGGGCGGTGCGCTCAGAGCGCCTGGCCGCGACGCTTGAGTTCCAGGCGGCGGATGAATTCCTCCAGCACCCGGCGGTAAAGGTCGTCCTTGAGGCAGGCATCCTCGATGCCGGCGTCGAGGTTGGGGTTGTCGTTCACTTCGATCACCACCACTTCGCCGTCCAGCTCCTTCAGGTCGACGCCGTAAAGGCCGTCGCCGATCAGGTTGGCGGTCTTCAGTGCCAGCTCCACGACGGCGGGCGGCGCGCTTTCCACCGGCAGCGTGCGGCACTCGCCGATCACCTCGCCGTCGGCCTTGTGCTGGACGATCTGCCAGTGCCCGCGGGACATGAAGTACTGGCAGGCGAACACCGGCTGGCGGTTGAGGATGCCGATGCGCCAGTCGAACTCGGTGTAGAGGTACTCCTGGGCGAGCAGCAGCACCGAGTGCTCGAACAGCTCGGCGCTGACGCTGTGCAGTTGCTGGGCGTCCTCGACCTTGTAGACGCCCCGGGAGAAGCAGCCGTCGGGGATCTTCAGCACCAGCGGGAAGCCCAGCCGCGCGCCGACGCGCTCCAGCTCCTGCGGGTTGTCCTTGTAGAGGATTTCCGTGGCCGGCATGCCCAGGCCGTGGCTGCGCAGCAGGTCGGTGAGATAGACCTTGTTGGTGCAGCGCAGGATCGACGCCGGGTCGTCCATCACGATCAGCCCCTCGCTCTCGGCTTTCTTGGCGAAGCGATAGGTGTGGTCGTCAACGCTGGTGGTCTCGCGGATCAGCAGCGCGTCGTATTCGGCCAGCCGCGCGTAGTCCTTCTTCTCGATCAGCTCGACGTCGATGCCCAGCTGCCGGCCGACGCGGACGAAGCTATCCAGAGCGCCGGCATTGGAAGGCGGCAGGCTTTCCGCCGGGTTGTGCAGGATGGCCAGGTCGTAGCGCGCCAGGCGCCGCGAATTGGGCTGGCGCCAGACGCGCCGGCTGAAGCGGTCGAGGGCGTCGGCGAACTGGTCTTCCTGGTTATCGCGCAGCTTGTGCAGCGCGCCGGGGCGGATTCCCGCGATATGCCAGGCGTCGGTGCGGCGGAAGTCCACCAGCAGGATGGGGCAGGGGAAGGCCTCGAACAGTTGGCGGGCGATGGGCTGTAGTGGTTCCAGGTCGGTATGGCCGAAGTACAGGCGCAGGGTGAAGCCATCGGTACTGGCGCAGGGATGCTGGGCGAGGGCTTTTTCCAGGGATCTTTCCAGGCCGTCCAGGGCCAGGCCGTAGAGGGATTTCTTCGCCAGCTCGCTGATGGTGCGTACCGACGGAATGACCTTGTGGCCCCGCGCTTCGGCCAATAGTGAACAGTAATAACCGTGGCCGAGATATTTATAGTTGCGGCACAGGTTGATGACCTGGAAGCGCTTTCCCGATTCGAACTGATGCGAATCTTCCAGATACTCGCGGGCGCTCAGCATATCTTCGCTGGGAATATAGGACGCCCAGTCTTCCTTGCGCTCGACGATGATCAGAACCTGGCCTGACCGGGCTGAAGGAGGCTCAGCAGACGTGTCGGTGACGACGTGCAGAGAACTTGCGCTGAACTTTTCATGGAAGTTAGTGTGTAACGAAGACATTGTTCACGGACCTGTCTGAAAGTTGCCGTGTGTCTATTAAGCAGTAACTTCAGGAAATGTCCCGGTTCATTACGATAGTTTTACGGAGAACCCATGTCGCTGTTATATCGCCTTGCCACGTCGGCCGATTTGGCGAACTTGCTGGTGCTGGAAGAAGAGTGTTTCGAGCAGGACCGCATCAGTGGCCGCAGCTTTCGCAGACTGATCGGGACACCCAGCACCATCCTGCTGGTCGCCGACCGTGATGGCGAGTTGCTGGGCTACGCGTTGCTCCTGCTGAGACGGGGCTCGGACATCGCCCGCCTATACTCCCTGGCGATTTCCCGGCAAGCGCGAGGGCAGGGCCTTGGCGGTGCGCTGCTGGAACGGTGCGAAGAGCAGGCCCGGGCGCGCGGTTGCCGGCGCCTGCGCCTGGAAGTGCGCACCGACAACACCAGCGCCATTGGCCTTTACGAGCGCAGCGGCTATGTCCGCTTCGCCCGCAGCGCCGGCTTCTACGAAGACGGCAGCGACGCCTGGCGCTACGAGAAACCGCTCGGCGCTCCGGCCCCGACAGCAAGGAACCCGGCATGACCGCCCGCATCCAGCACTTCTTCGACACCGCGACGTCCACCTACAGCTACGTGGTTACCGACCCCGCCACGAGCCGTTGCGCCATTGTCGACCCGGTGCTGGACTATGACGCCGCTGCGGGCCGGGTCAGCCATGACAGCGCCCGGCGCATCGCGGCCTACGTGCGCGAACAGGGCCTGACGGTGGAGTGGCTGCTGGAAACGCACCTGCATGCGGACCACCTGTCCGCATCGGCGTGGCTCAAGGGTGAATTGGGCGGACGCCTGGCCATCGGCTCCAGCATTGCCCAGGTGCAGCGCACCTTTGCCGGGCTGTTCAATCTGGGCGAAGACTTCCCCTGTGACGGCAGCCAGTTCGACCACCTGTTCGCGGACGGCGAGACCTTCACCATCGGCAATCTGCGCGCCGAGGCCCTGCACACTCCCGGCCACACGCCGGCCTGCATGACCTATCGCATCGGCGATGCGGCCTTCGTCGGCGACACGCTGTTCATGCCCGACTACGGCACCGCCCGCTGCGATTTTCCCGGCGGCGATGCGCGGCAGTTGTACCGTTCGATCCAGCGGCTGTTCGCGCTGCCCGATTCGACCCGGCTGTTCCTCTGCCACGACTATCTGACGGAGGGACGCGAGGAGCACCAGTACCAGACCACGGTCGAGCGCGAGCGCAGGGAAAACGTGCATGTCCACGACGGCATCAGCGAGGATGCTTTCGTCGCGATGCGCGTGGCCCGCGATGCGACGCTGAACGCTCCGGCGCTGATCTGGCCGTCGATCCAGGTGAACATGCGTGGCGGGGAGTTGCCGGAGGCCGAGGCCAATGGCGTGCGGTACCTGCGGATTCCGTTGGATCGGATGTAGTCCATGGTGATGGTGATCCTGTAGCAGCGCACCATGGGCGTGCGGGCATGGCTCGCTCTTGCCTGATCGGTCCGTGCTCCGGTCGGCCCTCACCCTAACCCTCTCCCGGGGGGAGAGGGGACCGTTCGGTGCAGGATGAATCTTCGGTGTCAGTCGGCGCGGTCGGCTTCCTCTCCCTCAGGAGCGGGGCGCGTAGCCAGGGCTGGGATGAGGGTAAAGCATCGGCGCGGGCTTCCCGAGAAAGACAGTTGCTCCTAACTGATCGGTCCGTGCCCCGGTCGGCCTTCACCCTAACCCTGGCTGCGCGCCCCGCTCAGAGGGAGAGGGGACCGATCGGTGCAGGATGAAGCCGTTCCATCAGCCGGCACGGACCGCTCCCTCTCCCTTCGGAGCGGGGCGCGCAGCCAGGGTTGGGGAGAGGGGAAATCCTGTAGACGGTTTCCCCGACGAAGGCAGTTGCTCCTGCAGGTAGGCTTCGGCATCAAAGCAGCAAACTGCGAATATCCCCCAGCACCTCCCCGAGCCGCCGAGTGAACCGCGCCGCCGCCGCGCCATTGATCACCCGGTGGTCATAGGACAGCGACAGCGGCAGCATCAGCCGCGGTTGGAAGGCCTTGCCGTCCCACACCGGCTGCATGGTCGCCTTGCTCACGCCGAGTATCGCCACTTCCGGCGCATTGACGATGGGCGTGAAGCCGGTGCCGCCGATATGCCCCAGGCTGGAGATGGTGAAACAGGCGCCTTGCATCGCGTCGGCGGAGAGCTTCTTGGTCCGCGCCTTCTCCGCCAGTTCAGCCGCTTCCAGGGCCAACTGCAGCAGACCCTTCTTGTCCACGTCACGGATCACCGGCACCAGCAGTCCATCCGGCGTATCCACCGCGAAGCCAATGTGCACGTAATGCTTGCGGATCAGCGCCTTGCCGCTGGGCGCCAGCGAGCTGTTGAAGTCCGGCAGCTCGCGCAGCAGGTGGGCGCAGGCCTTGAGCAGGATCGGCAGGATGGTCAGCTTGGTCCCGGCTCTTTCCGCTGCTGCCTTCTGCGCTATGCGGAAGGCTTCCGCCTCGGTGATGTCGGCGGACTCGAACTGGGTCACATGGGGCACGTTCAGCCAGCTGCGGTGCAGGTTGCTGGCGCCGACCTGCATCAGGCGGGTCATGGCCACTTCTTCCACTTCACCGAATTTGCTGAAGTCGATTTCCGGGATCGGCGGAATGCCTGCGCCGCCGGTTGCTCCCGCAGAGGCGCCAGACTTGCTCCGTTGCAGTTGCTCCTTGACGAACAACTGCACGTCTTCCTTGAGGATGCGGCCCTTGGGACCAGTACCGGTGACTTGTGCCAGGTCGACACCGAACTCGCGGGCGACCATGCGCACCGCCGGCCCGGCATGAACCTTGGTGCCGTCGCGACTAGGTGCACCGACAGGCGCCACTTCTGGCGCCTTGGGCTGCACAGGTGATGTGGCGACAGGGGCGGCGGGGTTCTCCGGGCTGGGAGCCGAAGCCTGGGCGGGAGCGCTACCTGCAACTTCCAGCTCCAGGATTTCGTCGCCTTCCTTGAGCGTGTCGCCGATCTTCACCTTGATGGCTTTCACCAGCCCGGCCTTGGGCGCGGGGATTTCCATGCTGGCCTTGTCCGACTCCAGCGTCAGCAGGCTCTGGTCGGCCTCGATGCTGTCACCCACCTTGACCATCAGCTCGATGACGTTGCCCTGGCCATTGCCGATATCCGGTACGCGGATGGTCTCCACGCCGCCGCTGGCCGCAGGTGCGGCCTGCTGTTCCTTCGCCGGAGTGGGGGCTGGAGCTGGTGCGGAGGCGGACGCTGCAGCGGCCGGAGTGCTGGCGGGTGCGGCGCCGCCCTCGATTTCCAGTTCGAGAATGTCGTCGCCTTCCTTGAGGGTGTCGCCGATTTTCACCTTGATGGCTTTCACCACCCCGGCCTTGGGCGCGGGAATCTCCATGCTGGCCTTGTCGGATTCCAGCGTCAGCAGGCTCTGGTCGGCCTCGATGCGGTCGCCGACCTTGACCATCAGCTCGATGATCTCGCCCTGGCCGTTGCCGATGTCAGGAACCTTGATGGTTTCCACGCCACCGCCTCCCGCAGGTGCGGATTGCGGCGCAGGCGCGGCGGCGGGCTTGGGTTGTTCGGCTGCCGGTTTGGCGGGCTCTTCGGCCTTGGCCTCGGTAGCGCCTTCGGCTTCCAGTTCGAGGATGTCGTCGCCTTCCTTGAGCGTGTCGCCGATCTTCACCTTGATGGCCTTCACCACGCCGGCCTTGGGCGCGGGGATTTCCATGCTGGCCTTGTCGGATTCCAGGGTCAGCAGGCTCTGGTCGGCCTCGATACGATCACCGACCTTGACCAGCAGTTCGATGACTTCGCCTTCGCCGTTGCCGATGTCGGGTACGCGGATGGTCTCGCTCACGGTGCCTCTCCTCAGCAGTCCAGCGGGTTGGGTTTTTCCGGATCGAGGCCGAATTTCGCGATGGCCTCGGCCACCACTTTCGGCTCGATGTCGCCGCGATCAGCCAAGGCTTCCAGCGCGGCGAGCACCACCCAGTGACGGTCCACCTCGAAGAAGTGGCGCAGCTTGGCGCGAGTATCGCTGCGGCCGAAGCCGTCGGTGCCCAGGACCTTGTATTCCTTGGTCGGCACCCATTGGCGAATCTGCTCGGCGTAGACCTTCATGTAGTCGGTCGATGCGATCACCGGCCCCTTGCGGCCGGCGAGGCATTCTTCCACGTAGCTTTGCCTGGGCTTCTGGCCCGGATGCAGGCGGTTCCAGCGCTCCACGGCCAGTCCATCGCGGCGCAGTTCGTTGAAGCTCGGAACGGACCAGACATCGGCGCCAATGCCGAAGTCCTCGCGCAGTATCTTCGCCGCCGCTTCCACCTCTCGCAGAATGGTGCCCGAGCCCAGCAACTGCACATGGTGTGCGGCAGCACGGTGGTCCTCGATGAGCAGGTACATGCCCTTGATGATCCCGGCCTCGGCACCTTTGGGCAGGGCCGGGTGCGGGTAGTTTTCGTTCATCACGGTGATGTAATAGAAGACGTTCTGCTGCTCTTCCATCATCTGCCGCACGCCTTCCTGGACGATCACCGCCAGCTCGTAGGAATAGGTCGGGTCGTAGGTGCGGCAGTTGGGGATGACCGAGGCCAGCACGTGGCTGTGGCCGTCCTCGTGCTGCAGTCCTTCGCCGTTGAGCGTGGTGCGCCCGGCGGTGCCGCCCAGCAGGAAGCCGCGCGTCAGGCTGTCGCCGGCCGCCCAGGCCAGGTCGCCGATGCGCTGGAAGCCGAACATCGAATAGAAGATGTAGAACGGCAGCATCGGCTGGCGATAGTTGCTGTACGCGGTGCCTGCGGCGATGAACGACGACATGGCGCCGGCCTCGGTGATGCCTTCCTCGAGGATCTGGCCCTTCTTGTCCTCGCGGTAGAACATCAGTTGTTCCTTGTCGACCGGCTCGTAGAGCTGGCCTACCGAGGAGTAGATGCCGAGCTGGCGGAACATGCCTTCCATGCCGAAGGTGCGGGCTTCGTCCGGGATGATCGGCACGATGCGCTGGCCCAGCTCCTTGTCCTTCACCAACTGCGAGATGATCCGCACGAAGGCCATGGTGGTGGAGATTTCGCGGTCGCCCGAACTATCCAGCAGTGCCTTGAGCGTCTCCAGTGGCGGCGCCGGGATGCGTTGGCTGTTGCCGTGGCGGTGGGGCATGAAGCCGCCCAGTGAGGCGCGGCGTTCCTTCAGGTATCGCGCCTCGGCGCTGCCTTCGTCGGGACGGTAGAAGGGCAACTTGGCGAGGTCGTCGTCCTTGATCGGGATGTCGAAGCGGTCGCGGAAGGCGCGCAGGCTGTCCACGTCGATCTCGTGGATGTTGTGGGCGATGTTCTTCGCCTCGCCGGTACCGGTGCCGTAGCCCTTGATGGTCTTGGCCAGCACCACGCTGGGCTGGCCCTTGTGGTTCACCGCCGCGTGGTAGGCGGCGTAGACCTTGTACGGGTCGTGGCCGCCGCGGTTGAGTTTCCAGACTTCCTCGTCGGAGAGCTCCTTGACCATCTCCAGCAGCTCGGGGCGCGCGCCGAAGAAGTGCTCGCGGACGAAGGCGCCGTCCTTGGCCTTGTAGTTCTGGTAGTCGCCGTCCACCGCTTCGTCCATCCGTGCCTGCAGCAGGCCGGCGTGGTCCTTGGCGAACAGTGGGTCCCAGAAACGGCCCCAGATCACCTTGATCACGTTCCAGTTGGCGCCGCGGAATACGCCTTCCAGTTCCTGGATGATCTTGCCGTTGCCGCGCACCGGGCCATCCAGGCGTTGCAGGTTGCAGTTGACCACGAAGATCAGGTTGTCGAGCTTCTCGCGCCCGGCCAGGGAGATCGCGCCGAGGGATTCCGGCTCATCCGTTTCGCCATCGCCGAGGAAGCACCAGACCTTCTGCTTGCCGGCGGGAATGAAGCCGCGGCTTTCCAGGTACTTCATGAAGCGCGCCTGGTAGATCGCCTGGATCGGACCCAGGCCCATGGACACCGTGGGGAACTGCCAGAAATGCGGCATCAGCCGGGGGTGCGGGTAGGAGGATATGCCCTTGCCATCCACCTCCTGGCGGAAGTTCTCCAGCTGCTCGTCTGTCAGCAGGCCCTCGATGTAGGCGCGGGCGTAAATGCCAGGAGAGGCGTGGCCCTGGAAGTAGATCAGGTCGCCGGCGTGTTCCTCGGTGGGGCCGTTGAAGAAGTAGTTGAAGCCGATGTCGTAGAGGGTCGCCGAGGAAGCGAAGGTGGAGATGTGCCCGCCCAGCGACGGGTCCTTGTGGTTGGCGCGCATCACCATGGCCAGTGCGTTCCAGCGCACCAGCGAGCGGATGCGCCGCTCCATGAACAGGTCGCCCGGCATTCGGGCCTCATGGCCCACCGGGATGGTGTTGCGGTAGGGCGTGGTGATGGCGTAGGGCAGTTGCGTGCCGGTTCGGCTGGCCAGCTCGCCAAGGCGAGTCATCAGGTAGTGGGCGCGGTCTTCGCCTTCTTTCTCCAGTACGGATTCCAGCGCGTCCAGCCATTCCTGGGTTTCGACGGGGTCGATGTCGTGCATGGTCAGGGGTCCTGGTTACGGGGTCGGCTCTACGCAATGCCGGCTCCGGGCCAGGTGTACCGCCAAGTTTGGCGAAAGTGGCGGCGGCCCTCGTGAGGCCACCGCGCTGCCGCCGGCACGCGCGTGTGGCTATAGAGCTTAGTCAGCTCTGGCGCAGGCGTCGGCCGGATGGTCGGGTCAGGACGTCGCAGCGTGCGAATCAGGAACCCGAGCGCACCGCATCACGGCGCAGGTCGTCGCCCCGACTCCATTGCGCTGCCACTAGGCGATCGCGCCCGGTCTGCTTGGCCTGGTAGAGCAGGCGGTCGACCGCGGCGACGAAGTCCAGCGGGCGGTCGCTGACTGCGGGCACGGCGGTGCCGACGCCCAGGCTGATGGTCAGGAGAGACGAAACAGCGGACTTCTCATGGGCGATGTGCTGTTCGCGCAGCAGGCTGCGGCAACGCTCGCCGATCTGCCGCGCGGCCTCGGCGTCGGTCTCCGGCAGGACCAGGACGAACTCCTCGCCGCCGAAACGGGCGATGAAGTCGCGCGGGCGGTGCAGGGCGCCGGCCAGCACCTTGCCGACGTTGCGCAGGCAGTCGTCGCCGTTGATGTGGCCGTAGTGGTCGTTGAACTGCTTGAAGTAGTCGATATCCAGCAACACCAGCGACAGGGGCTGGCCGCTGCGCTGGGCGCTGCCCCATTCGGTGTCCAGCACGGTATCGAACATGCGCCGGTTGGCTACGCCGGTGAGGCCGTCCTTGTACGAATATTCCTCCAACTGGCGTTGCAGCATGATCAGCTTTTCTTCGGCGCGCTTGCGCTCGCTGATGTCGAACATGAAGCCCACCAGGGAATCCACCTCGCCGTCGTCACCGCGCACCACGTGCACCACGTCGCGAATCCACACGTAGTCGCCGGAGGAGGTGAGGGCGCGGTAATCGGCCTCGTGGTCGGTGCCCTCGCGGGACTGCGAAACGCAGAACTCGACCACCCGCTCGCGATCTTCCGGGTGCATGCGCTCTGCCCAGTCGTTGGCGCTGATCCAGCTGTCCTGGCTCCAGCCCAGCAGCGCTTCGATCTGCGGGCCGATGTAGGCGAAGGTCATGGTTTTCCAGTCGATCTTCCACGGGATGGCGCGGGTGGATTCGAGCAGGGTTTGGTAGACCGGATTCTCGGTGGCGGCGTCGTACGGCATGGATGACCCCTGGTGGCAATATGCCTTGCTTCTACCACAGTCCGGTGATGCCTGGAGCAGCGCAATACGCCAGGCAGACTCTCCCGCTGCGCCAGGGCGACGGACGGTCGTCTTGCCGTGCGACGGATTCTTCAGCAATTCATAACGGGTTCTTCACGAAACTGGGGTTAGGGTTTGCTCGCCCGCCATCTGACAACCTTGTAGTGCGATGGAGGCCCAGGGACGGGCCGGGCTTCCTGCCTCGCGGCAGCCCATGAACAGACACCGATCTCGCAGTACGGCGGAGTCCCATGCCTATCCACACAGTTCTCGCTGCACTCTCTCGCCGCTGGCTCTACTTGGTGGCGCTACTGCCCGTCATCGGCCTGCTCAGTGGTTTCCTGCCGCTGAATACCGCACAGGCGCCGGCGCTGGTGGGCGACGCAGAGCGTCAGGCGGAGCTGCGCGAGCACTGGCGAAAGGGTGACCTGATCGTGCTGGTGCGCCACGCCGAGCGTTGTGACCGCTCGAGTTCGCCGTGCCTGGCGGAGTCCGAGGGCATCACGGTGCGCGGCGGGCAAAGCGCTCGGCAACTGGGGCAGGATTTCGCGGCAATGGGGTTGGCCAACGCCGACGTCCTCAGCAGCAACCAGTTGCGCGCCGCGCAGACCGCCACCTCGATGTTCGACAAGGCGCCGGTGCAGCAGCCATGGCTATACAACTGCCAGGGGTCGATGCTGCGCGAGGCGCTCGAGCACAAGGTGGCGCATCGCAACCTGATCCTGGTGACCCATAGCGAATGCATCGAGGACCTGGAGCATTCGATCAGTGTGCCGGACCCGGAGACCCCGGACTACGGCTCATCGCTGTTCCTGCTCAGCGACGGGCAGCAGGCTCCGACGCTGCTGGGCTACCTGCGCGCGGACCAGTGGCCGCAGTCGGTCAGCGAGCGCTGATCTGGCTGGGCGTCGCGCCCAGACGGTAGCGTTGCAGTTCCTGCGGGGTGAGCACGCGCATGCGCTGCGGATCGATGCTCTGCATGGTGTCGGCCAGTTCCAGCGGGATGTCCATGTCGCGGAAGTAGGTGCGGGCGTTGTAGCTGCCCGCCGCCTGTGAAGAATCACCAGCCGGGTAGTAGGGACGGTGCAGGCCGACGTAGCCGCGCACCGTCTTGTGCTTGCCCGCGGCCAGCAGGTAGACGCAGGAACCCTGGCAGACGCTGTTGGTTGGCACCAGGGTTTCGAAGCCTGATTCGCGCAACAGGCGGCCCATCTTGATCGACTCCGCCGCGCTGCCGCCAATGCTGTCGAGCAACACGACCTTGCGGGCGAACTTGCCAGGATGGGCCATCAGGCCCTTGAGCAGGCGTTCGTAGTCGCCAGGCGCGATGTCTTCGGAGATCCGCACCGCCAGCACTTCGCCGACTTTGGAATGCTGCACCGGCTTCACCTCGACCTGGGCGAGGGCGAGGCTGGAACCCATCGCCGTGGTGAGAAGTGCGGTGGCGCAGAGCAGGGCGGCGCGAAGCATGGGAGTGCGAATCCTGTGGGAGCGTTTTTGTAGGAAGGCGCTGAAGATACCTTGAAGCGCCTTCCCGCGCATCCCTCACGGGCTTCTCACATTCCGTTGGCGTAGTCCGGATCGAGCGCGTCGATCAGTCCGCGCACCCCGCGCAGGGCCTCGGCGTAGCGGCAGAGCATGCGCAGCGCCCAGTCCGCCCGCTCGCGCAGGCGCCGGTCGTCCTCGTCATGCGGCGGGCCGTCATTGAACATGCACTCCACCCGCCGGATGAGCAACTGTTCCGGCAGGTAGGCGATGCGGCTGTTCTTGTAGCTGGAGGCGCGCAGCTCGGCCAGCGGATAGGCGCCGCCCAGGCCAGCGGAAACGCCCACCGGCAACGCCGGCTTGTGGCCCAGCTCGCGCAGCCCGGCATAGAGGAAGAAGTTCTTCAGCGCCGGGCAGGCCATGCCGTGCCATTCCGGGGCGATCACCACCAGCGCATCCGCCTCGCGCAGCAGTTCGCGCTGCTCCGGCCAGACGTTCTCGGTGTCCGGTGCCGGCCACAGCGGCAACGGTGTAGTGCCCAGGTCGATGACCTGCGCCCAGCCGCACAGGGCGAGGCTTTCCAGGCGCCCGGCGAGGTAACGGGCGACCTTCGCCGACTGGCTGTCCAACTGGCTGGAACCGGCAACCAGCACGATGTTAGGGCTCATCGGGCCACCTCCGCCGCCACGTCCTTGGCATCGGCTGGTGCACGGGTACGCACCACCGGCCAGAAGACTTCCTCCTGCCAGCTCACCGGCGCCAGGTCCTCGATGCCGTAGGTCTGCGGGCGGCGCCGGGTGATCTTTGCCGTCCCGAACAGCACGTCCCAGAAGAACAGCAGGTTGCCGAAGTTGCCCTTGTAGTTGGTCACGCCGTCGTCCGCGTTGAGGCCGTGGTGTGCAGAGTGGGTGGCGGGTGTGGAGATGGTCCGCTCCAGCAGCCACATCAGTGGGCGCAGGGCGCGGATGCGATAGAGCTTGTCGTCCCAGGCGAGGTTGCTGTGGGCGCCGAAGATCACGCACATCTTGAGGATCAGGTAGACGTAGTAGACGTTCGCCAACCCCATGTGGATCAGCGCCCCGGAGAACCAGATGCCCGGCATCAGCAGGTAGTAGAAGCTGTTGTTGCGATAGACGATGCGGATACTCATGTACGGCGCGGAATGGTGCGCACGGTGCAGGGCATAGAGGAACGGCACCTGATGCGCCAGGCGGTGCCACCAGTACTGGGTCATGTCGTCGAACAGCAGGAACAGCGCGAAGCCGGCCAGCCACGGGATGCCCGCCAGTGAACCGGCGGCGGCGGGGAAGGCGAAGTCGAGCAGGGCGCCGCTGGCCCACATGACCAGCGGGAAAGTCACCGCCAAGAGCAGGCTGGAGCCGATGATCTCGATCAGCACGTCACGGCGCTGGCCGCGGGGTTGGCGGAAGGTGGCGCAGGCCAGTTCGAGAAGGATGAAGGCGAGGAAGATTCCCGCCACGATCACGGTCGGATTATCGAGGAGCATTGTTGTTGTAGTCATGACACTCTCGGTTCGGGTCCAATGGGACAAGGCGTGCCCATCAGAACCCAGGACCGAACGGCGACCCATGCGCGAAAAGGACAGAAACACCCGAGAACTGGCCAACCCTGTGGCGCAGCGATACCACCGCGGGCCGCTCGGCCAAGTGCTGGAGCGTTACCTGAGCAGCCACCGCGCGCGTCGTCACAGCGACTACAGCCTGGTCGAACTCGAACAGCTGTGGCTGGAAGCGGCGAGCCTGGAGCCCGCCATCGGCCTGCAGCTGTTCGGCCAGTTCACCCCGCAGGACTGGCATGTGATCGCCCACCTCGCGCAGTTCTGCGCCGATGTGCGGCAGGCCGTGCTCTGTTGGGTGCGCTACGCCCCGCTGGCGGCGGATACCGATACCTTCCGATTGCTGGAGGAGGGCGACACCGTCGCCGTCGAGCTGATCATCGACGCCCCCGAGCCGTTGAGCCGCTTCCTGCTGGAGCACTACTGCGTGATGGCAGTCACCCAGTTGCGCCGTGGCACCGGCTGCCCGGTGCTGCCGGTGCGCGCCTGCTTCACCCATGCCCGGCCCGATTACCACGCGCAGTACGCCCAATGGTTCGGCGAGCGAATCGAATTCGCCAGCGCCTGCAACCGGCTGTACTTCGATGCGCAGACGCTCGCCTTGCCGCTGCTGGGGCGCCACGCCGGCTTGGTGGAGCTGCTCACGCTGGAGCTCGATCGTCGGCTCGCGCGCCTGCGCCAGCTCAGCGGCTGGGCGGCCAGGGCGGCCGGCATTGCGCGGCGCATGCTCGAACGCGGCGAGGTTCCCGCGTTGGAAAGCGTTGCGGACCAGTTGCACCAGAGTCCGCGCACCTTGCGCAGGCGGCTGGCGGAGCAGGACATGGGGTTTCGCGAATTGCTCGATCAGGTGCGCAAGGAGCTGGAGCAACACCTGGAGCTACAGGGAGAAAGCCGCACGCGCATTGCCGAGCGCCTGGGCTACGGTGACCTCGCCGCCTACCTGAACGCGCGCAAGCGCTGGGTCGGCGAGTCCGGCGCGGGGCTCAGCTCGCCTGGCGCACGCAGTTCTTGAGGACCCGGCGTGCCGATTTGTTGATGTTGCGCTTGCTCGCTTCTTCCGGGGTGAACCAGCGGCAGTCGGCGATCTCGTTCAGTGGCGTGGGCTGCAGCGACGGATCGACAGGCGTTTCGAACACATAGTGCAGCGTCTGGTACAGCTCCAGCGGCGCGATGTAGTTCATCTGTTCCAGCGCCAGGCCGGTCTCCTCGATCAGCTCGCGCAGGGCCGCCTGGCCCGGGCGTTCGTCGGCCTCGATGCGGCCGCCGGGGAGGTTCCATTTCGACTTGGCCTTGCGGACGAAGAGGATCTTGTCGTCGAGCCGACAGATCACCGTTGCGCGCTCTTTAACGTTCCTGGCCATGGCGCTGACCCCCCACCACGTTTCGTACAATTTTCAGCATAGACATTTAACGAATATTTCCATTCGGTAGAACTGGTTACAGCAACAATGTCGACAGATGGTAAGGATTTGTCGCTGGAGTTATCTGTCAGTGAAGTCTGAAAGTCCTGCCGTCATCTTCTCGTCTCCAAATCCCTTCATCGTGGACCGGCGCCAGGTGCCGAAGTGCTATCTGTTTGCATCGGCGTAGCGGATTCCATGGCCTACGCTTGAGTCTTGCCGTCGGACCCGTGGGGCCGAGGCAATCCGAGCGAGCACGCAGTACCGCTGACTCATCTCCGGCCCGGCGCCCTGCGCCGGGCGTCCATCGTCACGAGGAATCGCCATGAGCAAGCCCTATGTCCGTCTCGACAAATCCCAGGCCGCCGTACTGCTGGTCGATCACCAGGCCGGTCTGCTCTCGCTGGTACGCGACATCGAACCGGACAAGTTCAAGAACAACGTCCTTGCCCTGGCCGATCTGGCCAAATACTTCAAATTGCCCACCATCCTCACCACCAGCTTCGAAAACGGCCCCAACGGCCCGCTGGTGCCGGAGCTGAAGGACCTGTTCCCGGACGCGCCCTACATCGCCCGGCCGGGCAACATCAATGCCTGGGACAACGAGGACTTCGTCAAGGCGGTGAAGGCCACCGGCAAGAAGCAACTGATCCTGGCGGGCGTGGTGACCGAGGTGTGCGTGGCGTTTCCGGCGCTCTCGGCGCTGGAGGAGGGTTTCGACGTGTTCGTCGTGGCCGATGCGTCCGGCACTTTCAACGAAGTCACCCGCGATGCCGCCTGGCGCCGCATGGAGGCCGCCGGCGCACAGATGATGACCTGGTTCGGCGTGGCCTGTGAGTTGCACCGCGACTGGCGCAACGATATCGAGGGGCTGGCCGCGCTGTTCTCCAACCACATTCCGGACTACCGGAACCTGATCACCAGCTACAGCACGCTGACTGCCAAGAAGTAAGGCGGCGCTCGCCGGGCGCCGCGGGGAGGTTGCCTGCGGTGTCCGGCGGACCTAGGTCTTTGCGGCGGCTGGCGGGGCTGGGGCTGGGGCTGGTGCAGCAGCCGGCGCTGCAGCCGGCGCGACGCTGGGCACCTGCAGCCGGCATCTGCGGGCGGCTCTGGCCGCAGCGGCGCTACGCTCGTTGAACGGCTTGGCGATGTCTTCGGCGATGTCGATATCCGGTCCGATGACCTCGGCCAGCTTGGTCAGGCTGCGCAGTGCGGCAACACCGCTGATTCCCATCGAGTCGGCGCTGTCGAGCATGGCGATCACCGCCCCACCGGTTCCACTGGCACCGGCAATCCAGGCGGCGTTGGCGGAGGCGTTTGCTGCTGTCAGGGCCGGGGCGACGATCGACGCCGACGTGACGCCGAGCACTTTCAGCCACCAGGCTGATCTGGCCTTCTCCTTGGCCTTCTCCGTCTGCACGCCGAACAGGGTGTCGCAGGGTTCGAGCACCTTGCGTATCGCCTCGTTCTGTACTTCGAGTTGCTCGAGCGTGAGGTCCTTCGGGTCGGTGTCCATCGGGCCGACGAGGTTTTGCATACTGCTGGAGCAGCCAGTCGTCACCAGGCACGCGATGACCATCGATGTCCATTTCATGTTGCCTCCTGGGCCAGGCGCAGCAGATCCCATCCGCTGGGGTGTGGGGCTCCTGCGCATAGTGAGGTGGCGGACCCCTCATGTCATCATCCATATCGATGATGACCCGAGGATGGGAGGTGTTCACGCTCGTTCGTTATGCGTCCCGCCACGATCGAGGGCGACAGGCTTCGTAACCGATGGGGCGCGTCTCACGTGAAGTTGAGGGTCGGCGCCTAGAGCGTGTCGTCGATGACTATGTGTGGAAGGCCCTGGCTGCAGCGCTCAATCCGTGCCTCTACCTTGCACGTTTCGGCTACCGGTGAAGACCATGGGGTTACGTGTCAGCGCCGCGATCATCGTCAGGGTGTTTTGCTCGCCGATGGCGGAGCGGGACTCCCGCGGCGTTGAGTCACCACTATGAGCAGGTTGTTCTCGTGGTAGACCTCAGAGCCTGGTGGAATCCATGACGGGGCGACTGCGTTGGACTTTCCAGAAAGGTCCAACACGATCCCGACCGGGCCTTCTTCTGCTCGATCTGCAATCCACGTTGCGACGTTCTCGGACGTGACTTTTCGACTGCTGGCATCCGAATAGGTGAGGCCGTATTGAAGCTCGCCCTGCACATCCAGCAGAGTCACATCGCTGCGACCGAGCCGCCACGCCAGAGCCGACGCTGTTCCTAGTTCATTACTGAGCAAACTCTTCGAGGTCTTCAGCACGTCCAAGTGCTGGGCGATGAATTGATCGGGCATCTTGTTATCGACGACTGACTGCGGCATCGCTGCCGGGAGCAGCGCGATCAGCATCCAGATCCCGAGAGCCGGTGCAAACCAATGGCGTGTGGGGCGCATCCATTGAGCGAATCCGCACGCGGCCCACCCGATGCACACCAGCAACGCAAGGACCACCTGCACGGGTTGGTTTGTGTAGATCGGGTGAACGATTTGAGCGACGACCAGACCCAGCAGGGCGAGGCTCCCGACGACCAGGTTGAGCAAGCCATTGCCACTTACCGCAGACACATCCCTTTGCCGCAGTTTGTCGACCAGTGTGTTGGCCATCAGGAGAGCGAGCGGAACGAAGCAAGGCAAAATGTAAGTCGGCAGCTTGCCTTTGCTGAGGCTGAAGAACAGGAATGGCATGGCGAGCCACAGGCTCAGAAAGGCTATGCGGCATTCCTTCCGGTCACGCCAGGCGCGTTTCAGGCTTGGGACGACCAGCATTGCCCAAGGGAGGGCGCCGGCGAATAGCATGGGTACAAAGAACCAGAAGGGCGCCGCGTGTTGTGCCTTGGTTCCCGCGAAGCGCCGGATGTGTTCATTCCAGAAAAAGAACTGCCAGAAATCCGCTTCCTGACGGTGAACCGCACGCCAAGCCCAGCATGCCCCACCCAGCCCATTGTTCGCGCCGCCCTTTGCCTTCCATGGCATACCAGCCTGCGACCAGGCTGAGTGTTATCCAGAGTGTCAGTTGCGGGTCGATGTTCGAGTAGCCGGCTTGGCCCGCAGCCAGGCCGAAGCTCATGTAGAGCAGGCCGGCCGTCCAGGTCTTCCAGCTGTCATTCCAGAGGCGACGCCCAAGCAGAAATATCAGGCCCACAGTGGCCGCCGTGCTCGCGGCAGAGGCGATACGTGCTCCAAACAGATTGTCGCCGAATATCGCCTGGCCGAAGGCGATCAACCAATAGCCGCCGATGGGCTTCTCGAAGTACCGCAATCCCATGAAATGCGGAACTACCCAATTACCGCTCTGGAGCATTTCCTGGGCCGCCTGGGCGTAGCGCGTTTCGTCTGGAATCCAGAGCCCGTGAAGGCCAAGAGGGACGAGGAAAAATAGAACAAAGGCGATCAGCAGGGCAGGGTATGCCGCAGCAGGTATTGCGCGATGTATGGCTGGGGTATGTGGACTCGCATGGCGCGTCGATAGGAGCGTGATGTCGGTCATCGGCCCTGATCCTCGAGGGTTTCTTACGCAGGGGTTGGCGTGAGAGGCGAGGGTACGAGGTGAGACTTAGCTGAGACTGAGCGAGAGGGCGGGTCAGGCCGTAACGGCACCTTGAACGAAGAGGCTACGCCGCCATCGCCCAGGCTGAAGCGGGGCAAGGTCCCGGCAGGCGAGGGCGGCGTAGACCGGAGCGGCAATTCGTGCGGCCGCTCCGTGCTTCAATCAAAGGTCGTACTGCAGAGCCACGGTGAACGTACGAGGTGCTCCTACGTCTACGAAGTCGCCGCTGCGGTCGTTGGTGATGTAGTCCTTGTCGAAAAGGTTCTTCACATAGCCCGAGATTGTCAGCTCCTGGGTGAGCTGGTACTCGGCGTTCAGGTTGACCAGCGTGTAGTAGTCGCTCTTGCGCTGATGAACCACATGACCTTCGTCGTCAAGTTGGTACTCGGATGGAGCGCCGTCCTGGTAGACGATGTCGCTGCCCACGCTCAACCCATTGGCGAATCGATAAACGCCTCCCGCAGAAAATTTGTACTTGGGCGAGTACAGGAACGATTTGCCGCCCAAGTCCGTATCCCCAACCATGAAGTCGTGATACTTGCCGTCGGTGTAGGCCATGCCGGCATTCAGGCTGAGGCTGCTGCCGAAATCCTTTTCCAGGAAACTTTCCAGGCCGCGGATGGTGCTTTCGCCTGCGTTGTAGACCTGGAAGAAGTTGCCCGTGCTGTCGAGCATGCTGACCTGTTGGTCCTTCCACTTGGTGTAGTAAACGTTGGCCCGCAGGCGCAAGGTTCGCTCCTGCCACGCGCCGCGATAGGAGAGTTCGTAGTTGGTGGTGTACTCCGGATCGTAAGCGGCATGGCCTCCGCCGGCTCGAACGTTCACGCCACCACCGCGATAGCCTTTCTGAACCATCACTCCAACGTACTGGTTGGCTGCCAGTTCATGATCAAGGCCAAGCTTGGGTAGAAAAGCGCTGAAGCGCTTCGACGCATCGCCGGGGCTGGAGAAGTCGTCCTGGTCGACGTGGGTGTCGTTGTGCTCACTGTCGAGGCGGGCACCGGTAATCAGCGTCCAGCCGGGCTGGAAGGTCCAGTTGAACTCGCCAAACACTGCCTGGTTATCGATGCGGGTGTCGCCTTTCACCGTGCCGAACGGCGCTCCATCGGACGTCAGCAGGTCATGGTAATCGTTGCGAGTATGCCCGTAGTAAAGGCCAATGAAGCCTTTCAAATCGGTGACGTCATAACCGAGCCGGACTTCCTGGCTGAACATCGTGGTGTCCTGGCTTCGGATCGCCTCCATGTTGTCGCTTGAGGTCTGGTCAAAGTCCAATAGGGCGTTGTAGTCGGAGCGGGTGAGAGCGGTCAGTGAGGTAAGTGTCCAGGCGTCATCCAGGCGATAGTCGATCTTTGCCGTGCCGGTGTCCTGCTTCATCTTGTCGTATGCGCTGGAGTTTTCATCGATCTTGTAGAAGCGCACGTGACCGTTCTGGCGGGTCGAGGCGTTCACGCCCTGGCGGTTTTCGCTATGGGTGAAGCCCAGCAATACATCTGTTTCATCGTTGGGCAGGAACAGCAGCTTGCCGCGCACGTTGCTGTTACGTTGGCGGTTGGCATCATCGTTGGTGGCGATGTTGTCGATATAGCCGTCGCTCTCTTGATAGTCCACGGCAAGACGGCCGGCTAGAACGCCGTCCACCAGTGGTCCGCCCGCTGCTGCGGCGCCGCCCTGGGTGCCGTAGTTCCCGACGTTGGCGCGTGCAGAGGCCGACGGTGTGAACGTTGGATTTCGGGTCTGCACGACTACCGCACCCGCCAGGGAGTTGCGACCTTGAGTGGTCGATTGAGGCCCCATCAGGACCTCGACTTGCTCCACGTCCCACAGTGGCAGCGGGCTCAGCGTCAAGGCGCGATTTGGCAGCTGCGCGCCGTCTACGAAGACCGACACCGCACCGTTCAGGGTTGCTGGACCTTGGTCGTCGAACCCCGATACCGGAACACCGCGAATACCCCAGTTCTTGTTGCCTGGCTGGGTGTAGACGCCGGGGGTGCGAGCAAAGACATCGTTCAGCGTGTTGTCGCCGTGCTCCTTGAAGTCCGCGTCAGTGTTCACCACCACGCTGGTCTGGGTTTGCTCCAGAGTGCGATTTATTTTTTCACCCGAGATAACGAGGGGGGCAAGTTCGAGCGGATCGTTCCCCCTGCTGGCGTCATTGGTCCGGCCCAGCAGGGTAACGCTGCGCTGATCGGTGAAACGGAACGACAACCCGGAGCCTGCGAGTATCTGAGACAACGCCTGGTCTCGTGTCAGCATGCCGCTGATGGGGCTCGAACGAAGTCCCTTCGTGAGCTCTGCCGGATAGAGAACCTGCACCCCGGAGGTGATTCCGTAGGCAGCAAGCGCATCGTCCAGCGACATGGCAGGAATGGAGAAGTGCAACGATTGTGGCTGTGCCTTGCCGGCAGGAATCGACTCGGCAGCGAAGGCCGGTAGCGAGGCAATTGCCGAGCAGCTCAGCAGGGCGGTAAGTGCCCAGGTGCTGCGAGTGACGATCAGGTACCTCGAAGGCATGCGAGGCTTGGATGCTTGTAACGTCCCCATGTTTTCCCCAATTGGTAGCAACAGATAAGTGCAGATGAAAAGCGTTCTTATCTGAAGACGCTGCCCGATTAGGTAACCCGCAATCGTCGGAGAACTTTTTTATCGCAGGACGATAATGCCCGCTGGAAGCCGGATGGCGGATAGCTGAAGACTGTTCTCGATGTGTTGCAGCACCTCGTCTGGACGCTGCAGGTGAAAGACACCGCTGACCGGGGCTTTCGCTTTCTTCGAGTCCGCGATGATGACGCGGCCTTGGCGATAGCGGTTCAACTCGTCCACAAGGTCCTGTAGCGGCCGGGCCTTGAACACCAGCAGATTCTGCTGCCAGGCCAGCACCTGCTCACTTTCTACCAGCGCCACCGGCGAGGTCCCACGCGCTCCGTACGCCAGTTGTTCGCCAGCCCTGACACGCGCACGCTCGGTCGCGCCCTGGCGATCTCGAACCTCGACGGCTCCCTGCGTGCAGGTCACCTGGATGCCATCGTTCTGGTAGCGAACTTCAAAGATGGTGCCCAAGGCGGTGACGGTGCCACCCTTCGCGCTGACCACAAAGGGGCGATCCGGATCATGCTGCACATGGAAGATCGCCGCGCCGTCGCCCAGGGAAATGCGCCGCTCGCTATCGCTGAAGTCGATGCTCATGCGGGTTTTTGCATCGAGTTCGACGATGCTGCCATCTGCCAGTCGAACCTGCCGGTGCTCGCCCACACCCGTGTAGTAATCGGCCAATAGGTCGTAGCCGCTGGGAAATACGCCGATCTGCATAGTGCCCAGCACCGCAGCTACCAGGCACGCCGCTGCAATGCTGCTGGCAGCGAGGCGCACTCCAGGGCGGCGGCGCTTGCTCGATGCAGGCAATTGCCCGGCGAGCTTCCAGAGCCGAACGGCCTCGCGATAAGCCGCGGCATTCTCTGGAGTGAGCGCGCACCAATGCTTGAGCGCACGCGCATCCTCTACCGTCGCCCGCCCGGAAGTGATGCGCACGACCCAGGCGTTGGCCTGGCTGGCGCGGCTTTCCGATTGATTCGAAGGGGAGGAGGGCTGGGTCATAGGGGGGCTTGTACTAGAGGAGACGGGAACTGTACATGGGGGCACTAAATAATCGTCTGTTCGCCGGTCAACTGCTTCAGTCGGGTCGTGCAGTGGTCGAGGGCGCGATGGATTTCCAATTCGACCGTGCGCAGGCTGACGCCGAAGCGGCTTGCCAACTGCTTGTGAGGCAGGCCCTCGACGCGGGCAGCGAGGAACAGTTCCCGGCGACGCGCAGGTATTTCCTCGAGGATCTCAGTCAGGCACTCCAGCGCCTGAAAGTCAGCGGCGCGCTGTTCCACGCCAGGAGCCTCATCGGGAACATCGAGCAGCATGTCAATTTCAGTCGAGTCGAGTAGACGCCGTGCATTGCTACGGGCGTCGTCAATTGCCAGGTTGGCCGCCATGCGGCGCAGGTAGGCTTGCGGATTGACGATCAGGTCGTCGGCGTTGCTGCGGTGGAGTTTGAGCCAGGCGTCCTGCAGAAGGTCCTCGGCGATGGCGGGGCATCCCGTGCGCCCTGTCAGGTAACGCATCAGCGTTTTTCGTTCGGCGATGAAGCACGCCAGTAGCGATGCCGTTCTTTGCTTCATCACCGACGTCTACCGAGGATACGATCTGGATGGCTAGTTGCAATAAAATTGCAGATGTAAGTGATTCTCAAAATACTCTAGCAAGGAGCCTTTGTGCAATGGCGTCGTGATGGCGAAATGACGAAGTCTCACCATGACGTCCACTCGAACGGCTGATCTTGCAGATGGCGCGCTGCCGGTGGGCCCCCGGACTCAGCCGAGGGTAACGGTCGCTTCGTGAAGGGGAGTGCCGCCGAGTTACTCGATGAGCTAACGAATGTTTCGCTCGGAAGTTCAGCCGTCGATCACGGCTTCCTGTGCCGTGGGAATCCAGATTGAGATGCACAGTCCAGTTTTCGAGTCGCTGTCTGAGTAGTCCAGCTCGATGCTCGCCCCGATTCGATTGGCGATTGTCTTCACGATCGACAAGCCCAGCCCAGAGCCAATCTCATCGTTTCCCGGAACTCGGTAGAAAGCATCGAATATGCGTTCGCGCTCCGATTCAGGTATTCCTGGCCCTGTGTCGCTGATCTGCAGCACAACAGCGTTTTCGTGCTGCACAACCAGCAGATCGATTTTTCCACGTGGCGGCGTGTATCGCACGGCGTTGTCGACGAGGTTCTTGATCATCGTCTGCAGCTCGAGTTCGTTGGTCACTATCACGCAGTCATCGCCGTCCACGCCCAGATCGATCTGCTTCTTGTCGGCGACCGGCAAGAGATCCTCCAGTACCGTGCGATAGACCTTGTGCAGCGAGATTGGGGTGCGCGCTGTGGCGTTCGATGACTGAGCGCTCGCGAGAGCCAGCAACTGATCGATCAGGTTTCGACCGCGGTCGATGCCTTGTCTCAACTTGCCCAGCCGTTCCCGAGCCTGCTCGGACATTTCCGTCGCGCAAAGGCGCTCCGCCTGGAGGGAAAGGGCAGTCAGCGGGGAGCGCAGTTCGTGGGCCGCATCGGCGACGAATCGGCGCTGGGACTCCATGGACTTCCCGACACGGCCGAGAAGGCGGTTGATTGCGAGGGCGAACGAGCGGATCTCCGTCGGCAAGTGACGCGCGTCGATAGGCGCCATGTCCTGATCGTCTCGTCGGTCTATCTCGGCCGACAGCATTGCGATGGGGCGGAACAATTTGCGAATCAGGTCAGCCACCACCAGGAGCAGAACAGGGATCAGAATCACGAAAGGGATCAGTCCTCGCCAGGCGCTCTCACGTGCATCGCGATCGCGGCTCTCTGTTTCCTGGGCAATAGCGATGCGCTGTCCAACCGAGGTAGTCCTCACCAGTACGCGGAACTCCTCGCCAGCGACACTGACGGTGGAGAAGCCATCCGGCAGGGTGCTCGGAATTGGTAGCGGTAGGCTGTTGTCGTTTGCCTCGGGAGCGATGGCACTGTCTGCCAGGTACTGCACGACCACCCGGGTTTCTTCGTTGTCGCCGGCTACGGCTGGGGCGTGGTTGGGATAGTGCAGTGTCATCTGTTGACGTTCGATGAGCGCTGCGACTTGCTTCAGCGTGTTGTCCTGCATCTCCAGCGCTTCATCGTATGCGGATACGAAGGCGAAGATGCTCGCGAGCGAGGCAACGATCAGGATGGTCACCGAGAGCGCGAGGGATAGGCGGAACTGCACTGACTCCTTCAGCCGCCTTTGGAGACCATCCATCCCATCCCCCTTACGTTCTTGATGATGTTGGCCCCAAGCTTCTTGCGTAACGAATGGATCAGGAATTCGACCGCATTGCTTTCGACTTCATGGCCCCAGCCGTAGATACGATCCTCCAGATCGCTGCGAGACAGGATCGCGCCTGGCCTGATCAAGAGTGCCTGGAGCAGGCTGAACTCGCGGTTCGACAGCTGGACTTCTTGGGCTTCTGCACTGCTCGCCAATTTTGAAACCGGATCCAGCAAAACGACGCCATTGCTGAGGACAGGCGAAGCGGTGCCACTTGTGCGACGCATGACAGCACGCATGCGTGCCAGCAGTTCGGCCATTTCGAATGGTTTGAGAAGATAGTCATCAGCCCCACCGTCCAAGCCCCTCACGCGGTCTTCAAGACTGTCTCTCGCGGTGATGATGACCAAGGGGACGGGATTGTCCTGTGCGCGGATACTCTCAAGAACGCTCAGTCCATCCCGACCGGGTAGACCAAGATCGAGAAGGATCTGGTCATAGGGCTGCGTGCTCAGGGCAGAGAGTGCAGTCAGGCCGTTGTTCACCCAGTCGACAGCGTAGCCGGCATCCTTCAGCGCGCCCTCGATGGCTTCGCCGATCATGCGGTCGTCCTCGATTAACAGTATTCGCATGCCCAGCCTCTGGAACCTGACTGCACTTTGCACGGCGACCTATCTGGCTGCCGTGCAGGGGGAAGATCGTTTGACGATAGCCGTGGGACGGATATGCCTGTCGAGCTTTACGATTGGCGTTGTCCCTGAAGAATGTCAAACGCCTTCATCAGATCATCCATTGCGGCCTTGCAGGTTGCCTGCTGAGGGCTACCGTCGCGAAGCGCGTCAAGGGCGCGGTCGATCGCCTTGTCGAGGTAGTGCCAATCGCCGGCTGCACGAGGTTTGATTCCGGCTTCTGCATTGTCCCAGGCGAGCTCCAAATCTTTGATACGGGCTTTGCCTTTTTCCAGTTCGTTCTTGTCGACCAGGGCGCTGACATCGGCAGCGATGCTGCGGAACTCGGAAAGGTCGCCGAGCTGGGTCGGCATGCGCGGGCCCGCATTGGTTTGCTGGCTCGCGCCAGTTTTAGGTTCATCTTGCTTTGAGCAGCCGGCTGCGAGTCCGAGCAGAGCAATGGCAGCGGCAAGCGCGACTTTACAGACGATTTTCTTGAAAGGGGGCATGGAAGGCTCCTTGAGGATGTAAGGGTTACTGGGACGCACTTTTGCCGTTGTTGACGCCGAGTTGAGCGACCGTCACCAGCATCAGGATCACGCAGAGGAAGATTGCACTGGTCCAGGTGGCGCCCATGCCAAGGCCGCCATAAGTCTTGGCCTGCGTAAGCAGATCACCGAGTGATGCGCCAAAGGGACGGGTCAGGATGTAGGCGATCCAGAAACTCAGGACAACATCGGCGCCAAGCTTCCAAGCCAGGAAGGTCGCGGCGATGAGGGCACCAAACAGGAAGACGCCAACGGTGAAGCCCATGCTGAGTGCTTCGGTCGCCAGGTCGCCAGCGGCTGTGCCCAGAGCGAAGGTGCAGAGAACGGTTGTCCAATAGAACAGCTCACGTCGCGGGGTAACGATTTCCTTGATGGAAAGGTTGCGCTCAGTGGCGTACCAGAACCCGAAGTTGACGGCCAGGAGACCAGAGAACACGGCCGTGCTGGCGTATAGGCTGACGCCCAGTACATCGGTGAGAATGTCGGTTAGCTGGGTGCCGAGAATGCTCACCACGACGACTGTTAGCCAGTAGATCCACGGTGTGTAGGCACGCGTGCGCAGTTGCCAGACCAGGGCGATGGCAAGTAAGGCCGCCATGGCCGCCGTCGTGATCCCCAGGCCGAGGCCTGCATCTACAGCGAGAAAATCGGCAAATGTCTCACCCACTGTGGTGGACATGATCTTGATGGCCCAGAAGGACAGCGTCACCTCCGGAACTTTGTTGAGCCAATAGGTTTTCGTGCTTGAGTTCATATCGAGGCGTCTCTCCGGCCGCGCTTCAGTTGGCGTGGAGGAGAGCCTACGGAGCAAAACTTAGCTGAGACTGAGGCCGGCACCGGATTCTGCACATTCTGCTGACGAGCCACACGGTCTCGGCTGAGTCAGCACGTCGCTTTTCAAGAATGTAATCCCTTGTTTCTTGTATAGGCCTCAGTTGTATGAGGCCAAGAAGGGTTTGATTGCGGTGATTCGAGAGTCTCGATGTCTATTGCTCCGCAAGCTCGGCTTTTCCGGCGGCCAGAGTTTCTAAAGAGAGTCGTGCGGCTTCCCTGTACTTCAATGATATCGACTGGATAGGGGCCGGATATCAGTAGGCCGGCCCGTCCGTTGTGAAGAGGTGTGCAACGCCGCTGGCGAAGATGTGGACTCGCATACCTATATCGGGACATTCCATCGCCGGTACTCTCACCGGAATCGTCAGGATTCCCGAGCCGGTCGCTGCCTCAGGCGGTTGCGCCTCGAGCTGGACCATGGCCGTGCACTTGTCGCCCCCGAAGTCACTGCCAACCACCACGCCGTAGCAGCCGTCAGAGCTAGTCGGGAACATGCCGCGAAGGCTCAGGTGGAGTTGCTCGGGGCGAAGGAGTATCTGGGCGTCCCCATTCAGGGCGCTCTCAGCGGTCATTACCTTACCCACGGGGCACCGTGCCCAGCCGTCTTGAACCTTGGCTGGGAGCACCAGGGCGTCCCCGAGGAACGCAGCTGTCTGCTCGTCGACCGGACGCAGGTAGAGTTCCTTGGGTGCCCCGGACTGGATGAGGCGTCCTTGGCGAATGACGGCAAGCTGGTCGCCAAAGGAAAGGGCTTCCTCCTGGTCGTGCGTCACCAGAATGGCAGTCACGCCGGCGTCGTTCAGTACCTTCGATACTGCCTTGCGCATGGACACACGCAGGCCACTGTCCAAGGCCGAGAACGGTTCATCGAGCAGCATCAATTTAGGGCTCTGCGCCAACGCCCTGGCCAGGGCGACTCGCTGCTGCTGGCCGCCAGACAGTTCATGTGGCCAGCGCCCAGCCATGGAGGCATTCAAGGAAACCATGTCCAGCAGCTCGAGAATGCGCCGCGAGCGGTTCTCCATGCCTTTGGGCAGACCAAACCCGATGTTCTCGGCAACCGACAGGTGGGGAAAGAGTGCGCCGTCCTGCGGAACGTAGCCGATGACACGACGGTGCGCGGGGACGAAGGTCTCGATGTCAGCCAGCGTGGTATCGCCGAGTGTGATCGATCCGAGGTCAGGCACCTCGAAGCCTGCTATCAGGCGCAGGAGAGTGGTCTTTCCTGACCCGGATGGACCTACGATCGCCGCTCGGCTGCCTGCCGGTACAGACAAACTAAAGTTCTCGATAGCTGCATAGGTTCCGAAGAACCGAGAGACGGACTTCAGTTCGAGAGTGCTCATCGGCCTGCTACTCGCTTGGATTGGTGGTAAAGAATCCCGGTCAGGGGGAGGGAAAGGAGGATCATCAACAGGGCGTACGGTGCCGCCGCGGCGTAATCGATCTCACTGGTTTTTGACCAGAACGCGGTGGCGAGAGTCGAGGTTCCGCTGGGGGACAGAAGCAAGGTCGCCGTCAGCTCATTCACGATGGCGAGGAAAACCAGCGAGACACCTGCTGCTGCACCTGGCGCGGCAAAGCGGATGGTGACGCCCCACAATGCTTGCATTGGTGTGCGCCCCAGGCTGCGAGCGATGTTTTCCAACTCTACCGGGGCTTGAGCCAGACCCGCGCGCAGGCTCACCAGAGCACGTGGCAGGAACATCAGCGCATAGGCCAGTAGTACCGTGAAAACGGTTTGATAGAGCGGTTGGGCGAATCGAATGGTCACGCTCACCAGGGCCAAGGCAATCACGATGCCGGGGAGCGCACTGGCAATGTAGTTACTGCCCTCAAGCATGCGCTGGAACCTGCTTGGCGCTCGCACCGAAATCCAGGCAATTGGCACCGCCGCAATGGTGGTGAGCAGTGCGCCAGCCGCACCCAGCATCACCGTCTGACCAAGGCAGACCAGCAGTTCGCTTGAGCTCCATACGGCAATGCCGCCCGCGTTGAGCCATTTCCCCAGCGTCACGAGCGGGACCCCCAATGAGGCGCTGGTGAATGCCGCACATAGAATCAGAACGAGCGCTGAACTGCTCCTGGACAGGTGGTACTGCTGCGGTGAACGCGGGCTGCCGGCGCCTATGCGAGCGTAGCGTGCCGATCCTCGTGTGGCTGACTCCAGGGTGAGCATCATCAGGCATCCCAGGGCCAGCACGCCTGCCAGCATGTTGGCGGAAGGGCCGCTGAAGGAGGACTGGAACTGGTCGAAGATGGCGGTCGTAAAGGTGTCGAAACGGATCAGCGCAAAAAGACCGTATTCGGCCAGCAGGTGCAGACCGACCAGCAGCGATCCTCCCCATATCGCGACACGTAGCTGCGGCAGTACGACACGCAGGAACACCCTGAGAGGTTTGTCGCCCAGTGACTCGGCGACATCCTCCAGAACCGGATCAAGCCGTCTCAATGCTGCAGCGGCAGGAAGGTAGATGAACGGCGAATAGGCAATGACGGAAACCAGCACTGCCGGAAACAGCCCGTGAATCGATGGCGCCAGACTGATCCACGCATAGCTGTGTACGAAGGCAGGGATAGCCAGAGGAGCCACGACCAGCAGGGAAAGCAGACGCTTTCCTGGAAGAAGGGTGCGCTCGGTCAGCCAGGCCATCGCGACGCCATGGAGCACGCAAAGGGGGACGGTCAACGCAACCAGGATCACTGTGTTGTAAAGCAGCTCTGCGACTCGTGGGCGAAACACCAGCTTGGAGATGAGCGGCATTCCCCCTTGAAAGCCCGCGGCAACAACGAAAAAGAGCGGCAGAAGTGCGAAGGTTGAAACGACCAGAGCCGCTCCGAATATCCACGGCTGGCTGGATCGGTTCCGCCAGTGACGCATCAGTGCGGCGGGTCGCTGTGACGCCTGTTCACTGGTGCCACCCAGGCGTGCATCGGGTTCGAACTGTTGAGCGGTCACTTAGAGCAGGCCCGCCTGGATCATCAGATCTACGACCTTTTGGCTATCCAGCTTCGATACGTCGATGACTGGCGCATCCAACTGGTCCAGTGGAACGAGCTTCGGGTTCGATTGCTCACCTTCACCCACCGCATATTCGAACGAGGTGCCCTCCCTGAGGATGGCCTGTCCTTTCTTGCCGGTAATCCACTTCAAGAATTCCTGGGCTTCCTTCGGATGCTTGCTGGAGGCCAGTACGCCACCACCGGAGAGGCTGATAAAGGCGCCGGGATCCTTGTTCTTGAAGTAGTGCAGTGCTGTGTTGTTGCTGTTCTCCCCGGTCTTGGATTGATCACCGAAGAAGTAGTAGTGGTAGATCACGCCGGAATCGATCTGGCCAGCGTTGACGGCTTTCAGAACTGCGTTGTTGCCTCGGTAATTCCTGGCGCCTGCCTTCAGCGAGTCGAGCCAGTCGAGCGTCACTTCTTCTCCCTTCAGTTCGAGGAGCGCGCCGACAATGGCTTGAAAGTCGGCTCCCGCCGGAGAGGCGGACCAGCGGCCGATCCATTGGGGTTCGGCAAGCTCGAGCAACGACTTCGGCAGTTCCGACTCTTTCACCATGTTCTTGTTGTAAACGAAGACCGTAGACCGGGCGGCGATGCCGACCCAGCGGCCTTCCGCTGTCCTGAAAGGAGCTGCGACTTGTGCAATGGTGGTCGGGTCAACCGGGGCGAAGAGTCCGGCATGATCAACGAGCATCATGGCGGGGGAGTTCTCGGTCAGGAAAACGTCAGCCGGGGACGCTGTGCCCTCCTGGACGATCTGGTTTCCCAGCTCGATGTCGTCACCTTTGCGCAAGGTGACCTTGATGCCGGTATCGCGAGTGAAGCCTTCACTCCAGGCTTTGGTCAACGATTCGTGCTGGGCGTCATAGACGACGATTCCCTCGTCGTCCGATGCCGCGAGAGTCGTCCTGATTCCCAGTAACGCCGCGGTTCCAACTGCTATCAAGATGACTAACGAGGTACCGCGCACTTTCATCAATCGCCGCTCCAACGGATTCTTTGCATACGATGTGCGAGGCCTCTTGTTGCCCAGGACATCGCTCGAGATTGGGGGCGATATTCGCTTTACGGCTGTTAAGAAATTGTCATTCTCATTTGAAAGTCGTGTTATGAAACTTGGCTGCGGAGGGGGCGGCAAAAGTCAGGAACCAATCACACGAAGCCAGTGGCTGGCACGCGCCAGAGGGTCGACCGTAGTGACTATCGGTTTAGCGTGCTGTATTTGAAGGGGACAACCCTGGGGCTCGGCCCAGGTGCGCATTGGCGGAGCAGGTATGGAAAAAATTATCGAGCTTGTTGAACACGGCAGCTTCTCGTTGCTACTGGCGATGCTCGTCGCCATCGTGAGCCATGTTGTCTGGCGGGTTTTCGCACCGGAGCTTGAGGCCGCTTGGTTTTACGTTCTGTTGGCGATACTGCTGGCAGCCTTCGCCTGCTTGCCCAACGGCCTGCATTGGCTGCTCGACATTCGTCACGTCGATCTGGCCGCCGTTCATGAGGGCAAGTCGCATTTCCCCTACTCGTTGCTCTTCATCGCAGATTTGGTCGGCACTTCGATGGGAGCGCTGGTTGGGGTAGTTCTTGCGGTGAGGGTGCGCAGGCGGAGGGGCTAACCAGAGAGCTGCTACTTCCGAAGAACGTAAATCCGAATGCCATCCACGCCGGGGGTGAAGCTGTAGTGCCTGATCTGGTTGAAGCCTAGGCGCAGGAACTCTTGCTCCAGAGCGCGCGCATTGGCCGACGCCGGATCAATGGCGTGGGGTTCGGCACCGCAAGTGCACGTCTGTGGAGCTTCGTCTCCGGGACGTTGATGGCTAACGCGGGCGAAGAGAATCGCCGTGTCTCTGGTCACATGACGGATTTGAGTCAGTAATCTGATATTCGCGTCATTGCACCCTGACTGAGGGACTTCAGTTAGCAGGATGCAGTCAACCGAAGCCTCTCTCAGCTCGGTGTAATCCAAGGGGCCGGGCATGGCCCTGATGCGCTGGGTCATGGGGCGCGACAGGGCCCGATGGGCATCAAGCAGCGAGTCGGCAGCAGGTGATGTCGCAATGACAATCCTGTTGGTGTGCTCCATAAGCACTGGCCAATAGAACCCCGGAGTCTGCGATACCTCGAGCATGAGAATCGGCTCTTCGGCGACGCGCAGAGCCAGGCGAACGAGCCTCTTTCTCCGCCACGAGTGGATATTCGCGCGCAGGTCGGAGGTCAGCTTGCTGACAACGCCATCGTTATCGCGATTTCCAGTGGCGGCGACCAGGCGTTGGGGTTCGTTCATGGATGGAGGCTCGATAGTTTCCGCCATTATCGAGTTGTCCGATCAAGGCCTCGTCAAGGACATGTGAAAAAGACGTGGTGCAACGAATTGCGTCGTTTTCGTGCCCGGCATCGTCGCTCTTAGGGTAAGACGCTGAATTTTCGCGGTTTATGCCCGCTCAATCTTTTGATTGGGGGCCGGTTGTCGGCTGGCGGAAACGAGGGGCGATCCTTCCGGCGGGCTGCGCGTAGACTGCCTAGGCACTGCCAGATACGCAGGAGGTGATCATGAAACGCCATGTCCCCCTCAGTGAGCACCCTGTCGCCGAGCGCGGGTCGTACAGGACCGCGTCCGGCGATACGCCGGAGCCGCCCCCGGCCGGCGGCTCGCGGCATGTGGACCCTGAGCTGGGCTTCGATCCGGATTCGCCGGACCTGGCCGATCCGCAGGTCGACCCTCCGCATCCGCCGCATGCCCCGGAAGACGGGCCGGACCCGCGCAATCAGCGGCGTGTGCCGGACGATCGCTATCCGCCGTACTCGCCATCCTGAACCAGTCGCTCAGAAACCGTCGGTGGCCTTGCACAGGCTGGTGTCCTGCAGGCTGCCGCTGAGGTTGCGGCCATCGCCCAGGCGCTGCAGCCGGGCGAAGCACTGGCCGCTTTCGATCAGCGTCAACTCGTAATCCTCGCCCGCCTCGGGAGTGAAGGTCATGGACTGCTGGCAGCTGTAGGCGTAGCCACCGCTGACCATGCCCTGGCTCTGGAAGTTGAAGGCGAAGGGCTGGTTCGCCGGGATCGCCACCTCGCTGCTGACGAAATCGCCCTGTTGCAGTTGCTCGGCCTGGCGGCTGGGAGGCATGCCCAGGTTCTGGCCATTGCGGTTGGCGAACCCCGATTGCGCCACGGCGATCACGCCGGCGCCCGGGTGGCGCCAGTCGATGCAGGCGCTGCCGGGTACGCCGCGGGCCATGCCGTTGGTGATCACCCGCAGGCGCGCCGTCTCGCCACCTTGCGGGGCGGAGTAGGGCGTGGAGTACGACTTGACGTTGGCGAGGTTGCCGCAGCCGGACAGCAGGGTGGCCGCGGCCAGCGACAGCGCGCTGGCAAGGCAGGCGAAGCGGATGGTGAGCATCGTGATTCCTGGTTTCAGTGCTGCCCGGCGGCCTTGGGCGGTGCGCAGCAGTGGCGGGTATCGATGACTTTTCCGCGACAGGCCGGCAACACCGGCGGGTTCTTGCACAGCAGGCTGTTGGCCGGCCGGGTGAACTGGAAGCCTCGGTCAAGCATGCAGAGCTGTGCCGCCGCGATATCGTTGAGCAGCATCTCGTCGATGGGTTCGATGACCGTGGTGTAGCCGCAGGCTTTCATCGCCTGTTGCACGCCCTGGGCATCGGTGCCGGACTGTCGCCACTGTTCATAGGCGGGCGGACGTTGCGCGGAACCGCCCTTCGCCGTCGTGCCGATGCCTTTGCATGCCGGCAGTCGCGGGTTACTGTCGCAGACGGTGTAGCGATCCTGGTAGGTGAAGCCCTGGCCGAGCATGCACTGCTCGCCACGGGCATAGTCGTTGGTGGTGATGGTCGTGCTGTCGACGTAGGCGGAGTCGGGGAAGCCGCAGCCCAGCAGGGCATTGCGCACACCCTGCTGGTCCACGCCGGACTTGGCCCATAGCTCGTACAACGGCGGCGGCGGTTGCAATGGCCGCGCCTGGCTGCAGGCAGCCAGGAGCAGCAGGGGCAGGAGGGCGGCCAGGCCGCCCATGCGCGTCAGCATGTCAGCGGGCTCATGGCGTCTGCGGGTAGGTTTTCACCGGCACCAGCTCCGGCTTCTTGTTGGGCATGTCCTGCCAGAACTTCTGGCACGCGGCGTCGCCGTTGCCATAGCAGTTGTGCACGGTGTACTTGCCGCCCGCCACGTTCTTGATCTCCTTGAGCGCGTTGCTGTCGTCGGGAATGGTGCCGCCGGTGCCGGGGTTCCAGCCGATCCAGCCGCCCACCGGGTCGGTCTTGTGGTTCTGCAACTGCACCACCATTTCGTTCTTCTTCTCGTCGCTCATCGCGTCGCGATTCTGCAGCATGGCCAGCAGGTCGTCGGCCTTGGCCGCATTGTAGGCCGGGCCGTAGAAGTTGAGGGTGGTGTTGCTCAGGCTGCCACTCGGATCGGGCAGGCGGGCAATGGATTCCATGGCATTGCCGGTGGTCATCGAACCACGGCTGTGGCCGTCGATGTGTAGGCCGGTCTCGCCATAGCGCAGCAGGGCATCGCGGGTTTCCACGGTGGCGTTGGCCAGGCCCCAGAAATCGTTCTCCAGGTACTTCTGGTAGCCGGCGATCAGCAACTCGGACACGCTGTTGCTGGCGTCCGGGAACCAGATGAAGTACTGCGGACCGTCCGAGGTGCTGTGCTGCGCCGCGTATTTCGCCGCGCCGTTCTCGTCGTTGAAGATGCCGTTGTTGGCGATGTGCACGCGGCCGTCGGTGCCCGCCTGCAGGTTGGCCTTCTCGGTGTCGTTGAGTTCACGGCGCAGCGGCACGCCGTCCTTGTCGCGCAGCACGTTGCCCTGGTCGTCGGTGAGGATGACGAACATCCGCGCCTTCTCCAGGAACATCTTGCGGTAGGCCTCGTCGGTGAACTGCACGGCCTGGCGGTAGGTTTCGACCTTGATCGCCTGTTCCGCCTCAGCGGTGCGGCGCATTTCGTCGACGTCCTGGCGTTCGGCGGCGGTGTGCGCGTTGTCGGTATCGCGGTTCAGGCCGGCGATGGTGTCCGCCGCGGTCTTGCCGGTGAGCTGCTGTTGCAGCGCATCGTCGGTGATGACCACGGTACCGGCGCTGATCGCGCTGCGGGTGTCGCCGGACGACGAGCCGGAGTCCTTGCCCGAGTTCAGCGCGTTGCCGACGATGGCCTTGCCGACGCCGTACTTGCCCTGGGTGACCATGTCGCTGCTGAGGTTGATACCGCTGCTGGTGGCCTTGGCATCGGCGGCGTTGTGAAGGTCGGACTGGGTCAGGGTGGCGGTGCTGAGCTGGTTGCGGCCCGCCGCGATGGCGGCGTCGCTGCTGGCGATCAGGCCGCCCTTGAGGTCGGTGTTGCCGCCCACGCGAATGTCGAATCCACCATCGCCGGCCTTGATCCCCGACTGCTCGGTGACGCTGGCGTAGTTGGAATTCTGCTTCGCGGTGTTGCTGCTCACGCTGCCGCTGGAGGCGCCGTAGCAGAAGGGCGGGATGCACAGGCTGACGCCCACGCCCTTGCTCGACTGCTTGGCGGCGTAGGTGCTGGTGTCCTGCAGGCTCTCGATGCTCAGGTTGCCGCCGACATCGGCGGTGACCTGCGGCCCGCTGACCACGGCTCCGTGCAGCTGGGTGTCACCGCCCGATTGCAGGTTCACCTGGCGGCCGCCATCGACGTGGGTGTTGCTCCACACCAGGTCGTTGCCATCGGCATTGCCGCGGCTCTGCGAGGCGCCGGCGTTGATGGTGAAGCCGTTCTGCGTGCCACCCACCGCGAAGCCGATGCCGATGCTCGCGCTGCTGCCCTTGCTGGTGCTGTGCTGCTCGACGGTGTTCTTCGCCGCCAGCAGGGCGATGTCGCCGTCGGCCTTCAGGTTGGCGTCGCGGCCCGCAGAAATCTGGCTGCCCTGCACGGTGATGTCGCTGTCCTTGCCGGCGCCGCTGGCGGTGATGTTCACGTCACGCCCGGCGCTCACGCTGGAACCGGCGGCGGTGCTGCCGCGCTGCTCGCTTCGGCTCTCGTTCTTGCTGGCGCCGATGGAGATGCTGATGTTGATGCCGCCGGCCTGGGCCGGATTCGCCATGACGGCGGAGGCGGCGCCGGCGCCTTCCATGGCGACGTTGGCCGCGGCCAGCGCCTTCATGCGGTTGTCGTCGGTGCGCTCGGCGGATTTCTTCATCTGCTGCGCGGTCTGCACGGCACTGATGATCGGGTTGGTCAGGGTGACCGACAGGCCGCTCTGCTTGAACTTGCTCTCCTGGGTGCTGACGTGGGCGTTCTGCGCCTCGACGATGTCGACGCTGCGCCCTTCGATGTTGACGTCGCCCACCGGCGCGCTGACCTTGCTGCCGACCTGGCGGTAGGCCTCGCCGGCCTTGATGTTGACGTTGCCGTTGATCGAGCCGACGGTGCTGGCGGCGGCACTGTCGCCGTCGTCGGTGTTCTTCGCCGACTGCTGCTGGGTGCCGATGGTGAAGCCGATGCCGCCGCCGCTGAACAGGCCGCTCTTCTTCACGTCCCGGCTGTGTTCCTCGGTGAGGTTGTCGGTGGCCGAGGCGATGGTCACGTTGCGGCCCGCCACCAGGGTGGTGTCGCCGTTGGAAACCACGTTGCTGCCCTCGACCTTGATGTCGTTGCCGGCCTTGAGGTAGGTGGTCTCGCCGCTGAAGGTCGAGCCCTGGGACAGCGTCTCGTTGACCGTATCGCGGGTAGTGATGGTCTTGGACGAGAACCAGCCGCTCTTGCTCTTGACCTTGTGCGCCTCGTCGGCCATGGCGTTGTTCTGGCTGGCGGTGAGGTTGATGTCGTGGTCGGCCGAAGCCTGTACCGCGCCCTGCTCGCTGGTGACGCTGGCGCCACGGGCGTTGAGGTCGTGGCCGGCGATCAGGCGCACGTCGCCCTGGCCCTGCACGCTGCTGCCCACTTCCCCGGCGCTGGACTCCTTGCGCCAGTTGCTGGAGTTCCAGGTCATGCTCTGCTGTTCCTGGACGGCGACGGTGCCCAGGTTGATGTCGTTGCCGGCGCCGAGGGTGGTCTTGCCGCCTTCGCCGCTGTTGACGATCTGCGCTGCGTTGACGTTGAGGTCACGGGCGGCGGTGGCGATCAGCTCGCCGGCCGGATCGGAGACGATCAGCCCGGCAACCCGCGAGACGCGCGTGGCGCTGCCCTGGGTGCTCTGGGTGTCCTGGGTGGTGGACGTCAGGTTGATATCGCGGCCGGCCACCGCGGTGAGGCTGTGGCTCGCGTCGATCAGGCCGCCGAGGTTGTTCAGGTCGCCGCGCGCCTTGACGGCGACATCGCCACCGGATAGCCGGCCGCCCAGGTTCTGGATGTTTTCCGAGGTGATGGACAGCACGCTGCGCCCGGCGAGGGTGCCGCTGTTGACCAGGTCGTTCTGGATGTTGAGATCGACGTTCTGCCCGGCCATCAGCGCGCCGGAGCCGTCGATGTCGCCCTGCCGCACGCGCACGTAGACCTGCGGCACCAGTGCGCGGGTCACGCTGCCGTCGGGCAGGGTGACGTCCTTGGCCACCAGCCAGACGATGTCGCTGGTCAGCTGCGCCATCTGCTCGGGGGTGAGGGCGATGCCAGGCACCAGGTTCCAGGCTTCGGCGTACGTCAGGCCGTTGTCGAGCAGGGCGCGGTACTGGGTCTCATCGTTGCCGTAGCCGTCGAGGAAGCGCCTGCCGGTGAGCTGGGCGATCTGTTCGCGGATCAGCTTCTGCTCGTAGAAACCGTCGCCCAGGCGCGTCAGGGTCAGGCCGGGGTCCAGCTTCAGGCGGTCGAGCATGTAGTCCGAGGACAGCCAGGTGCGGTAGTTGGTGAAGCGCGGATCGCTCTCGACCAGATAGCCGCTGGTGGCCTGCGGGTTGACGTGGAACAGGCTGTTGTCCGGCACGCGGGTATCGATGCCGCCGGTGCGGATGGTCTCGGCGACGCCGGCGTTGTTCTTGGTCTGCACCGCGCCAACTTCGAGCACCGGGCTGATCACCCGGCCGTTGCCGACGTTGACCTGGGCGGCACCGGCACCGGAGGCCGGCTGGTCGACGCGGCCCAGGTTGAGGTCACCGATCTGCGTGCCGCTGCCGGCGTGCGCGGTGTTCTGCTGGTAGTCGCTGGGCTTGAGGAAGATGTCGACGATGCTCGCCGCCGGATTGTAGGCCGCGCCATCGGCGCCCTGTTTGTCCCGGCCCTTCTTCTGGATGCGGTAGAAGTGGGTGACGATGCCGCTTTCGGTGGTCACGCGCTCGCCCGGCGCCTCGGTGTTTTCCAGCCGTCCGAGGGTACCGCTGATGGTGCCGCCGGCGATGATCCGGCTCTTGTCGTTGAGTGCGTCGGCGACGTCCAGGCGCAGGTTGCCGCCGGCGAGGATCTGCGCCGGATCGGAGCTGAGGATCTGCGTTTCGCGGGTCACCCGCGTGTAGCTGTAGAGGTTCCAGTCGTCGCGGATGCCTTCCGGGGTGACCAGGTGATCGACCTCGGAGTTGTAGATGGAAATCTGCTCCGGCTTGTAGCGCATGGTCGAGCCGGTGAGCTGGTATTCCAGGATGCTCTCGCGACCGACCTCCACTTCCTGGGTGCTGAAGTGTTCGTTGGTGTTGCGCAGCACGGCGCTGGCCAGGCCCATGTCGCCCAGCGCCTCGATGGTGGCGCTGGCGTTGCGGATTTCATTGGCGCTGCCGCTGGCATGGCCGTTGGCATCCAGGCCGCCGCCGATGTACAGGTCGCCGGCGCTGAAGAGCAGGGCATGCTCGCGGTTGAGCAGCGAACCCACACCGATGTCCAGGCGGTTGCGTGCGGCGATCACCGCGGCCTTGCCGTCCTCCACGTCGTTGCGCAGGCTGCCGGCGGCGACGGACAGTTGGTCGCCGTAGATGCGCCCGGTGCCCAGGTTGTTCAGGGCGCCGGCGTTGACGCGGTTGGTCTGGCCATCGAGCAGGCCGCGGTTGGTCAGGGTGCCAGCGGCATTGACGGTCAGGTTGGTGGCGCTCAGTTCGCCGCTGGCGGCGTTGTTCACGTCGCCGGCGGAAACGCGCAGGGCCTGCCCGGCGACCAGTCGCGCCTGGTTGTCGAGGTTGCCGGCGGTCTGCAGGTCGATGCTGCCGTTGGCCTGCAGTTCGCCGCTGTGCACATAGCTGTCGCGCAGCGTCAGGCTGATGTCGCCCAGGCTCAGGGTCTTGCCGTCGCCACCCAGGCTGGCGCTGTCGATGGTCAGCTTCTGCCCGGCGATCAGCTTGCCATCGTGGTTGAGGATGGCGAGGGACTTGCTCGCCGCCGCGTCGAGGATATTCAGATCCTTGCTGGAGCTGATCAGCCCGTTGCTGTTGTCGAGTTGGCCGCTGCTGTTGAGTGTGAGGGTTTCGTCGGCGCGCACGGCGCCGCTCTGGTTGCCGATCTGCGCGGCGTTGAGCGTGACGGAGCGGCCTTCGAGGCCCTGATTGCTGCCCAGGGTGCCGTGGTTGTCCACGGTGCCGGCCGTGACCACCAGCTTGCCGCCGGCGCGCAGCAGGCTGCCGGCGTTGTCCAGGCGCCCGCTGGCGAGGTCGAGCACGGCGTCGCCCAGGGTCTGCACCTGGCCGCCACGGTTGTCCACGCCGCTGGCCTTGATGCGTACGTTGCCTTCGCTGGTCAGCAGGCCGCCATTGGTGTTGTCGATCTGCGCGCTGCTCAGGTCGAGGTCGCCCTTGCCGCCGATGAAGCCGGCGCCGTTGTTCAACTGACCGCTGGCGAGGATCACGCCGCCTTTGCCGAGCAGACCGCCGCTGGCGCCCGACTCGGTGTTGGTCAGTGCCTGGCCATGGGTGTCGATGCGCAGCAGGCCATCGGCCTGGACCAGGCCGGCGTGGTTGTTCAGCTCGCCCGTCTGCAACTCGACGCCGTCGGCACCGATCAGCACGCCGTTCTGGTTGTCGAGCAGGGCGCGGTTGCTGTCCAGCTTCAGGTTGCCGGCGCTGATCAGGCCGTTGGCGTTGAGCACGCCCTGGCCGGAGAGCGTGATCTGGTGCTGGCCTTCGATGCGGCCGTTGCGGTTGTCCAGGGTGCCACGGGTGGCGTCGACATTGACGTTGCCATCCACCGAGCCGAGGGTGCCGCCCTGGTTGCTCACGGCCCCCGCGCTGGCAACCAGGGCGCCTTTGGCGGCCAGGGTGCCGGCATCGTTGTTCAGTGTGTCGGCCTTGACGTTCAGGCTGCCGCTGGCGGTGGCCTTGCCCCGGGCATTGATCAGTTCGCCGACTTCCAGGCTCGAATTGCCGGTCGCCGCGAGGGTGCCGGCGCTGTTGTCCAGGCGGCCGCCGACCTTGGTGTGCAGGTCGCCGCCCGCTGCCTGCACGGTGCCGCCCTGGTTCAGCAGGCGCCCGGCGTCGAGTTGCACGCCGCCGTTGCCGGCGAGGGTGCCGCCGCTGTTGTCCAGCAGGCCGCTGGTGCTGACGCGCAGGGTGCCGGCACCGGTCTGGAGGATTTCCCCCTGGCGGTTGGAGAGGCTCGCCGCGTCGATGCCGATCTGCCGGGCGACGATGCTGGCGCCGTCGAGCAGCGCATCGTTCAGGGTGGCCTGCAGTTGGCCGTTGCTGGCCAGCGAACCATTGCGGCCATCGACCGAGTTTGCGTTGACCTTCAGCGCGCCGCTGCCGGCGTGCTCGATCTTGCCCGCGCGGTTGTTCAGGTTCAGCGCGCCCAGGGTCAGGTTGTTGGCGTTGCTGGCGATGCGGCCTTCGCTGTTGTCCAGCGTGCCGGGGAGGGCGAGGGTCATGTCGCCGCTGCCGGTCTGGATGATCTCGCCCTTGCGGTTGGACAGGTCATGGGCCTGCAACTGCACGCTGGCGCCCGCCAGCTTGGCCGAGTCGGTGGTGAGCTTCTGCGCGATGTTCGCCGCGAGGAGATTACCGGCATCGACTGTCGCGCCCGTCAGGTCGGCAGCGGCGGTGGCGCCCAGGCGGATGTTCTGCGCGCTGGCCTGGCCCTGCTTCAGGTCCAGGTTGGCGGCGATGATCTCCAGGTCGCCACCGGCGATTGTCGCGCCCTGGCTCTTCACCTGGTTGCCGGCCTTGATGTCGAGCCGGCCGCTGTTGCCGACCGTGCCATCGGCCTGCACACCGGCAGCCAGCGTCGCCTTGCTGTCGTTGACGATACCGTTGGCGTTCAGGCTGACGTTCTGCTGCGCCGCCGCGATACCGCTGTTGTGGATGTCGCCGCGGCTGCTCAGGGCGGTGTCGCCCCTGGCATAGAGCGAGCCGCTGTTATCGATGCCCTGGTTGCTGTCCAGGCGCACGTTGGCGGTGGCGTTGATCTGCCCGCTGTTGCCGATGCGGCCGTCGGCGCTGATCACCACGTCGCCAGCGCTGGCGCCGATCTGCCCGGCGTTGCGCACGCCGACGCCAGATTCGGTGCCCACCAGCATGATCTTGCCGGCGTACATGCCGCCGAGTTGGGCCACGTCGATGGCCACCGAGGGCTTCTCGCCGTTGCCTTCGATGGGCCGTGCGCTGCTGTTGTCGGCGTTGACCTGGTTGGCCCCGGCGGTGACGCGCAGGTCCTTGGCCCAGACGCCGGCGTTGACCTCCACCGAGCGGGCGATCACATCGGTGAAGTCGGTCTGGCTGGCGTCCAGGCCCTTGCCGGTGATGGCGATGCGGCCGCCGCGCACTTCATAGCCTTGCAGCTGGCCGTCGACGATCTGCGCGGTACCGGTGGTCAGCGTGGCGCGGTTGGCGTTGATGAAGCCGCAGCCGTCGCAGGCGATGCCCGCCGGGTTGGCGATCACCACCTGGGCGCGGTCGCCGGCTACTTCCACGTAGCCGCGCAGCTGGCTGGGGTTGCTGCCGTTGACCTCGTTGAGGATCACCCGTGCGGTGCCGTTGGCCAGGTTCTGGTTGCCGTCGATCCAGCCGCCGAGCTGGGTCTGCACGCTGGTGCGCGAGTTGTTGAGTATCGCGCCCTGCTGGTTCACGTCGAACTGGCTGTAGGTGTTGCGCGAAACGCCAGCGGCACTGGGCGTCTGGATGTTCACCTGGGGCACGCCGTTGGCGGAGTTGATCACGCCCGGCTGCTGGCCGGGCGGGGCGCCATGGTCGGCGACGATGTCGGCGTGGGCCAGCGGCGCGGCCAGGCTGATCAATCCCAGTGTCGCCATCAAGGCGAAGCGCAACGGGCGCAGGCTGACCAGCAAGGCGCCAGAGGAGGCGCTCTGCGGGCCGTCGGTGGTGCCGGGTGCCTTGCCGGCGCTGGTGACGTTCTCGGCGACGACCATCAGTTGGCCGCGAGCCTTGTTGAAGACGATGCGATAGAGGTGCTTGTTCATACAAATCCCTTTGTCTGTTCAGGGCGCGGGCTGCGCAGCGCGCTCAGAGCTGGATGGCCAGCGGGTTATCGGAGAACCATGCGCGCGCCTGCGCGGGCATGACGGCGATACCCTGGAACTTCTTGATCCTCAGGCCGCGTTGTTCGCCACGGTGGTACAAGGCCCGGCCGCAGCGGTTGGCGAAGAAATGCCGCTGGAGCACACGGGAAACCGGGACCGAATGGCCGAACGGTGCCACCCAGTCGTTGAACCAGATGCGCTCGCCACTGTTCCAGTCGTCGACCGGCATGCAGATGGCGGGTTGGCTCAGGTAGCGTGCCTCGGCCTCCAGGCTCAGGTTGCTGAAGGCGACGTAGAACACCGGCCGGCCGTCCTGCCGGCCGAGGATGAACTGGCGATGGCTGATCGCCGGCAGCAGCAGGGCGTTGAGCGCGTGCAGCGGGATGTCGCGGTGGGACGCCGAGTGCAGCCACAGCCAGACCGCCGAGCCCAGCGCCTCGGCTTCGCTCCAGGGCTCGTCGGAGAAGCCCGGCGCGGTGATGTCGAATCCGTCGATGTGCATGGGCGCCTCCTCAGAAGGACCAGGTCAGGTTGAAGCCGCCGGTGGTGCTGGCGGTATCGAAGCCGCTGGGCTTGCTGATCGGTTGGCCGACGAAGACGTCGTAGGACACGCCGCGATAACCGCCGCGCAGGCCGAGGACGTAGCCGGCCAGGTGCGTGCCGATCAGGTATTTGCTCGACTGTCCGCCGACTTCGCCGTAGTCCACGCCGACGTAGGCTTCCTGGCCGGTCTGGCCAAGCGCGAGGCCGAGGTCGTTGCGGGTCAGCCAGCCACGGTCGGCGGAGAGGATCTGTTCGCCGTCGAAGCCGCGCACGCTGTAGCGTCCGCCGATGGTGAAGCGGTCCTGGGGCACCAGCGGGGTGCGGTTCCATTGCGCGCGCAGGGTGTTGCTGTAGCGCAGGCGCTGATTGCCCAGGGCGAAGGGCACGCTGAGCTGGGATTCGGCGGTAATGATCTTCGAGCGCGAGGTGCCTTCGTCGAACGGCTCCTCCGGCGCCGCCATCGCATCGCGTGCGCCCGTGCCGCGTCGATAGCCGGTGCTGAGATAAAGGGTGGAGGCGCCGAGGTATTCGGTGTGGCTCAGGCCGAACGACCAGCCGGCCATGCGCCGACGCTGGATTTCGATCTCGGTGTCGTCGATCCAGTTCTTCGAGCGCCGCGTCCAGCCGCCGAGGGTGGCAACGGTCTTGCGCGTGGCGTCGCGGTAGAGCAGGCGCGACAGGCTGACCTCGTCGTTCTTGCTCTCGCCGCTGTAGCTGTAGTCCTGGTTCGCCCCGGAGATGGTCTGGTGGTAGTCGTACTCGCTGGAGGTCACCGCCAGCAGCCAGTAACCGAAGGGCACCGAGTAGTGCAGGGTGTGGCCCTTCGAGCCGCGATCACCGGAGTCGCCGCCGCCCAGGTCGTGGTTGTAGCTGAAGTAGAACAGGTCGCTGAGGGTGAGGAAGTTGTCGAACGAGACCGAGGTGGTGCCCAGGTACTTGCCGGTCTCGTCGGTGCCCGAGTCGTCCACCGAGAGGCTGAAGCGGATCGGGAATTTCTGCTTCCAGGCGATCACCAGGTCGCTCTCGCCCGGTTGTGCGCCGGCACCTTCGGCGGCGGTGATCTGGATGTCCGCGTCAGCGCTGGGCACGCGCTTGAAGTTCTCCAGCGCCTGCTCGATGTCGCGCAGGTTGAGCAGGTCGCCAGGCTTGGCGGGCACGGTGTTCCAGGCGTTGGCGCGATGCGAGGTGCCTTCGGCGAAACGGATCGAGCGGATGCGTCCCGGCACCAGGGTCAGTTCCAGGGTGCCGCTCTTCAGGTCCTGCGGCTGCGCCAGCACGCGGGAGGTGACGTAGCCACGCTCGATGATCGCGTTCTGGATGCGCTTCATCGTCAGGTTGATGCCATTGGCGCCCAGGCACTGGCCGGTGGCCGGGTCGTCCTTCGGATTGGCGGCGCGCAGCGCCCACTGGAACTGCCCGGCTGTGTCGCCGGTCAGGGTGATCTGGCGAATCGGGAAGCAGGGCGCCTCGTCCTTGGGCAGGCGATTGTTTTCCAGGCCGCTGGGCGGCAGTTGCAGGCGCACGTCCGGGGAGGGCTCCAACTGCTCGCGCAGGGCGCGGTCGCGCTCCTGTTGCTGCAGCAGTTGCTGGGCCGGCAACGGCGGGTCGGCCGCCAGCGCGGCGACACTGCCGCAGGCGCCCAGCGACAGCACGGCCAGGCGCAAGGCATGGCCCAGGCGATGTTGGGGGAGAGTGCTGGAAGTGCCGGGGCGCGGCCGGCAACGCAGGGTTTGAGCAGGGCGTGGAGCAATGCCGGCGTCCACCGGAAGCTCTCTACGGCAAGAGAGAAGAGCCATTTCGCATCCTTGTGAAATATCTTGCAAACAACTCGTCAAATTATGAAGACTTGTCCTGAATTCGACTGTGAATCCGTTCCGGAGCTGTAAAGACAGCGATACACCGCTTGTCGGATGTGTAACGCGCGTATGACAGTTCCGACGGTTCGAGATGAAGGACGGAAAATTTGTTCCGAATTTTTACCGAGTGCTGACGAACGGTCTCAAATGCCATCGCAGTGCTATCACTTGTCGATGAGGCGGGGGCTTTTGTAGGAGCGGACCTTGTCCGCGAAATTTCGGGGGGCTTGGCGGGATTCGCGGATAAGATCCGCTCCTACGGGCGTAGTCCTGATTCATGCAGTACGGGGATGCCAATGAAAAAGGCCCGCATCGAGCGGGCCTTTTTCATTCACGCTGGAGGTCAGCTGCTTTGCGGCATTTCCCCCCGCGCCAGGCGCGCATTGATATCGGCAATCACCGCCGGCAATTCGGCGATGGTGTCGATCAGATAGTGCGGCCGTGAACCTTCGAACATCTGCCCGATGCGACGGCGCTCCTGGTCCAGTTTTTCCGCCGGCAGCGCCTTGTACTGCGCATAGGTCAGGCCCAGGGCGTTGCCCGAACAGGTCAGCGCCACGGTCCACATGCCGGCGCTGCGCCCTTCGAGGATGCCCGGCCAGGTGTCGTCGACCTTCACGCAGGCCGCCACATCGTTGATGCCCAGGGCAATCACGTTGGCCAGCGCCTGCGCCGGATGCGGGCGACCGTTGGGCACTTCGTCGGTCGCAACGACGTGGTCGGCGACATAGCCGTTGGTCTTCGCCAGGGCAACCACTTTTTCCATCACCACCGCCGGATAGCCGGAGCAGGAGCCGATCTTCAGGCCGCCCTTGCGCAACGTGGATATGGCCTCCAGGGCGCCGGGAATCAGCGCCGAGTGCTCGGCGATCTTCTCAATCTGCAACGGCATGAAGCGCTCGTAGATGGCGGTGACGTCATCGTCAGTGGGCAGATGGCCGAAGGCCGCGCGGTAGCGCTCGCCGATGGCGGGGATGTCGCACAGGGTGCGGATGTGGTCCCACTTGCCCATGCCCATGGGGCCGCGGGCTTCTTCCAGGCTGACCTGCACGCCGAACTCGGCGAAGGCTTCGACGAAGATCTGAGTCGGCGCGAAGGAGCCGAAGTCGACCACGGTGCCGGCCCAGTCGAGGATGGCGGCTTGCAGTTGCTGGGGTTGCTGGTAATGCATGGCGATGCTCCTTGAGGGGTTCTGATTTGAGGGAAAAGCTGGGTGAGCGAGCTCCGCCCGGCGTCATGGCAGGCTCGCGGTATCACGGGGTGTTCGGGTTGAAAGTCAGGCCGTGGAGTCGAACAGCTCGGCGATGATCGGCCGCTTGCGGCGGATGCCCAGGCAGCACAGGTAGTAATCGATGTGGAACGGGTCCTCGGCGAAGGCGATGGAGCGCGTGCCGGGCCGGTCGGCGTATTCCACCGCCGAGACGAAGCCCACGCCGATGCCGTGCACCACCGCATGGACGATGGCCTCGCGGCTGTTCAGCTGCATCGCGCAGTCCAGTTCCACGCCATGTTGCCGGCAGCCTTCCTCCACCTGTTGGCGGGTGCGCGAGGCCGGCTCGCGCAACACCACGCGCTGGCTGGCGATCTCCTGCACGCTGACCGATTCCTGTTGCGCCCAGGGATGATCGTCGCGCACCACCGCGAGGATCGGGCAGGTGCGGTAGAGCTGCGTGCTCAGGCGCTGGTCGAACTCCGAGAGGGCGAGGATCGCCACGTCGATGTCGAAGTTGTACAGCCGCTCCAGGGTGCCGGCCTCGCTGGTGAAGGAGGTCTCCAGCTCGATGTGCGGGTAACGCTGCATCAGTGCGTAGGTCAGGCTCATGGCGATCGGCGGCGACACCGCGCCGAGGCGCAGCATGCCCTGCTTGCGCTGCTGGAAGCTCTGCAGCAGTTGCAAGGCTTCGTCCTCCTGGCCGAACAGGCCCTGGGTGATCGCGTAGAGCTGCTCGCCGGCCGGGCTCAGCTCGATGAAGCGGCCGCGCCGATGGAACAGCTCCACCGAAAAGCGCCTCTCCAGGCCGCTGACCTGCTCGCTGATGGTCGGCTGGCCGACGCTGAGCAGCGCCGCGGCCTGGGTGAAGCTGCCGGTGCGGGCCACGGCGTGAAAGGAGCGCAACCACTTGTGGTACTGGTACATGAGGTCTCTCTGTGAGGAAGGCCTGGCACATGGCCGTGCCCTCAGCGCCGGACGAACAGGGCGACCACCGCGCTGCACACGCAGGCCGTGGTGACCACGATGAAGATCAGTGAAGTATTGCCCGTCGTGTCCAGCATGCGACCGATCAGGGGTTCGGCCAGACCCGCGAAGAGATAGGAAGAGAAGTTCATGATCCCGGTGGCGGTACCGGCGCGGCGGGCGCCGACCAGGTCCGGGCAGAGCGCCCAGAAGCTCGACGCCGGGCCGTAGACGAAGAAGCCGCAGAGGAACAGCGCGAGCAGGCCGACGCCGCTGTGCGCCGGCAGGCTCCACATCCACAGGCTGGTGAGCGCGCCGAGCACCATGTAGAGCATGATCGCGCGGTAGCGCTTGCTGCCGAACAGGCGGTCGGACACCCAGCCGTTGCTCAGCGCGCCGACGGCCATGCCGACCGGCAGGGCGATGGTGATCCACTTCGGGTCGATGAAGCTCTGGCCCTTCTGCCAGTCGGCGCCGAGGAAGTGCACCGGCACCCAGACGATCAGCCCGTAGCGCGCGGCGTTCTGGAAGCCCAGGGACAGCGCGGCGACCAGCAGGCGCGGGTTCTTCAGCACCGCCAGGTAGCGCTGGGTCGAGCTTTCCTCTTCACCGTGGGCCACTTCGCTGGAGCGGTCCTCGGCATTCGCCACGCCGGTGTCGGCCAGCGGCTCGAAGCCCATGTCCTGCGGGCGTTCCCGCGCCACCAGGTAGAACACGATGCCGCCGGCGAGCATCAGCAGGACCGGCAGGCGGAAGATCCAGCGCCACTCCAGGTGCAACACGTCGATCACCACCACCGAGGTGACGTACGACAGCACCGAGGCGCAGCCGGCGGCGAACACGTAGAAGCCGTAGACCTTGCCGCGCTCGGCGGCGCTCCACCAATTCGACAGCAGGCGGCTGCCCGGCGCCCAGCCCAGCGCCTGGAAGTAGCCGTTGATGCCCCACGGCAGGATCAGGCTGCCGAAGCCGCCGGCGAAACTGGTGACCCAGTTGGCGCCGCAGGACAGCACCGCGCCCAGGCTCATGATGCGCCGGCCGCCGAACTTGTCGGCGAGGTTGCCGTTGATGGCCTGGCCGATGGCGTACATCCAGAGCATGGCGCTGGAGGCCCAGCCGAGGGTTTCCTTGCTCAGGCCGAACTCGGCCTGGATACCGGGGATGGCAAATCCGAACGTCTGGCGGCCGGTATAGAAGAACAGGTAGCAGAACATCGCGGCGAGCAGCATGCGCCACTGCGCCACGCGGAAGGGCGACACGGATGACTCAAGGCCAGGCAGGGTTTGTGCACGGTTCATGGCGGTTTTCCTTCTTGTTCGCTCGCGCCGGCGCAAGGCTCGGCGTGTCGGCACTCTTCTTCGGTGCAATAGGTTTTCGGTGCAACAGGAAAAGGCGGCAGCCAGGGCCGCCCGGTAAAGGACGACCTCAGGCGGCTTGCGAGCCGATGAAGTTGCGGCCGCGGGCGCCCTGCATGGCGAAGTCGATCATCGCTTCGGCCTCGGCGGAGGTCACGCCGTAATCGCCGAACTCGGTCTTGACCCCGAGGCGATGGAGGAATTCACGCAGGCGCTGCTGGGCGCCCTTCAGGTCGCTGCCGAAGACGCGTTGCAGCACGCGGTCGCGGTCGGTGTCGCGGCCCCAGGCCAGGCCCAGCACCAGCGGCAGGGTGAACGAGCAGGCGATGCCATGGGGCAGGCCGTGGCGCAGGGTCATCTCGTAGGAGATGGAGTGGGCCAGCGCGGTCTTGGTGTTGGAGAAGGCCATGCCGGCCTTCAGCGCGGCCAGCGCCATGCGCGAGCGCAGTTCACGGTTGCCGAGGTCCTGTTGCAGGCGCGGCAGGCAGTCGAGGATGTCCTCGATGGCAGAGATGGCGAAGGTGTCGGAGATCGGGTTGGCGTTGTGGTTCCAGATCGATTCCAGAGCGTGGGACAACGCATCCAACCCGGTGGACACGGTGACCCCGGCGGGCACGCTGAGCATCAGGTCCGGGTCGATCAGCGCCACCTGCGGCCAGGTGCAATCCAGGTGCAGGGAGTACTTCTTCTGTTGCTGCGCGTCCCAGATGGTTGCCCAGGGCGTCACTTCGCTGCCGGTACCGGCGGTGGTCGGTGCGGCGACCAGTGTCTTGGGCCGTGCCGGGACGAAGGGCTTGCCGGCGGCCAGCAGGTCGAGCAGTTCGTCGAAACGCCCGGACTCGGTGCCGACGACCAGTGCCTTGGCGGTGTCGATGGCGCTGCCGCCGCCGAGGGCGAATACCGTGGTGCAGTCGTTCGCTTCACGCCAGAAACGCTCGTGCACGTTGCGCAACCAGGCCACGTCGGGATTGGGCTGCACGTCGTCGATGACGTAGGTGAGGCGTTCGCCCAGCAGGTGGCGGACGCGCTCGATCAGCCCCAGTTGCGCGGCTTCGGGGAAGGTCACCAGGGCGACCTTGCCGTCGCACAGCTCGGCGATGCGGTCCAGGCTGCCGCCGCCGAAAACGGTGGCGACCGGATTGTGGAATCGGGCAGGCATGGGCAGTTCCTTGTTGTTGTTTGAACGTGCGGCCATGCTCGGGGCCTCGTCGTTTTCGTTCCAATCGATTGATCGCAGGTGGGCATCGGCCTGACCGATAACGGCGGGTGCGGACATTTGGCAAAACTCCAGGCATGAGCCTGCCCGGCGCGCGCCCGGAAGGCGCACGCGGCAGGATTGAAGAGGGAGGGTGGATCAGTGCCGGCCGGTGCCCTGGATGGCGTGGCGCAGGCGGTTGGAGAGCAGGTCGGCGAGCACCACCATGACGGTGATGACGAGGATGCAGGTGGCGGTCTCCTGGTACTTGAACAGCTTCAGGCTGCTCACCAGCTCGAAGCCCAGGCCGCCGGCGCCGACCATACCGAGCACGGTGGCTGAGCGCAGGTTGACCTCGAAGCGGTAGAGCACCACGGCGATCCAGGCGGTGATCACCTGCGGCAGCACGCCGAAGGCAATCACCTGCAACGGCCGCGCGCCGGTGGCTTGCAAGGCCTCGATGGGGCCCTGGTCGATCTCCTCGATGCTTTCGGCGAAGAACTTGCCGAGCATGCCCACGCCGTGCAGCGCCAGGGCCAGCACGCCGGGGAAGGGGCCGAGGCCGACTGCCGAGACGAACACCAGGGCGAGGATCAGTTCGTTGATGCTGCGGATGACGTTGAGCAATTGCCGCGTGCCCAGGTACAGCCAGCGGTTGCCGTGCAGGTTGCGCGCGGCGAGGAACCCCAGCGGCACCGCCAGGACGATGCCCAGCAGCGTGCCCCAGAGGGCGATCTGCAAGGTTTCCAGCGCCGGGCGCCAGAGGCTGGGGAGGATGCTCAGGTCCGGCGGCAGCGAGCGGCTGAGGAAGTCACCGATCTGCGGCAGGCCGCTGGCCAGTTCGCTCCAGCTCAGTTGCGCGCCCTCGGCGCTCCAGTGCAGCAGGTAGATCACCGCCAGCACGGCAGCGCCGGTGGTCAGCCAACCGCGCTTGCTCTGTGGCGTCTCGACCATCCACTGATGGCTTCGCAGGTTCATGCGCCGGCTCCTGTGCTGCTGGTGTACACCGCACGAGCCGCCGTCTGGTAGGCGGTCGCCTCGCTGCTCGGGCGTTGCTGGTAGATCCGCTGCAGGGCCGAATCATCCAGTTCCCCGGCGTTGCCGTCGAAGACCACCCGGCCGTTGGCCAGGCCGACGATGCGGTCGCCGAACTCGCGCGCCAGGTCCACCTGGTGCAGGTTGCACACCACGGTGATGCCCAGGGTGCGGGTGGCTTCGCGCAGGTAGTGCATGACCAGTTGCGCGGTCTTCGGGTCGAGGCTCGCCACCGGTTCGTCGGCGAGGATCACCTGCGGCCGCTGGGCCAGCGCGCGGGCAATGCCGACGCGCTGCATCTGCCCGCCGGACAGCGAATCGGTGCGCGCATCGGCCTTGTGTTCCAGCTCCACCCGGCGCAGGCATTCGCGGGCCAGGGCGATGTCTTCGCGGCTGAACAGTTGCAGCACCGAGGCGAGGGTGCCGACGCAGCCCAGGCGTCCGGTGAGCACGTTCTTCAGCACCGACAGGCGCGGCACCACGTTGTGGTGCTGGAAGATCATCGCCACCCGGCGACGCAGTTCGCGCTGGTCGCGGGGCAGCAGCGCATCGACCCCGGCGACCTGCAGCGTGCCGCTGTCGGCCTGCGCCAGGCGGTTCATGCAGCGCAGCAGGGTGGACTTGCCGGCGCCGGACTGACCGAGGATCACCACGAACTCGCCGGCCTCGATGCGCAGGTCGATCCCGCGCAGCACCGGGTTGTCGCCGTAGCCCTTGGTCAGTTGGGCAACGCGGATCATTTGAGGCTCCGCAGGTCGAGGTCGAGCACCTTGGCGGTGTCGCGCACGACGTTGTAGGCGGCGTCGTTGGTGGGCTGGAAGCCATTGAGCATGCCCTGGTCGCCCCACGGTACGTCCTTGATCGAGGCGAACGCGGCGACCAGCTTCTTCTGCAGTTCCGGGTCGAGGTTCTTGCGCCAGACCATCGGTGACTCGGGGATGTCGTCGGATTTCCAGACGACCTGGAAGTCATCCTGCTGCACTTGGCCGGCGCTGATCGCGCCGGCGAGGATGCGGTCGGCCACGGCGGCGGCATCCACCTTGCGGTTCTCCACGGCGAGGATGCTGGCGTCGTGGGAGCCGGAGAAGATCACCCGCGAGAACAGCGCCTTCGGGTCATGCCCGGATTGCTCCAGGCCGGCCTTGGGGAACAGGTGGCCGGAGGCCGAGCTGGGGTCGACGAAGGCGAAGGTGTGGCCCTTGAGGTCGTCCAGGCTGCGGATGCCGCTGTCCTTACGGGCGATGATCAGGCTGTGATAGGCGCTGCTGCCGGTCTTCTTGGTCACCGCCACGGCGAAGGCGTCGGCGCCGGCCACCTTGTTCGCGAGCACGTAGGAGAACGGCCCGAGGTAGGCGACGTCCAGCTTGCCGGCGCGCAGGGCTTCGATCACGCCGTTGTAGTCGGTGGCCACGAAGGGCTTCACCGGCATGCCCAGGCGTTCCTGCAACTGGTCGAGCACCAGCTGGCTGCTCTTGATCATGGCCTGGGAATCCTCGGAGGGGATCAGGCCGACGGTGAGTGCATCCTGCGCCTGGGCTGTCGAGAGCAGGGCGGAGGCGAAGGCGAGCGGCAGCACGGCGAAGCGGAACAGTCTGGTCAGCGAAGTCATGGCGTTACCCGGAGGTTGTGTTCGGTAGCGCCAAAGCTAGGGCTGTCATGTGACAGTCACGCCATCAAATCAATATGGGTTTGCACGGAAAACCATTGATAGGAGCTATGGATGTCCACCGCCCGCTTGCGAACCTTTCTCGCCGTCGCCCGCCACGCCAGCTTCAGCGCCGGCGCACGGGCCATCGGTCTCAGCCAGCCGACGGCGACCACGCAGATCCAGGGCCTGGAGCGGGAGTTCAACGTCGAGCTGTTCCACCGCCGTGGCCGGCGCATCGAGCTGACCGCCGTGGGCCGCGCGTTGCTGCCCATTGCCCAGCAGATGTCGATGCTCGAATCCGAGGCGACCAACCTGCTGCGCGATTCCGGCCAGCTCAATCGCGGCCAGCTGAAGGTCGGCGCGGTGGGGCCGTTCCATGTGATCGAGATGGTCGACCGCTATCGTCGCGACTATCCGCAGATCGACGTATCGATCCGTATCGGCAACTCGGCATCGGTCCTCGCGGACCTGGAGAACTACGTGACCGATGTCGGCGTGCTGGCCGGGCTGCATGACGATCCGGCCTTCGTCGCCGAGCTGTATGCGCGGCACCCGGTGATCCTCTTCGCCCACGCCGAACACCCCTTTGCCCGCCACGACGAGGTGCCGGTGCAGGCGCTCCAGGGCCAGCCGCTGCTGCGCCGAGAGCAGGGCTCGACCACCCGCGTCGCCCTGGAGCGGGTGCTGGAAGCGGCGGATGTCACACCGCGCATCGCCATGGAGATTGGCAGCCGCGAGGCGCTGCGCGAGGCAGTGATCCGGGGCATTGGCATCGGCGTGGTGTCCGAGGCGGAGTACATCGCCGATCCGCGCCTGAAGGCCATCCGCATCGCCGGCGACCCGGTGTACACCGAGACCTACCTGTACTACCTGGCCGAGCGCCGCAGCAGCCAGGTGATCGCTTCCTTCCTGCGCACACTCGCGCGATAGCACAGCCGCCGGGGCGGGCGTAAGGCTTGTCTTGCGGGCCGGGGGCCGGGTTATCCTGCGGGCCCCGTCGCCGTCACGAGACTGTCATGTCGTCCGCTGCCGAGCAGGCGCCGCTGCGCCGCGCCGATCGAGATTCGCGCCACTCCGCCCAGGTGCTCGGCCTGTGCCTGCCCGCTGACGTGCTGCTCTACCTGCTGCTGCCGATGTACGCGGCGGACTTCGGCGTGACGCTGGTGGAAGCGGGCATCCTGCTGGCGGCCAACCGCCTGGTGCGCATCGTCGGTTACGGCTGGGTGGTGCGTTTCTACGCTCGCCATGGTGACCGTGCGGCTTGCAGCCTCGCGGCGCTCGCCACGGCGTTCTGCGCGCTGGCCTCGGCGACGCTCTCCGGGTTTGCCGTACTGCTGGTGTTTCGCCTGGTCTGGGGCCTGTGTTTCGCCACCTTCAACCTCAGTACCCAGACCCTCGCCACGGCCGAGGCGCAAGGCGCCGCACGGCGCGCCGGGCGTTCGCGAGCGACCTTGTCCATCGGGCCGATGCTGGCCCTGCCGCTGGGGGCGGTGATGGCCCAGGCCTTCGGGCCGCGCAGCGTGTTCTTCGTGCTCTGCGTGGCAGCCCTGTGCGGCCTCTGGCGTGCCCGCGCGCTGCCGGCCAAGGGGCACGAGATTCCCGTCAGCAGTGGTCGCCGCCTGCGCCTGCCGGACAGCATCGCCACCTGGTCCTTCATCGAAGGCGTGACCCTGGACGGCCTGTTCATCTTCGGCCTGTCGCTCTACGCGCAGACCCACCTGGGCGGCACCGGCGTGCTAGTGGCGGGCATCCTGATGGCGGTGCGTTATCTCAGCGAGATGCTCTTCAGCCCCTTCGGCGGGCGGCTGGCGGATCGCTTCGGCGCGCTGCGCATGCTGGTGATCCTGTCGCTGGCCACCTCGCTGGCGCTGCTGATGTTCGGCAGCTACTGGCTGTTCGTCGGCGCCTTCTTCGTGCTGGTGCTGCGCGCGCTGCAACTGCCGCTGGTGGTGACGCTGGTGGCCAGCCGCAATCCGCAGGCGCGCATCCAGGCGCTGGCCGGCAATGCGGTCTGGCGCGATATCGGCGCCGGGCTCGGGCCGATCCTGGCCGGCGTGCTGCTGCCGCAGGTTCCGGCGATCTGGGCCTACGCGGGGGCGGCGCTGATACTGGCGCTCAGTGCGCTGGGGTGTGCCTGGCGGCGTTGAGCGGAAGCGCTCTCGATTCAGGTTGATTGGCTTTGCAAGGACGCAAGAAAGTGAAGGTATTGTTCATAGGTTTGTCAGGAATTCTGGCGCTGGCTCAGATGTCGTCAACCTTTGCGGAGAACCTCAACGGCAAGCGTCTCTACTCGCAGCGATGCGCCGTTTGCCACGGAGCGGATATCAAGGCGACGGGGCCGCTGGCCAACAAGAGCAATCCCCCTACGCCCGATCTCACAACGCCCGCGTTCAGGAAGCGCCTGAGTGAATATCCGGGTGTCATCGTGTCTTCGGTGGTGCTTCGTCCCAATGGAAACCTGATCCCCCAGACATTGCGCGAGAACGGCGTGAAGATTCCGCCGCACGCCTGGACCATCGATGATCTGCGCGATCTGAACCAGTACATGACGGCCGTGATTGCCAGGAGTCGGTGATGTCGGTTTGGGGCGCGCAGCAATCCGGCAGCCAGTTCGAGGCTGAATGCGCGGATTGTTCAAGCGCAGCCGAAGGTGCTACGGGAACACTGGCGACTCCCACTGCACTGGAGCTGCCCCATGCGCTACCTCTACGCCCCCGCGTTCTTCTTCGGCTTCATCGGCCTGGCCCTGTATCTGGTCGGTGAGGGCGTATCGCTGCTCTGCCTGCCGGCGCTGTTGCCGCTGACGATCCTGCTGGCCTTTCTTGCCGAGCGGTTCTGGCCGTATCGAGCGGGCTGGAACGAGAGTCACGGCGATGGCGCCCGCGACCTGGCCCACGCGCTGGCCAACGAGACGCTGAATGCCTTGGGTATCGCCGCCATTCCATTGATGGCTTTGTGGATGCCGCATTTCGCCCTGTGGCCGGTGGACTGGCCACTGGCGTTGCAACTGCTGGCGGCGCTGTTGATCGCCGACCTGGGTGTCACCCTCGTGCACTACGCCAGCCACCGTTCCGCGCTGCTCTGGCGCCTGCACGCGGTGCACCACAGCGTGACGCGCATGTACGGCTTCAACGGCCTGATGAAGCACCCGCTGCACCAGACGCTTGAAGCGCTGGGCGGAACGCTGCCACTGCTGTTGCTCGGTGTTCCCGTGGAGGTTGCGGCGTTGCTGGCCTTCGCCATCGCCATTCAGTTGCTGTTGCAGCACAGCAATGTCGACATGCGTATCGGTGTGCTGCGCCATGTGTTTGCCTGGGCGCCGCTGCACCGTCTGCATCACCTGAAGTACGGTACGGCGGGCGATGTGAACTTCGCGCTGTTCTTCAGTTTCTGGGATCGTCTGCTGGGCACCGCGCTGTACCTGCCGGACTATGAACTGGCGGAGGATGACCTGGGAATCGGTGACCGGCCGGACTACCCCGTGGCCTATCTTGATCAACTGCGCGAGCCGTTCCGCCAGCACGACACGGCGCATCCACCCGCCGTCTTGCCGCCTGAGCTGCGCCGCGCGCTAGTCGAGTAAGCGCAGCTTCAGTTGGCGCAGCGTCAGGTCGGCGCGGATGCCGAACTGGTTGCGCACGCTGCGGGAAAAGTGCGCGGAATCGGCGAAGCCGGCGGCGATGGCCGCCTCGGTCAGACTGCTGCCGGCCATGGCGTGGCGCAGCGCCTGGCGCAGTCGCTGCCAGAGCACCAGCCGACGCACCGACAGCCCCAGCGTGCCGCTGAACAGCCGCTCCAGCTGGCTCAACGACAGCGCGGCTTCGTCGGCCAGTTCCTGGGCTGGGAGGGCGCCGTCGTCCAGGGCGCGGATGCGTTGCAGGGCTTTGTCCAGGCGCGGATCGAGTGCACGGCGAGGCAGGGCTTGCAGTTGCGCGGCGAGCGCTGGCAGGTCCGGCCCGGTTGCTTGGCAGACGCGCTCCAGGTCGGCCAACTCGAAAGCCAGCGGTTCGGCGAAGAGGGTGATGACGGGCTGCTCGCTGGCCTGAATGGCATGGCGCCGGTTCGACGGAATCACCAGCAGCGGCCCTCGTTGCGGTTGCTCGTCCACCAGCGCCTGCACGTCGTCTGCGCGAGCCATCAGCAACTGATGCGCGTAGTGCGCGTGCGGGCGTGCATGGCCGGTGGTGCCGGCAACCAGGCAGAAGTCCGCGCCCAGCCACAGCTCGCCTTGCCAGGGCTGTTCACGCGGGGTCATGGCTGGCGTGCCAGCCATTCTTCGCGGGTCAGCTCCCAGGTTTCCCGTGGCAGCACGCCACTGACGAAATGGCCTTCGCTGCTGTCGATGCAGCGCATGCCTTCGCGCTCGGAAATGCGCCGCGAGCCCTGGTTGACGATGGCCTTTGGCACCTGCATGAGCGGCCGCTCCAGGGTCAGGAACCAGTAGCGATTGATCGCTTCGCAGGCCTCGGTCATGTAACCCCGGCCTTGCCACCTCGGCGCGAGCCAGAACCCCCGGTGATTGCCGGGTTGGTCGAAGAGGGAAATGCTGCCGATGGCGCCGCCGGGCTCGCTGGCCAGGCGGATCATCCAGTGCCACTCCTCGCCGCGCGCCATCGCCGGCAGCGCCAGGTCGCGCACGTAGGTCAACGCACCGTCATCGGGGTAGGGCCAGGGCACGCGGCTATCCAGATAACGCACCACTTCCCAGTGCGGGAACAGGCGCTGGATGGCGTCGGCATCCGCCAGTTGCAGGGGCGTGAGCAGCAAGCGCTCGGTACGCAGGGTGGGCAGGCGATCCATGTCGAGGTCCTGTGTTCGGACGAGCAGTCTGCGGCTTTTCGCTCGCCCTTGGCCAGCCGGATGACGTGCCCGGTCCGAACGGTCGGGCGGCACGGCAGGAATTTCCTACACTCCCATTCCGGCCGGCGCCTTCGCCTCGGCCCGCTCAAGAGAGGTTGTCATGGCCCGCATTGTCAGAATCCACGAATACGGTGACGCCAGCGTCCTGAAGCTGGAGGCGGTGGACGTACCCGCCCCGGCGGCGGACGAGGTGCAGATCGCGGTCAAGGCCTTCGGCCTGAACCGCGCCGAGGTAATGTTCCGTAGCCACGCCTACCTGCAGGAAGCCGAGTTCCCCAGCCGCCTGGGCTACGAGGCTGCCGGCGTGGTGAGCGCGGTGGGCAGCACCGTGAAGAATGTCGAGGTGGGCGATGCGGTGAGCCTGATCCCGCCGCTGGATATCGCCCGCTGGGGCACCTACGGCGAAGTGGCCAACGTGCCGGCGTACCTGGCGGTGAAGCACCCGCAGAACCTCAGCTTCGAGCAGGCGGCCGCCACCTGGATGCAGTACGTCACCGCCTGGGGCGCGCTGGTGGAGCAGGCGAAGCTCTCGAAGGGCGAGTTCGTGCTGGTCACCGCCGCTTCCAGCAGCGTCGGACTTGCCGCCTTCCAGATCGCCCGCATGGTCGGTGCCACCTCCATCGCCGTGACCCGCATCCAGGCGAAGAAGCAGGCGTTGCTGGATGCAGGCGCCAATCACGTGATCGTCAGCGACGATGAGGACATCGTCGAGAACGTGATGGCGCTGACTGGCGGGCAGGGCGCCCGCGTGGTGTTCGACCCCATCGGCGGCCCCGGTTTCGAGGTGCTCACCCAGGCCATGGCGCGTGGCGGCATCCTCCTCGAATACGGCGCGCTGAGCCCGGAGCCGACGCCGTTCCCGCTGTTCACCGTGCTGGGCAGGAGCCTGACGCTCAAGGGCTACCTCTACGCCGAAATCGTCGCCGATCCGGCGGCGCTGGAGCGCGCCAAGGCGTTCATCGTCAAGGGGCTGGAGTCCGGCGCGCTGAGCCCGATCATCGCGCGGACCTTCCCGCTGGAGCAGATTCAGGAGGCACACCGCTTCCTCGAAGCCAACCAGCAGGTGGGCAAGATCGTCGTGACGGTGTGATCCGGTGTGCCCCGTTTGCCGCTACGGGCGGGTTCCAGCCCGCGCCTCACTGCTGCGGCCACAGGTCGATCGAAAAATACTGCTTGGAAATCTGCGTGTACTTGCCCGAGGCGTACAACTGCGCGAGCGCCTGGTCGATGCGCGCCTTGAGCGCGGTGTCGTCCTTGCGCAGCCCCGCGCCGACGCCCAGGCCGTACTTGAGCGGGTCCATCCGTACGCTGCCGGTGCCTTTTTCCTCGAACGTCGCCCCGTCCGCCGACTTGAGGAAATCCACGTCGCCGAGCTTGTCGAGGAACATCACATCGATGCGTCCGGCGATCAGGTCGGCGTTGCAGTCATCCTGGGTGGTGTAGAGGCGCACGTCCGACGTGTTGCCGTAGGCGGCGCGGATGAATTCGGCGTTGGTGGTGGAACCCTGTACGCCGATGGACTTGCCGGCAAGCCCGTCGGGTGTCAGCACCGGCTGGGAGTCCTTGGCGGCGACGAAGATGCCGGTGGTTTCGTAGTACGGCCGCGAGAAGGCCACGACCTTCTGCCGTTCCGGACTGATGCCCAGCGAGTTGAAGATGACGTCGAACTTCTTCGCCAGCAGCGCGGGGATGATGCCGTCCCAGGCCACTTCCTTGATCTCGCACTGCGCCTTCATCTGCTCGCAGAGGGCGCGGATGAGGTCGGGCTCGAAGCCGGTGAATTCGCCGGACGGTGTCTTGACCAGGAACGGCGGGTACGGCTCCGCGGCGACGCCGAAGCTCAGCGTTTCCGCCGCTGCGCTGGCGGGCGCCGTGAAGGAACACAAGGTCATGCCCATGGCGGCGAGCAAGGCCAGCTGGCGGAAGGTTCGGTTCATGGCGGTTCCCTCTTTCAGGACGATGGCGACTAGGTGAGAGGTCTTGTTGTTGTGCGTGACTCAACGTGGCCTTTCTGCGACGTGAACGGGTAGTGGCAACCAGCCCTGGATCGCCTGCCAGTCCGATTCCAGGGCGGCGAAGCGCGAGAGCGAAAAGCTGGAGAGGTCGGCAAAGCTGCAGCGCCCGTCGACCACCAGGTCGCGAATGGCGTGGCCGCTGGCCGGCGAGAGTCCGAAGCCGACACCGGACATCGTGGCCACGGTGACATTCTCCAGTGTCGCGGGACGGTCGATGACCGGGCGGCCATCCGGGGTGTTTTCGATGAAGCCGGCCCAACTGCGGATCATCCGCACATGGGCGACCTTGGGGAACAGTTCGGCGAGGCGCCGGGCGATGCTGCACTGCAGCGGCGTCGACTGCGGTCGATTGCCGGGTAGGTCGGCCAGGTCGACCCATTCGTGCGGGCCGCCGCCGTAGGCCAGGTTGCCGCGCAGGGTCTGCCGCCCGTACAGGCCATTGCCATCCACGCCGCCCACCGCCATCAGCGGCAGCGGCTCGGTGACGATCATTTCGGCCCGCGCGGTGACCAGCGGAAGAGTCACGCCGAGCTGCTCCGCCAGTTCGCCGGTGTGCGGGCCGGCGGCGATCACCAGTTGCTCGCAGGCGATCAGGCCGTGTGGCGTGCGTACGCCGACGACCCGCTCGCCCTGGCGTTCGAAGCCGATGACGGGGGTGTGTTCGAGAATCCGCCCGCCGAGATTCTGCAGTGCCCAGGCGTAGGCCTGCAGGGTGCGATGCGGGTTGGCGTGGCCGCCCAGGTGGTAGTAGTAGCCGGCCAGCACGTTGTCTCCGGCGAACGGCACCAGCTCGCGGACCTGCTGCGGGTCGAGCCGGTCTGCGCGCATGCCGTAGTGGGCGATCTCGTCCACCACCTTGCGGTCGAGGGACAACTGGTGTTCGTCGAGGTCGATGCTGATCCGGTGCGGGCGGAATTCGGTGGGGTAGCCCAGCAGCTCGTCCAGCATGGGCCACAGGCGCTGTTCTTCGAGGAACAGCGGGCTGTGATGGTGAGAGCAGCCGCCGCCGTTGCGACCGGAGGCGCCCCAGCCGATCAGGCCCGCTTCCAGCACCAGGACGTCGACCCCCTCGCGCGCCAGCCACCAGGCGGCGCTGAGTCCCGTCACGCCGCCACCGACGATGACGACGGAGGCTCCCCGGGATGATTGTGCGGCGTTGTCCATGGTCTCAGTCCTTGTGTGGCAGCGGTTGCCGGGAAGTGTCCTGCGGGCGCCGGGCGAGGGTCTGCTGCCCGCTGCACAGCCAGAACGGCGTCCACTGTGACGGCATGTCGAACCAGGCATCCCAGTGGCGGCGCATCGCTGGCGTTTCCTCGACCTGGCCGATCTGCCGCAGTGATAGCGGACGGACCGGCGGGCGGAAGGAGGCGAGGGCGATGTCGGCGACACTCTCGTTCACGCCCAGGCCGATCAGCGCGGCCACCTGCTCGCGGCACCGGCGGCCCTGGCATGGACCCATGCAGGCCCGCGTGAGCCGCTTGGTCACGTCCGGATTGGGGGCGTGGGAGGTCATCGCGCCGGACAGCACCGCGTCCGCTGGCGACCATCCGAGGTAGCGCGGCGGCTGGGTGCCGAGGATGTCGCCGGCGGTCACTTCCTCGCACTGGCAGACATAAGGGGCGTTCTGCGCGTGGAGTGTCGTGGCGCGCACCCAGGCGGCGCGCTGGGCGGCGATGTCCGGTGCGGGCCGGTCGGGCAGCGGCGGCGCCGTGATCGCGCCGGTCTCGACGCCCAGCGCAGCCAGGGCGCTGTGCGCGGCGAGGCGTCCTTCCTGCCGGGCGATCTCCGTGTCGAGACTTTTCGCCGCCCAGATACCGGCGCAGTCGCCCGCCACCAGGATGCAGGGTAGCGAGGTGCGTTGTGCCACATCGCAGTCGGCTACGTGGCCGCCGCGTTCGGCCTTGAACGAGACCTGGCAGCCCGCTGCGTCGAGCAGTTCGATGGCCGGGATGGCGGCGACGCCGAGCAGCACGGTGTCGCAGTCGAGGGTCTTCGCGCTGCCGTCGATGGGCAGTCCGTCGCGATCGATCGCGACAGCGGTGACGTGGGTGACGCCGAAGGCATCGCCCGCCGCTTCACGGAGCACATGCGCGGTCAGCAGCTCGACGCCGTGCTCGACCAGTCGCTCCAGTACGGCCGCATCACCGCAGACCTGGTCGGCCTGCTCGACGATGGCGGCGATGGACACGCCCAGGTCGATCAGCGCCAGCGCCGTGGCAAGGGCCTGCGTATCGCTGCCGACCAGCACGGCGCGGGTGCAGTCCAGCGCCGCGTAATCCGTCGCCAGCCGGTGGGCGGCGCTGGCGCCCATCACGCCAGGGCGGTGCCAGCCGTCGAAGGCCAGGCCCATGTCGCGTCTGCCGCTGGCGACGATCACCTGGCGGAAGCGCAGCAGGTAGGCGTTCTCCTCGTCGGCGAGGCCGGCCACCGCGGCGTCGATCCACGCGCGGGTCGGCTGCTGCGGAAACAGCCCCCAGACCGCCGTGCCGAGCCTGACATCGACGCTAGCTTCCAGGGCATCGGCGATCTGCGGGCGAGCATCGAGCAGGCTCTGCAGGACGCTGTTGCGGTTGGCGACCGCGGCGCCCATGCGCCCGCCGAAATGCAGCGGGACTTCCTCGCCCATCGTTTCCAGTGGCACCGGGTTCTCGTCCACCAGCGTGACGCGCAGGCCGTGCCCGGCGGCGGCCAGCGCGGCGGCGAGCCCCGCCGGTCCGGCGCCGACGATGAGGATATCGGTCTCGTCGCGAATCGGCGGCGCCTTGCCGGCCACCGAGGCGGGGTCGTAGTAGGGGCCTTGCTTGGGATGCTCTGTCACCGTATTCCCTCCTGGCGTTGCGGGCGCGAGAGATGAGCTGCTGATCCTGCGCGGAGCAGCGACTAGAACAGCGAGGAGGGCGGCTTGACGTCGCCCTCGGCGAAGCGCGACAGGCGCAGTTGGCGCATGTCCAGGCCCGGATTGCCGGTGTCGATCCAGTCCGCCAGGGTCTTGCCGACGATGGGGCCCATGGCGAACCCGTGGCCGCAGAAACCGGTGGCGACGGCGAGGCCGCGGGGCGAGGTCTGCGCATCGATCACCGGAATGCCGTCCGGTAGCACGTCGATGCCGCCGGCCCACTGGTCGGCGATCTGCGTAGCGGCCTGGTTGGGAAAGGCGGACTTCAGGCCGTGCAGCGCCGCGCGCAGGCTTTTGCCGTTGGGCATGATCCGTGGCGCGCGCTCGTGAATGCCCGGCCCCAGCCGCGCCGGCTCCGACCAGGGCAAGCGCTGGCGCAGGTCGTTCAGGCAGGCGCCGTTGAGGTTGAAGCGGAACGACTTGCGGTGAGCCCAGAGCGACGGCGCATACCAGTGCAGCGCGCGCAGGTGGCCGAGGGTCATGTCGACGTCGACGTGGGCGTCGTCGGCGATGTTGAAGCTGCCATCGAGCCGCTGGCGGAAGCCGACGCCGTTGGCGATGGTGGAAATGCCGCTGAGCGCCGGTCCCGGCGTGGTCCGCGCCACGGTGCCGCGGACCAGTTGCTGCGGCAGCTCGATACCGAGCAGTTTCAGCAGGCGGAAGGTGGTGACGCCGGCGGCGCACACCACCGTTTTCGCCTTCACGTAGCCGTGTTCGGTCTCGACGCCCACCACCTGGCCGGCGGCGACGTCGATGCCACGGGCACCGCACTGTTCGACGATGCGCACGCCGAGTTCGCGGGCGCGACGGGCGAAGGCACGGGCCACCAGCGTCGGTTCGGCCTGGCCGTCGCTGGCGGTGAACAGGCCGCCCAACTGCGGCATGGCGTAGCCCGGCAGCCGGGCTTCGACTTCGCGCGGCGAGAGCATCACGGTATCTACCGAGAAGTCCCGCGCCACCGGCAGCCACGACGCGTAGCCGTCGCGCTCGGCCTCGTTGCCGGCGACGAACAGGCAGCCGTCGTTGCGCCAGCCCAGGTCGCTCTGCAGCTCCTGCTCCAGCGCGCGCCAGATACCGATGCTGGCCTGCATCAGCGGCACTTCGGCCTCATCCCGCGATTGCTGGCGGACGAAGCCCCAGGCCCGCGAGGACTGCTGGCCGGCGAGGATGCTTTTTTCCAGCAGCAGCACGCGGGCGCCGGTCTTGCCGAGGTAGTACGCAGAGGCGCAACCCATCAGGCCGCCGCCGATGATCACCACGTCGACCTCCTGTGGCAGGCGCGTCGCGAGGTTGCCGAATGCCGCTGCTGGACTGTTCATGAGAGGCCCCGTTAGATTGAGCCGACGTCTGGAAGCGCGTCGTTGTCCAGGCCAAGCATGAGCCGCGGTCAGTCGAAAGATAAGTGACGTATCGGCATTTATCCCATGTGAGGAATGCATAGAACGATGAGCCGTCAGCTGCCATCCATCGAGCTGTTGCAGGCGTTTCTGACCGTCGCCAAAACCGGCAATTTCGGCAAGGCGGGCGAGCAGTTGCACCTGAGCCAGAGCGCCGTGAGCCGCCAGGTTGCGCAGTTGGAAAAGTGCCTGGAGAACCGCCTGTTCGAGCGCCACACCAGAAAGATCGTGCTGACCGCCGAAGGCGCCTCGCTGATTCCGGTTGCCGAACAGGTCATCGGCCTGCTCTCGGATGCCTCGCACATGCTCGCCACCGTCGGCCGCAGCGTCAGCCTGCGCGCGCATCCGACGATGGCGACCCGCTGGCTGATTCCGCGACTCACTGCGTTCTACGACGCGCACCCGGACGTCACGGTCAGCGTCGATACCGCCTACGAGCGCTTCCCCGACTTCGCCTTCGAAGCGGTCGACGCGATGATCACCTACGGCACCGCCACCTGGCCCGGATTCGAGGCGTTGGTGCTGTGGGAGGAGGAACTGATCGCGGTGGCCGCGCCAAGCCTGGTGGCGGGCACCACGGCGGAAGATGCGCTGCGCTGCGCGCGGCTGGTGGACGGCAGCCTGGATCGCCTGGACTGGCGCCGCTGGGAGGAGCTGTACCCCGGTTCGCTCGGCGGCGGCAATGGCCACCTGACCTTTGACACCCTGGAGTCGGCCATCGTCGCCGCCAAGTGCGGCCAGGGCGTCGCGCTGGTGGATGCGGTGATCACCCGAGCCGAGCTGGACAACCAGGAACTGCTGCGCCTGCATCCGGGCAGCATCGTCACCGGCGCGCGCTACACGCTGGTCTACCCCAGGCGGGTGAAACGTTCCAGCGGCTTCGCGGCGTTTCTCGCGTGGCTGGAAGAGGCTGCCGGCGGGGTGGGGCGGGCATAGCGCAGGCGATTCGCGTGTTCCCGCCAGGGCGCGCCAGCCCGTTCGCGGGGCTGGCGCGTCTTCGTGCTGTGGAGGCTGGTTACTTCGGCCGCCGGGCTGGGGAGCGCGCCTGGCTATCCGCCAGGCGCCAGCGGGTTACTCAGGCCTTCTTCGTGGACGGCAGCAGGATGGTCAGGCAACCCAGCAGCGGCAGGTACGAGCAGAGCGTGTAGACGTACTCGATGCCGTGGATGTCGGCCAGGTGGCCGAGCAGCGCGGCGCCGATGCCGCCGAAGCCGAACATCAGGCCGAAGAACACGCCGGCGATCATGCCGACGTTACCCGGCACCAGTTCCTGGGCGTAGACCACGATGGCGGAGAAGGCCGAGGCGAGGATGAAGCCGATCACCACGCTGAGTACGCTGGTCCAGAACAGGTCGACGTAGGGCAGCGCCAGGGTGAAGGGCGTGACGCCGAGGATGGAGAACCAGATCACCGCCTTGCGGCCGATCTTGTCGCCCACCGGGCCGCCGAAGAAGGTGCCGGCCGCCACCGCACCGAGGAACAGGAACAGGTGCAGCTGTGAGCTGGCCACCGAGAGGTCGAACTTCTCGATCAGGTAGAAGGTGTAGTAGCTGGTGAAGCTGGCCATGTAGAAATACTTGGAGAACACCAGCAGCGCCAGCACCACCAGCGAGGCGGTCACCCGGCCCTTGGACAGGCCGTGGGTGGCCACGCCGCCCGCCTTGAGCTTGAACAGGCTGAGGTGGTTGCGGTACCAGCGGCTCAGGCCCCAGAGCACGCCGATGAGAAACACCGCGAACACGCCGAAGAAGGCCACGTTGCCCTGGCCGTACGGAATGATGATGGCCGCCGCCAGCAGCGGGCCGAAAGCGCTGCCGGCATTGCCGCCGACCTGGAAGGTGGACTGCGCCAGGCCAAAGCGCCCGCCGGAGGCCAGGCGGGCGATGCGCGAGGTCTCCGGGTGGAAGGTCGAGGAGCCGATGCCCACCAGCGCCGAGGCGAGGAGGATCGCCGGGAAGCTACCGACGAAGGCCAGCATGAGGATGCCGATCAGCGTGCAGACGCTGCCCAGCGGCGCCAGCCACGGTTTGGGATGGCGGTCGGTGTGGTAGCCGACCCAGGGCTGCAACAGCGAGGCGGTCAGCTGGAAGGTCAGGGTGATCAGGCCGACCTGGGTGAAGCTCAGGCCGTAGTTGGCCTTGAGCACCGGGTAGATCGACGGCAGCACGGCCTGGATCAGGTCGTTGATCAGGTGGGCGAGGGCGCAGGCGCAGATCACCCGCATGACCAGCGGGCTGGCCTGGCTGGACACGGACGGCGTGGCCAGGGACGAAACGGTGGCAGTGGACATGGGACTCCGGGACAACAGGCAAGGCGTGGCGCACGGGGCGCGCCGGGATCTTGGATGGATGGCTGGTTCGCTGGGCCTATCCTAGGGAGCCGGCGGGCTTCTGTCTCACGCGATCCGGACGACGAATATCGCGAAACGGCCAAATCGGTCCGTGGCGCATTGGATCGGCTATGCTCGCAGCCCGTCCCGAACTCCATTCCGCCAGGTCTGCTGCATGTCGTCCCCCGTCGCTTTGCGTGTGCCTTTCGAAGGGCACGAACTCCACGCCGATACCCTGGGTGGCGACTCGCCGCTGCACCTGTTCGGCATCCACGGCGGCGGTGCCAGCAACCGTTCGGTGTGGGATGGCCTGCGCCAGTCGCTGTGGCGACGGGGCGTGGGGTCGACGGCGCTGGATTGCGTCGGCCACGGCCAGACCGGCGGAGCCTTCCCCGAGTCCTCGCTGCAACGGCGCAGCCACCAGGCGCGCGCGGTGATGAAGCGCGCCGGGGTGCGTCCCACCGCGCTGGCCGGCATCAGCATGGGCGCCTACAACGCGCTGCGGCTGAGCGAGGAGCTGGATGTGCAGGCGCTGATCCTCATCGTTCCCGGCATCTACACCCCCGAAGCGCACGAGGTGCCGTTCGGGCCGGACTTCTCGGCGATCATCCGCCGACCGCGCAGCTGGGTGGACAGCGACGCCTGGGACATCCTCGCGCGCTTCCATGGCCGCCTGCTGGTGATCGCCGGCGAGCAGGACAGCGTGATTCCCCTGGAAATCCCCGAGCGCCTGCATGCCGCCGCCACCCGCGCCAGCCGACGCGAGCTGCTGGTGGTGCCGGGCGCCGGCCACAGCGGATTGCTGCCGGTGCTGCTGGACAACCCGCAGTGGCATGCTTCGCTGCTGGAGTGCGTTGGTCTGGAGGACTGAACGGCGCAGTCCTGGCTGCTAGGGTGACAGGGTCAACCCTGTCTCCAGAGGAGGTGCAGCATGGACACGGTCACTGGCGGTTGCCTGTGCGGCAATATGCGAATCCAGGCTTCGGGGCGCCCGAACCGGGTCGGTATCTGCCATTGCCTGGATTGCCGCAAGCACCACGGCGCGCTGTTCCATTCGTCGGCGATCTTCCCCGAGGATGCCGTGCGCATCGAGGGCGAGGTCAGTGAGTACGCCGGGCGCTGCTTCTGCCCGCGCTGTGGTTCATCGGTGGTCGGTAGAAGTCCCGGCGAAATCGAGGTGAGCCTGGGCGCCCTGGATGCGCCGGACCAGTTCCAGCCCACCTACGAGCTATGGATCTGCCGGCGCGAAGCCTGGTTGCCGGCGTTCCCGCTGACACGGCGTTACGAGCGTGATCGCGAGGCTTCCGGGCCCACCGAGGAATAGCGAACGGCGCCGATCACGGACAGAAAACGCACCTCACGGACAGATCGCGCCAGCATTTCCCGACTTCGCGCAATTGTCATATTCGCTGCCGAAAACCCTGCCGATAGTAGCCCCGCCAACAAAGCTCAAAGAGGCTACATCGTGTTCCATCGTGCTCTGCTTTCCGCATCTACCCTCGGCCTGTCCCTGCTCAGTTTGTCCGTCGCCTGCGCCAACGCGGCCGAGACCTACACCCTGGACACTCCGCACCTGGCCGGCATCGACAACTTCCGCGACATCGCCGGGACCACCACTGCGTACACCACTGCCAATGATGGGGTGATGCGCTCTGGCGTGTTCTATCGCTCCAACGCACTGACCCCCAAGGGCACCGACCTGGCGGTACTGAACAGCCTGGGCATCAGCAACGTCTACGACCTGCGCACGCCCGTCGAGGCGGCTGCCACGCCGGACACCCTGCCGGCCGGGGCGGTGTATCAGAACATCGACATCATCGGCAGCACCACCTCGGGCGCCAACATCACCAACATCTCCTTCACCAGTGCGGCCCAGGCCGTGGCGATGATGGAGGAAACCAACCGCGCCTTCGTCAGCGACGCCGGCATGCGTGGCCAGTTCACCGTGCTCTTCAACGAGCTGGCCGCCGCCGATGGCGCCGCGCTGTTCCACTGCACCGCCGGCAAGGACCGCACCGGCTGGACCGCCGCCGTGCTGCTGAGCATCGCCGGGGCGGACAGCCAGACCATCATGGACAACTACCTGGCGACCAACGACTACACCGCCGCCCGGATCAAGGCGACGCTGGCGATGATGCCGCCCAGCATGGCGGCCATCTACGAGCCGCTGATCGGCGTGCAGGCCAGCTACTTGCAGGCAGGCCTGGACGAAGTCACCGCCCAGTACGGCAGCATGGACAACTACCTCAAGGAAGGCCTCGGCCTGTCCCAGGAAACCATCTACGTGCTGCGCGGCAAGATGGTCTATTACAACAGCCTGCCGGGCACCCTCGGCCTCTCGGGCAACGCCGCCGCCGGTGCGCAGCTGCTGACCCAGTTGCAGAACAGCAGCCTTTCCGGCGCCTACACCGCGTACAACTACTACCTGCAATCGGCGATCGATGCCGGCACCCTCGGCGGCGTCGAGTCCACCGTCGGCGGCCAGGTGCACGCCGACGCGGCCAGCTACCTGCTGCGCCAGGATGCGCTGATCGACCGCGCCGCCGCGCCCTACGCCAGCGGCATCGACCTGAAGGCCGGGCAGACCCGCCTGTGGACCACGGCGCTGGCCGGCTACCAGGGCAATTCCGCTACCTCCAATGCCGAAAGCAGCAACGAACACACCCAGGGCCTGATGGTCGGCGTCACCCAGCGCTTCTCCGAGCAGCTCAGCGGCAACGCCGGCTTCGGCTACAGCAAAGGCAGCGTCGGTGGTGCCGGCGGCGATGTCGACACCGACCTGACCTTCATCCGTGGTGGTGCGCGCTTCGCCCTCGACGGCCTGGAGCAGGGCCTGTTCGTCGACGCCGACCTCAGTTATGGCTGGGTCGACTACGACAGCAAGCGCGACATCGGCGGCGGCCTGGGCAAAGCCAAGGGCGACACCAGCGGCAACCTCAGCGGCGCCAGCGTCGCGCTGGGTTACCGCACGGCAGTGTCCACCGTGACCCTGGAGCCGAGCATCGGCCTGCGCTACAGCCACCTGGACCTGGACGGCTTCCAGGAGAAGGGCAGCGAGCTGGCGCTGGATGTCGACGATATCAGCGAGAATCGCCGCAGCGCCTACGCCAACCTCAAGGCCTCGTTCGCCCCGGTGGCCCTGGGCAGTGGCTGGCAGATGGTGCCGGGTCTGGAGGTCGGCTACGACCATGCGCTGGGTGACTACAAGGTCGACAGCGAAGGCCACCTGCTGGGCTTCGACGTTTCCCAGCGTGCTGCCTTCGACAACCGCGACCAGTTCAGCGGCGCGTTCAGCCTCACCGCCAGCCAGGGCGAGTTCAGCGTCGGTGCCGAAGTCGGCGCGCTGGGCGGCAGCGGTAGCCACGGCGCCAGTGGCAGCCTGAAGGCCAGCTACCAGTTCTGATCGGCGTTGCCATGAGCAGGCGGCCCGTCGCGGAATACGCGGCGGGCCGTTTTTCTGTCAGGGGGGAGCGTGCAGTGGCGGATCATTCGCTATGGGTAATCCGGCCTACGCAACCTGGTAGCACGATCGAGTCATGGGCGCGTGGAAACAGCGGGATGCGCGGGAGCAACTGTTTTCTGCTGGGAAATCCATACCCGTGCATCTCCCTCACCCCAGCCCTCTCCCTGAGGGAGAGGGGGCAGTTCGAGCCGACTGACGCAACGATTTCATCCTGCACCGAACGGTCCCCCTCTCCCTGAGGGAGAGGGGGTAGTCCGAGCCGACTGACGCAACGATTTCATCCTGCACCGAACGGTCCTCTCTCCCCCTGAGGGAGCGGGGGGCAGTCCGAGCCGACTGACGGAACGATTTCACCCTACACCGAACGGCCCCCCTCTCCCTGAGGAAGAGGGGGCAGTCCGAGCCGACTGATGCAACGATTTCACCCTGCACCGAACGGCCCCCCTCTCCCTGAGGAAGAGGGGGCAGTCCGAGCCGACTGACGCAACGATTTCACCCTGCACCGAACGGTCCCCCTCTCCCTGAGGGAGAGGGGGTAGTCCGAGCCGACCGACGCAACGATTTCATCCTGCACCGACCGGTCCCTCTCTCCCTGAGGGAGAGGGGGTAGTCCGAGCCGACTGACGCAATGATTTCACCCTGCGCCGAACGGTCCCCTCTCCCCCTGGGAGAGGGTTAGGGTGAGGGCCGACCCAGGCGCAGAGGCATCTCGCAGGAGCGGATTTCGTCCGCGATGGGCTATGTGCCGTGGGGTTCGCGAGCAAGGACTGGGCGTCCCCCGCGGTCCTGCAGGGAAGCACCGTCGCGTTTTTGCAGGAGCGAGCTTGCTCGCGAACCGAGCTGACTGGAGCCCTGCCGGCGAGCATCACGAACAGAGCCGGTTGCTTCCCTAGGCAGGCGTCGACAGGTTCCTGCGCAAATCCGCCGGGCTCATGCCGTAGGCGCTCTGGAAGTATTGGCAGAAGCGTCCGACGTTGCTGAAACCCAGGGCCAGGGAAATCTCGCTGACCGATTGCGAGCCATCCTGCTGCAGCGCGTCGTAAGCGCGCTGCAGGCGCACTTCGCGCTGGTAGGCGACGATGGAGCTGCCGACGAAGCGGCGAAAGCCTTCCTGCAGGGCGCGCAGGCTGACGTTGGTCAGCTCGGCCAGGTCGTTGCCGCTGACCATCGCGTCCGGATGCTCCTGGATGTAGTCCATGGCCAGCTTCACATGGCGCGGCGCGATCTGCGGGGCAGGGCGCCTGAGCGCGTCGCTGTAGTTGTGCGGCCAGATTTCCAGCACCGAATCCACCAGCATTTCCTGCAGGCGCGCCGGCATCAGCGCGCTGGAATTGATCAGCAGGTCGAACTCGTTGCCGGTGGCCATGGCGACGATCGCCTTGATGCCCTGGAAGGCCTCGTTGCTCAGGTCCACCCGTGGCTGGAAGCGCACCTTGTGGGTGATCGGCCGGCCCAGCAAGGTCGCCAGGCGGCGGGCGAACAGTGAGCGGCGCACCGACAGGCCGTGGTGCGCGTGACCGTCGATGAAACCCACCGAGCGCACCGTTGCCTTCTCCATCGCCAGGCCGATGCCGGGCATGCCGACGCTGTCGCCGGACTGGTTGAAGACGATGCGCCCGGCGCTGGGGAAGATGAAGGTGATCTCGTCGTCGAGGTCCGGCATCTCGGTCAGCAGGTCGCCGCGAAAGCTCAGGCGGCGGAAGCTGACACCCTCGTGGCGGCCGTAGACGCCGCCGATGGCGATGGGGCGTTCGGGGCGTGGCATGCCCGAATAGAGGTTGCCGAACATGCGCGTGTAGAGAGCGCCGAAATCGTCGGCGGTCATGTTTTCCGAACGGATCAGGAACTGCTTGCGGGAGGTGCTCGTGTCTACCGTCATGGTCCGTCTTCTGGCAGCGCCGGTGGAACCGCTCCGGCCCAGGGGCCGGCGTGCGGAATGTGGGCGAGCAAGTTAGCGGCCGTGAGTTACAAATCCGTGATGTCGGCCGGGCGGCGTACAACGCCGAGCGCTGTACGCCCTACGTGTTCTCGACCCGCAGACAGCTCCGTACGGCGTATGACCGTTCGCGCCCGGATCGCACCGGGCGAAACCCTGTTCACGGCACCGCCCGCAAACAGCTCCCCAGGTCGCACGGCGCCGGCAGCGAGCGCTGTGCCGCCAGGCGCATCTGCTGCGAGCGCTCGTGGATTTCCAGCATCAGGTGGGCGGTGAACAGGCAGCTGCAGATGGTCAGCGCCACGAACAGCGGAATGAGTCGGGACATGCTGGCGACCTCGTCGACCAACTTGGGTTGTCCCACGTTAGTCGCCGGGGCCGTCCGGCAAATCGTCCGAGCGGACTAGCCCAGCGTGGCGACGCTGCGCAGGATCAGGCGTACCAGCATGGTCTGCCGGGTCACGCCGGTCTTGGAGAAGGTCGAGCGCAGGTGGGCGCGCGCGGTGTTGCGGCTGATGCCCAGTTCCTCCGAGGCCTCGTCCAGGGTCAGGCCGTTGGCCAGCAGCATCGCCAGCTGCGCTTCGGCCGGGGTCAGGTCGAACAGCGCCTTGACGATTTCCTGCGGCGCGCGGGATTCCTGTTCCGGATCGCTGACGAAGATCACCACGGAAGGACAGTGCTTGCCCTCGTTCCATTCGCTCAGTGGCACCGAGCGCACGATGATGCCCAGGTCCGCACGACCGGACGGGCGCTGCACGCGCATCGCCTCCACCACCGAGGGTTGCGCACCTTTCTGCGACTGCAGCGCCTGCTTCACCAGGCGGCGGAACTCCTGGCAGTCACGCGGGGTGCCGACCTGCAGGCTGTCGGCGCTGATCTTCAGGCCGTCTTTCTCGCGCAGCAGATTCTCGGCCACCTGGTTGGTCTGCAGGATCTTGCCGGTCTCATCGAGGATGATGGTGCCGACGGCGAACTGGTCCATCGCGCCGGCGTAGAGATTGCGTTCGGTCTCGATGCGGTTGATCTGCGTGTGCAGCACCACCGAGCGCTCCAGGTGCGGGATGAAATGCGCCAGCAGCGCCTTGTCGTTTTCGGTGAAGCCGGGGGACTCCACGCCCCGGCTGACCCGGATGCGGCACAACGCGCCATCGCTGGTGCGGATGTCCGCGCCGAGGATGTGGAACACGCCGACCGGCTCGAGGAAGTTGCGGTAGAACTCCGAGGCCAGCCATTCCTCCTTGGACACGAACTCCTCGAGGATCACCACCTGGCCGCTGGGCAGGTCGACGAAGGGGTCGAGGTTGAAATAGTACTGGTTGTACGAGGCCACGACCTCGGCCGAGCTGCCGTTGGTGTTGACCATCAGCCCTTCGCTCTGGTCGCTGGGCGGACGCAGGATGAAGGTGACGTACTTGGCCTCGAGGAACTGATTGAGCTGGTTGAGGAAGGATTGCCACGGCGTGGGCTCCATGGGGCCCTGGTAAAGATTGCCGAGCATCCCGCTGAACTGGTCGAGATCGAGCGACTGTGCCATCGGTAGAACCATTCTTATTGTTGTTGTAGGAAAGCGCCGAGGAGATTAATCGGCGCTTTCCGCAAAAGGCAATCCGTCCCGCAAGGCAGGGGACAGGTGGCTCAGGCCGGTTCCGCCTGGCGTGCCCGTACGACGAACTCCTTGCGTTCGGATAGGCTCTCCGGCAGCTCGGCGATATTGGTGTAGAACTGCTCGTACCACTTGCGCAGCTGGTACACCGGGCCGTCGCCGTCGCACAGCAGCGGGTTGTCGACACGGGTCTTGCTGTGCCAGATGGCCACGTCCTCGTAGAAGGCAGCGCGTGCCTGCTCGACGTAGGCCAGGGCCATGGCGCGGTTGTCCTCGGCGGACAGGCCCGGCAGCTTCTTCACCAGCACGCCGTAGCGCAGGGTGAAGCTGTGCTGGTCGATGGGCACGTGGCAGTTGAGCAGGATCGACTCGATCGGCTGGCCACCCATGGCGCCGGTCATCCAGGTGATCTGGTAGGCCGGGCCGAAATAGGTGGCGACGGTGTGCAGCTCGCTGTCGCCGGACAGCCGCGCGCTGCGGCCGCGCATCACCTGGGTGGCCATGTGCCCTTCGAAGTGGTTGCTGAACTCGTCGATGGGCGCGCCGTGGACGCTCTTGAAGTGCGCCATGTCGGAGACGTTGTCCACCAGCTCGCGGCAATTGGTGTCGATCTTCAGCTCGGCCACTTCCCACTCGGCCCAGTCCGCGTCGTAGCAGGCGTCGATGCGCGGAATGGCCTGCTCGGCGATGGGCGGATTGCCCTCGGGATCGTTCCAGACGAACAACAGGTGGTTCTGCTCCTGCACCGGCCAGGACTTGATCTTCGCCCGTGGCGGGATGCGCTTGGCGTAGGGAATGTCGTCGCACACGCCGTCGGCACCCCAGCGCCATTCATGGAAGGGGCAGCGCAGGCTGTTGCCTTCCACGCAGCCTTCGCTCAGATCGGCGCCCATGTGCGGGCAATAGCCGTCGAGCACATGCAACTGGCCATCCTCGCCCTGGAAGGCCACCAGGCGGGTGCCGAAGACATCCAGGCGGTGGGCCTTGCCGTCGCGGTACTGGCTGGCCAGCCCCAGGCAGTGCCAGCCGCGCGCGTAACGGTCCTCGACTGGGCGCGCTTCGATACGGTGCAGCGTACTCATCTTGTTGTTCTCCCATCAGGTTGCCGCAGGCAGAAGGGCGGCACGAGCCTGGAAGCGATTCTGCAAGCCGGAGCGCTGGCGGCATCGTCTGAACGGACGAGGCTGCCGCCCTAGTCCGGGTGGACGATGCCGGCGCCGCTGCGGCCGGCGATAACGGCGCCATCGACCGACAACAACGACAAACGGTGGAGCAATGAGCGAGCAGCAAGGCCGCGTGGCGGTCATTACCGGTGCCGCCAGCGGGATTGGCCGTGGCCTGGCGGAGCACGCGGGGCAATTGGCCATGCGCCTGGTCCTGGCCGACCGCGACCGCGCGGGCCTGGACGAACTGGCCAGCGAGCTGGCAGCCCGCGGATGCGAGGTGCTGGAGCAGGTAACCGACGTGAGCCGCGAGCAGGACCTGATCGCCCTGCGCGACGCCGCGCTGGCGCGTTTCGGCGGCATCGACCTGCTGTTCAACAATGCCGGCGTCATGCAGACCGGCGCCAGCTGGGAACTCAGCGAAGCGCAGTGGCGGCGCATGCTGGACATCAACCTGCTGGGCGTGACCAACGGCCTGCGCGTCTTCGTGCCGACGCTGCTGGCGCAGGACCGGCCGGCCCACATCGTCAACACCGCGTCGCTGGCCGGGTTGCTCGCCAGCCCATTCCTGGCCGCCTACACCGTGACCAAACAGGCCGTGGTGGCGCTCTCCGAAGTGCTCCATCACGAGCTGGCGGCGTTGGGCGCGCCCATCGGCGTCTCGGTGCTCTGCCCGGGGCCGGTGGCCAGCCGCATCATGGCCTCCGACCAGGCCGGCGGTGGTGCCGCTGCGGCGCTCGGCGCGCAGCTTGCGCAGAGCATCCGCCAGGGCATGCCGGCCGCCGAACTGGCTGCCCAGGTCTTCGCCGCCATCGACGACAAGCGCTTCTGGATCCTGCCGCACCCGGACTTCAAGCCGGCGTTGCAGGCGCGCACGCAAAGCATCCTCGACGAGACCAATCCGGTCTTCCTGCTGGCCGACCTATAAGGAATGAACATGGCCCTCGATCCCCACATGCAAGCCCTGCTGGACCAGTTCGCCGGCGCGTTCGACCTGGATTTCCAGCAGCTCGACGCCACTTCCTACCGCCGCTTCGCCGACCAGGGCGTGGCTACCGGCGAGCCGCTGAACGTGGCCGAAGTGCGCGAGCTGCGGGTCGCCGACGACCTGCCGGCGCGGCTGTATCGGCCGAGCGCCGAGGCCGGCCTGCCGCTGCTGGTGTTCTTCCATGGTGGTGGTTTTGTCGCCGGCACTCTCGACACCCACGATGACCTGTGCCGGCGCCTGGCGCTGGGCAGCGGCGCGGTGGTGGTGTCGGTGGGTTACCGGTTGGCGCCGGAAGCCGTGTTCCCGACCGCTGCGCACGACTGCGGCCAGGCCGTGGCGGAACTGGTGGTACGTGCCGCCGAACTGGACGTGGATGCGTCGCGCCTGGCCCTGGCCGGCGACAGCGCCGGCGGCAACCTGGCCATCGCCAGCGCCCGCCTGCTGCGTCAGCGCGGTGGCCCGTTGCCGCGCGCACTGTGCCTGTTCTACCCGGTGACCGACCAGACCTGCGGCAGCGCGTCCTACCGCGAGTTCGCCAAGGGCTACTTCCTCGAGGCGGCGATGATGCACTGGTTCTGGCACCAGTACCTGGGGCAGTGGCCGGCGCCCCTGGACGTGCTGGCTTCGCCCCTGCACGCGGCCGATCTCGGCACCCTGCCGGCGACCCTGCTGATGAGCGCCGAATGCGACCCGCTGCGCGACGAGGGCGAAGCCTTCGCCGAGCGCGCCCGCGCGGCCGGCGCGGAAGTCGAGCTGGTGCGCGCCGAGGGCATGCTGCATGGCTTCGCCAGCTTTGCGCCCTTCGTGCCGCGCGCCCAGGCCTATCTCGACGACGCATCCGCCTGGCTGCGCTGCGCGCTGGGGGCGTCGGCATGACGTTGGACAGCCCCCTGCAACTGATCGAGGCGCTGCGCCAGGGCCGGCCCGTCGTGCTGATCGATGGCGAGGAAGAGGGCGGCGACGGCATGCTGGTGCAGGCTGCCGAATTCATCGACGACGCGGCGCTGAACTTCTTCGCGGTCGAGGCGCGCGGGCTGGTCTGCCTGGCGCTCACCGAGGAGCGCTGCGTGGCGCTCGGCCTGCGCCGGATGACCGATAGCCCGCGCGGCGACAGCCTGGGTTTCATGGTGTCCATCGAGGCCGCCGAGGGCATCAGCACCGGCATCTCCGCTGCCGACCGGGCGCGCACCGTGCAGGTGGCGGTGGACCCGGCCAGCGGGCCGGGCGATCTGGTCAGCCCTGGGCACATCTTCCCTCTGCGTGCCTTGCCCGGCGGCGTGATGAGCCGGGGCGGCCATGCCGAGGCTGCCTGCGACCTGGCACGGCTGGCCGGGCTGCAACCGGCGGCGCTGCTGGCCGGCATTCTCGACGAGGAGGGGGAGAACGCCCGCGGTGACACCTTGCGCGCCTTCGCCCTGCGCCACGGCCTGCCCATCGGCGGGATCGCCGAGCTGATCCACCACCGCATCCTTCACGAAGGCACCATCGCGCGCAGCGCCGAATACCGCATCGCTACCCGCCACGGATCGTTCCAGGTCTGCGCCTACCACGATGCCTTCAAGGACGTCGTTCACCTGGCGCTGGTGCGCGGCGAGATCGATCCGGCCCAGCCGGTGCTGGTGCGTGTGCAGGCGGTGGAAACCGTGCGCGACCTGCTGGCCGGAGAACCGCCACGCGGCGCGCAGCAGTGGAATCTGGAGCGCTCGCTGGCACGCATCGCGGCGGAAGGTTGCGGCGTGCTGGTGCTGCTGGCCCAGCAGGAAAGCGCTGGCGCGATCCTCGACCAGCTGTCGCGCGGGACCGGCCCGCAGGCGCCGACGTTTCCCCAGCGTACCCTCGGCGTCGGCGCGCAGATCCTGCGCGACCAGGGCGTGCGCAAGATGCGCCTGATGAGTTTCCCGGTGCCGTACAAGGCGGTGTCCGGTTTCGAACTGGAAGTCAGCGAATTCGTCCCCTTCATCGCGCCCCAGGAGGCCTGAGATGACCCCGCAAGACGCCCTCGACAAAGTCCTGGCGCCCACCCGCCTGGCCGGCCTTGCGCTGCGCAACCGGGTGATCAAGACCGCCACCTTCGAGGGCATGTGCCCGGGTGGGATTCCCGGCGCCGAGCTGGCCGCGCACCATGCGCGCATGGCCCGTGGCGGCGTTGGCCTGACCACCGTGGCTTATTGCGGCGTGTCGCCGGATGGCCTGACCTTCGCCGACCAGATGTGGATGCGCGAGGGCATTTTCGAGCCGTTGCGCGCGCTGGCCGATGCGGTGCACCGCGAGGGCGGCGCGATTTCCGCGCAACTGGCCCACTGCGGCTTCTTCAGTCGCACACGGCCGCGCAACATTCCACGCCCGCGCGGCCCGAGCGCCTGCCTCAACCAGTACGGGCTGTTCTCCGGCGTTCCCTTCGCCGGGGCCATGGGCGCGGCGGACATCCGCAAGACGCTCGCCGAGTACCGCGCCGCCGCCGCGCTGGTGAAGCGCGCGGGCTTCGACGCCGTGGAGATCCACATGGGCCACGGCTACCTGCTCAGCCAGTTCATCTCGCCGGCCACCAACCGCCGCACCGATGCTTACGGCGGCAGCCTGGACAACCGACTGCGCCTGCCGCTGGAAGTGCTGGCGGCGGTGCGCGAGGCGGTGGGCGACGAGTTCCCGATCCTCGCCAAGCTCAACCTCAGCGACGGGTTCGCCGGCGGCATGGAGATCGGCGAATCCTGCCGCGCCGCGCAGCGTCTGGCCGAGCACGGCCTGAATGCCCTGGTGATGAGCGGCGGCTTCACCAGCCGTTCGCCGATGTACCTGTTCCGCGGCGAAAGCCCGCTTGCGCAGATGATTCCGCTGGAACCCAATCCGTTGCAGCGCACGGCGATGAAATGGTTCGGCGGTCGCCTGTTCGCCAGCCTGCCCTACGCCGAGATGTACTTCCTCGAGCAGGCCCGGCAGGTGCGCCAGGCCACCGACATGCCGCTGGTGTACCTGGGCGGCGTCAGTCAGCAGGACAGCCTGCAGCGCGCCATGGCCGAGGGTTTCGATTTCGTTGCCCTGGGGCGTGCGCTGCTGCGCGATCCGGACCTGGTCACGCATGTCCGCACCCAGGGCGAGGCCTACGAGAACGACTGCAACCACCGCAACCAGTGCGTGGCCAGCATGGCCTTGCCCGGCGGCATCCGCTGCGTGCTCAACCAGCCGGACAGCTTCGTCAGGTCGGCCTCGCAGGGCGGATGACCGTCGAGGTTATCCGCCGCGTGTCCGTGATGACTGAGCGTGTCTGTCCCCGAACCTGGCGGCGGACCGCAAACGGCTGTCCGCCCTAGGCGAGCGCCGCCCGGCGCCCCGACCAGAGCATCATCAGCGCCACCAGCAGCACCGGCCAGACCAGCAGGTTCACCGCGCTCCAGCCGACGCTGGTGATCAGTGCGCCGGAGCTGAACGACATCAGCGCCGCCAGGCTGCCATTGCCCAGCTCCATCAGGCCTTGCGCGTGTCCGCGTTCCGGCGGCGTATGGCCGAAGGCGAGCAGCGTGGTGCCGGCCACCAGCATCAGGTTCCAGCCCATGCCCAGCAGCAGCGAACTGATGAGGAACTGGGTTACCGACTGGCCGCTCAGCGCCACCGCCGCACTCACCGCTAGCAGCGCCATGCCGACCCAGGCCACGCGGCGACCGCCGAGTCGGTCCACCAGCGGGCCGGCGACGAAGGCGGGGAGGAACATGCCCAGCACGTGCCACTGGATCACGCTCACCGAGCGCTCCAGCGGCAGCCCGCAGAAGCTCATGGCCAGGGGCGTCGCGTTCATGATCAGGATCATCAGCCCGTGCCCGGCCGCCGTGCAGGCCATGGCGGCACGGATCGCCGGGCGCGACAGCAGCTCGCGCATCACCCTCCAGCCGCCGGTGGACGGTGCGGGCGCGGCACCTTCCGGCAGCCGGCTGAGCACTGCGATGGCGATCAGCGCCAGACCGGCAATCGCCAGGTACGACCCCACGAATGGCGCCGGCAGCGCATTGCGCGACCACAATGCCAGGCTCGGTGCGAGCAACGCCGCCAGCACACCGCCGCCGATCACGTAGGCGGTGGCGCGACCCTTGTGGGCTTCATCCACCGCTTCCAGGGCGGCGAAGCGGTAATACATCGCCGACGCCTGGTAGGCGCCAATGGGCAGCGCGCCGAGGCAGAACAGCAGGAAGTCCGCCAGCCACACGCCCAGCGCACAGAGCAGCCCGCCGAACACACCGCAGGCGGCGCCCAGCAGCAGGCCGCGCCGGCGCCCGTGGCGCTGCATGAACAGCGACAGCGGCTGCACCGCCAGCAGGTTGCCCAGCACCAGGACCGCCAGGGGCAGCGTGGCCAGGCTGTTGATCGGCGTGAGCTGCGCGCCCACCAGCGAGGTGAGGGTGATGCCGATCAGCGAGCAGGACCAGTACAGCGCCTGGCTGGTGAACAGCAGGCGGATCGCCGGAGTGCGCAGCAGCATGCTACGCCCTCAGCCTTGGCAGCCAGCGGGCTTGAGCACGCGCTGGGTCGAGGCGGGGTTGGCCGCCAGTTTCTCCAGCGGGCGGCGCGGGCGCGGCACCAGTTCGCCGCCGCAGTTCGGGCAGCGGCCGTGCAACACCTGTTCGGCGCAGTCGGGGCAGAACGTGCATTCGAAACTGCAGATGCGCGCATCGGGGCTGTCGCCGGGCAGGTCGCGGTTGCAGCATTCGCAGTTGGGGCGGAGTTCGAGCATGGCAAAGTCCTTTGCTATGGATTGAGGTCAGTGCAACTGGCCGAAGCGCTCGGCGTATTCCTGCGGGCTGATCGCCAGGTGCTTGTGGAAGGTCCGCCGCAGGTTCTCCGGATGGCCGAAGCCGCATAGCCGCGACACCGTGCTGATCGACGCCTGGGCGTCCTGCAGCAGCGCGCGGGCGGCTTCCAGGCGCACCCGTTCGACGTAGCGCCCTGGCCCCATGCCCAGTTCGTTGATGAACACCCGCGACAGCGTGCGCAGGCTCATGCACGCCTGCTCGGCGAGGGCTTCCAGCGACAGGTCGTTGCCCAGGTTTGGCGGAATCCACTCCAGCAGCGCGGCGAGACGCGGTGTGCGGCTCGGTTCCGGAGTCAGCCAGTGGCTGAACTGCGCCTGTCCGCCGGGGCGCTTGAGGAACATCACCAACCGCCGCGCAACGGCCAGCGCCAAGGCGCGGCCGAGATCGGCTTCCACCAGCGCCAGGGCGAGGTCGATGCCGGCGGTGACGCCCGCCGAGGTGAACACGTGGTCGTCGCCGTCGCGGCGCTGCGGGTCGTAGGTATGCAGGCGGTCGCCCTGGACCAGCACTTCGGGATAGCCGGCACAGAGCTCGTCGACATCCGCCCAGTGCGTGGTGGCCGGGCGGCCATTCAGCACGCCAGCGGCGGCGAGAATCAGCGCGCCCGAGCACACCGAGCCGAGTCGGCGCACCTGCGGTTCGGCGGCGTCCAGCCATTCGAGTAGATCGGTGTTTTCACATTGCGCCGGAACGCCCAGGCCGCCGGGCACCAGCAGGGTATCCAGCGTGGCGGGGTCGACCTCGCGCCATGCCAGGTCGGCGCAGATGCGCAGGCCCGCCGAAGTCGCCACCGGCCCGGCCTGTTCACCCAGCACCAGCAGCTCGTAGACCGGCGCCAGGCCCTGGCGCTGGCGTTCGACATTGGCGGAGGCGAACACCTGCAGCGGCCCGGTGATGTCCAGGCTCATGACCTCGGGGTAGATCAGGCAGGCGATGCGGCGCGGCGATTCCATGATGGGCCTCGTTCATTGGATGCAACGAGTGTGGCGGTGACCGACGCTGGCGGCAACGTCAGTCACCCCACGGATCTTGCCAATCTACTGGCGAGATCCGTTGGCTGTGCCCAACCGGTAGGCGCTGGCATACAGCACCGGCAGCACGATCAGCGTCAGCAGCGTGGCGAAGCCCAGGCCGAACATGATCACCACCGACATGCTCTGGAAGAAGGCGTCGAGCAGCAGCGGCGCCAGGCCGAGGATGGTGGTCAGTGCGGTCAGGCAGATTGGCCGCAGGCGCGCGCAGGCGGCGTTCACCAGCGCCTCGCGCGGTGGCTGGCCGCTGGCGGCGAGGTTGTCGACCTCTTCCAGCAGCACGATGCCGTTGCGCACCAGCATGCCGGACAGGCTCAAGAGCCCGAGCAGTGCCATGAAGCCGAAGGGGATGCCGGTGAGCAGGAAGCCGACGGTCACGCCGATCATCGCCAGCGGCACGGTCAGCCAGATCAGCAGCGCCTTGCGCAGCGAGGAGAACATCAGCACGGTGATGATGAACATTGCCAGGAAGGCCATCGGCAGGTTGCCGAGCACGCCGTCGCGAGCGTCGCCGGAGCTTTCCACGTCGCCGCCCCAGGCCAGTTCGTAGCCCGGCGGCAGTTGCAGCGCCTCGATCTGCGGGCGCACGCGGGCGAGCAGTTGCGAGGAGGTTTCGCCGCTCTGCGGGGCGACGTCGGCCATCACCGTCAGGGTCCGCTTGCGATCCTGGCGCAGGATCAGCGGGTCTTCCCAGACGCTGTCGAAGCCGCCGACCACCTGCTCGATGGGCAGGTAGCGCTGGCTCACCGGGCTCCACAACATCAGGTCGTTGATCTGCCCGGCATCGAGTTCCCGTTCGCGCACGATGATGGGCAATTGCTGCGTGCCGTCGCGGTAGAGGCCGACGGACAGGCCGCTGAAACTCATGCGCAGCAGGCTGTCCAGATCGCCCTTGTCGATCCCCAGTTCGCGGGCGCGGGCTTCGTTGAACTGCGGGCGGACCAGCAGCGCACGGGCCTGCCAGTCATGGCCGACGCCGGTGGCGACCGGATCGGCGGCGAGGATATCGCTTACCTGCGCGCCCAGACGGCGCAGTACCTGCGGGTCGGAACCGGTCAGGCGCACTTCGATGGCGCTGCCGCTGGAGGGCCCGAACATCAGGCGCTTGAGGCCGGTCTGCACTTGCGGATAGTGCTCGTCGAGATAGTGCTGCAGGTCGGCGATCAACCCCGGAATCTGCGCGCGGTTCTCGGTGCGCACCAGCACTTGCGCGTAGTTCGCGTGCTGGCGTTCGGCGCCGTAGGTGAGGATGAAACGCGGCGCGCCCTGGCCGATGCTGGTGACCGTGCGCTCAACGCCCGGCAGGGCGGTGATGTGCCGGTCGATCTCGGCGGCCAGGTCGCGGGTGTGCTCGATGGCCGTGCCCTGGGGCAGCCACAGGTCGACGAAGAACATCGGCGTGTTGGCCGGCGGGAAGAAGTTCTGCCGCACCTGGGAGAAGCCCAGCAGCGAGGCGGCCAGGGCCAGCGCGAGCATGCCCAGGGTCAGCGCACGCTGACGCAGGCAGGCCTCCAGCAGGCCGCGATAAGCGCGGTATAGCCAGCCCTGGTGCGGCTCGGCGCTCTCTGTTTGCACCGGCATGTTGGCGAAGGCCCAGCGTGCGAACAGCGGCGTCAGCGTCATGGCTGTCACCCAGCTCAGCAGCAGCGACACCAGCAGCACGTCGAACAGCGAGCGGCAGTATTCGCCGGTGGAGTCCGAGGACAGGCCGATGGGCGCGAAGGCCAGCACCGCGATCACCGTGGCGCCCAGCAGGGGCAGCGCGGTGAGGCGGACGATATGGCGGATCGCGGCGTCGATGCCCTGGCCGCGCAGGCGCCCGACCAGCACGCCTTCGACCACGACGATGGCGTTGTCCACCAGCATGCACAGGGAAATGATCAGTGCGCCGAGGCTGATGCGCTGCAACTCGATGCCCAGCAGGTACATCAGCAACAGGCTGCCCAGCACGTTGAGCGCGAGCACCCCGGCGATCACCACGCCGCTGCGCAGGCCCATGAACACCAGCAGCGTACCGACGACGATGGCCAGCGCCAGGACGAAGCTGAGCAGAAAGCCGTTCACCGCGCCGTGCACTTCCACGGCCTGGTCGTAGAACGGGGTCAGCTGCATGCCGGCGGGGCGTTCGCTTTCCAGTTGATCGAGGCGATCGTGCACGGCATCGCCGACCTTCACCACGTTCACCTGCGGAGCGAACGCGATGCCCAGCGCCAGGGCCGCTTCGCCATCGGCGCGCCAGAGGTGGCTGGGGGTATCGGTGAAGCCGCGCTTCACCGTGGCGATGTCGCCCAGGCGGACCAACTGGGCGCTGCCCGGCGCGCTGATCAGCAGTTGTTCCAGTTCACCCACGGCAGCGAATTCGCCGGTGGGATGCAGGCGGATGCTTTCGCTGCCCACGCGCAGGCTGCCAGCGTCCGAGACGACGTTCTGACGGTTCAGCAGGCTGACCAGACGCGTCAGCGGCACGCCCATGGCGGTCATCTTTTCCCGCGAGACATCCACCTGCACCTGCTCGGCCTGCAGGCCGGAGACCACCACCTTGCTCACGCCCGGCACGAGCACCAGCTCGCGGCGCAGGTAGTCGGCGTAGTCGCGCAGTTCCTGGTAGCTGTAGCCCTTGCCGGACAGCGACAGGAGGATGCCATAGACGTCGCCGAAATCGTCGTTCACCAGCGGCGGCGAAACGCCCGGCGGCAGGTGCGGGGCGAGGTCGTTGACCTTGCGCCGCAGCTCGTCCCAGATCTGCGGCAGGTCGCCTGCGCGGTACTGCGGCTTCACGTTGACGGTGATCTGCGACAGCCCGGCGCTGGAGATCGAGGTCAGCTTGTCGATGTAGGCCAGTTGCTGGATGGCGTTTTCCAGCGGATAGGTGACTTCCTCTTCCACCTGCTGCGGCGAGGCGCCGGCATAGCGGGTGGCGACCACGGCGGTCTTCACGGTGAAGGCCGGGTCCTCCAGGCGACCGATTTCGAGGATCGCGTAGAGGCCGCCGAGGGCCAGCAGGAGGATGACGATCCAGCTGCTGACCCGATTTTGTAGAAAGCCGCGGATCAAGTAGCCGCTGATATCCATCACAGCCCCCGCTCGCGTTGCCACGGACGCACTGGTTGGCCTTCACGCAGTTCGGCGGTGCCGGCGGCAACGATGCGCTCGCCCGGCTCCAGCCCCGACAGAATCTGGATGCCCTCGGCACCGGGCTGGCCAAGTTGCACCGTACGGCGTTCAACGCGCAGCGCATCGTCGTCGCCTTTCACCACCCACACCTGGCTGTGCCCCGGCGCGCCGTCGTCGGCGCTGAATACCGCTTCCACCGGCACCCGCAGCACGGCCTGGGCGTCGCGGCCGAGCTGGGCGAAGTCCACCTCGACGGTGGCGCTCATGCCGGGCAGCAGAGTCACGTCCTTCGGCCGCTCCAGCGTGAGGGTGACGGTGTAGCTCAGGGTCGCCGGATCCGGGCGGGTGCTGTGCTCCTTGTACTGCGCGGGGAAGTCGCGGCCGGGCACGCGGGCCAGGCGCACGACGGGCTGGTAGTCGCTGCGCAGGCTGGCGCCATCGACCCGTTCCAGCAGGCTTTCCGGCAGCTGGAACTGTACGTCGTAGGTGTCGGCGGATTGCAGGATCGCTACCGGCTGCTTGAGTTGCAGCATCTGGTGGTTTTGCACCGGCAACTGGGCGATGACGCCGGCGAAGGGCGCTACCAGCCGCGCGTAGCCCAGCTCCTGGCGGGCCAGTTTCAGTGCGGCTTCGGCGGAATCCAGCTGGGCCTTGCGCTGGTCCAGTTCGGCGCGGGCCGCCAGTTGCCGCTCGTTGAGGGTAGCGACGCGCTGGTACTGGGCGCGGGCGAGGTTGTAGGTGGCCTCGCGGTCGCGCAGACGCAGGCGCAGGTCGGCGTCGTCCAGCTCGGCGATTAGTTGGCCGCGCTCCACGCGCTGGCCCTGTTTCACCGAGAGGGTCTTGAGATGGCCGGCGAGGCGGAAGGACAGGTCGACCTCATCGGAAGCCACCAGTTGGCCGGGGAACTGACGCACGCCTTCGGCGGTGGCGGCGGGAACGCTGTAGAGCTTCACCGGGCGCACGCTATCGACCGGTGCCGGGGGCGTCGGGCCACAGCCGGCCAGCAGGCCGGCGAGCAGAAGGCAGGCGGGCGTTTTCACGCGGGATTCCTCTTGATCTGAGCGGGTGCGGCAAGGCTGCACGCCCTTCGGAGGAATCCGCCTGACATGAATCAAGGGCCGCCGGGCGGCCTTGGGAAAGCTCAGCGTCGGTACAGGATTCGTTCAGAAAAGACCGACGGCGTTGCGCGTCACACCTTCAGCACACCCCGGAACCCGCGGGCGGCGTAATAGGACTGCACGCCGTTGTGGTAGGTGAATATCCGCTCGTAGCGGCGGTCGCCAAACAACGCGCCGTCCAGCTTGCGCATGGAGCCAGGCGTGCGCAGCCAGCTGGAGGTCTTCTGGTCGAATCTGCCCAGCTCCTGCAGGTGACGGTACTGCGCCTCGTCCAGCAGCTCGATACCGATCTGCGCGGCCAGTTCCGTGGCGCAACCGGCGGGCTTGTCCTTCTTGCGCGCGTCCAGCGCCTCGCGGTCGTAGCAGAGGCTGCGGCGGCCGGCCGGCGTCTCGGCGGAGCAATCGAAGAACAGGAAGGCGCCGCTGGCGCTCTCGCGGCCGACGACGTCGGGCTCGCCGCCGGTTTCCTCCATCTGTTCCAGCGCCTTGAGCTTGGTTGGAGCGGCCTCCAGGCGCGCCTGGACGTCCGCCCAGTCGATGCCGTTGTGGCGCTCGGGATGCTGGTCGAAGCGGGCCTGCAGTGTTGCCAGCAGGGTGTCGCGCTGTTTCGCATTCATCGTGCTTACTCTCGGCAGGAAGTGAAGGTCAGAGAGTAAAGCAGGATTTGCGTGGCTCGCCGCTCAGCCGGCGTCGGCCCAGCGCTCGCGCACGGCAAGGATGTCCGGCATCTGGCCGAGGAACAGCTCCACCAGCTCCGGGTCGAACTGGCTGCCTTTTTCCCGGCGCAGCAGGTCGACGGCCTCGTCGATGCTCCAGGCCGGTTTGTAGGGGCGCACGCTGGTCAACGCGTCGAACACGTCGGCGATGGCGACGATGCGCCCCTCGATAGGAATCTCCTCGCCGCGCAGTCCCTTGGGGTAACCGGTGCCGTCCCAGCGCTCGTGGTGGGTGAGGGCGATGCTGCGGGCCAGGCGCAGCAGGTTGGAGTCGTGCTCGCCGATGATCCGCGCGCCGATCTCCGGGTGCTGGCGCATCACCGCCCACTCGTGCTCATCGAGGCGGCCGGGCTTCTGCAGGATGGCATCGGGAATGCCGATCTTGCCCACGTCGTGCATGGGCGCCGCGTTGAGCAGGTCGTCGGCGGCTTTCTCCGAGTAGCCGGCGGCGCGCGCCAGGATGTGCGCGTAATGGCTCATGCGGATGACGTGCAGGCCGGTCTCGTTGTCCTTGTACTCCGAGGCCTTGCCCAGGCGCTGGACGATCTGCAGCCGCGTCTCGCGCAGTTCTTCCACGCGGACCAGCGACAGGTGCGTGCGCACCCGCGCCTTGACGATGGGCGGGCTGACCGGCTTGGTGATGTAGTCCACCGCGCCGACCTCGAAGCCCCGCGCCTCGTCCGGCACATCGGCCAGGGCGGTGACGAAGATCACCGGGATGGCGCCGGTGGCCTGCTCGGCCTTGAGCCGCTGGCAGACTTCGAAGCCGGTCATGCCGGGCATCATCACGTCCAGCAGGATCAGGTCCGGGCGCTCGCGGTTGGCCAGTTCCAGCGCCTTGTCGCCGTCCTTGGCGAACAGCAGGCGGTAGTCGTCCTGCAGGATGTGGCGCAGCACCTGGAGGTTGGTGGCTTCGTCGTCCACCAGCAGCAGGCAGGGCCGATGGTCTTGGGCGGTCAGGGTCATGCGTGCTCCAGGCGGTTACCCAGGGTCCGGACCCATTCGAGGGCCTGGTCGAAGTCGAAATCGTCGATGGCGAAGCGCAGGGCCTCGAAAGTCTCGCGGTGTTCGCCTCGGGCCGTGCCCAGGCGTAGGCGCTCCAGCGCCTGGTCGTCGAGGCCGCCGCGGGAGAGGGCCAGCTGCAGGGCGTCGAGTGCGTCGCGCAGATCCTGCGAGGCGGCTTGCCCGACAGCCTCGCCGACGCCGTTGGGAGCGGCTTCGGGGACCAGCGGCACCGATGCGCGGACGGTGGCGAACTCCGTGCAGGCTCGCTCCAGCGCGGTCTGCAATTGCTCGACGGTGCCGTGATCGGCCGTGCTTTCCAGTGCGCCCAGTGCGCCCGCCAGGCGCGGCAATGCGAGATTGGCCGCGGCGCCACGCAGGCGATGGGCGAGGGCGGTGATGCCGGCGCGATCGCCGTCGTTGACCGCCTGTTCCAGGGTGGCGAGGCAGGATTGCTGCTCGTCGAGGAAGCGCAGGATAGCCCGCGCCATGGGCAGCGGGCCGCCCCACAGGTGCGCGCCGGCGGTCCAGTCCAGGGTTGCCAGCGGCACCGGCGCGCAATCCGGCGTACTGCGCGCGGCGGGGGTAGCCCCGAGCACGCGCGCCATCTCATCCAGCAGGGCATTGAGCTCCAGCGGTTTGCTGGCGAAGCCGTTCATGCCGGCGTCCAGGGCATTCTGCCGGTCGCGGTCGAGCACGCTGGCGGTGAGGGCGATGATCGGCACGGCCTCGACGCCACGTTGCTGCTCGATGGTGCGGATGCGTCGGGTGGCTTCCAGGCCGTCCATGCCGGGCATCTGCACATCCATCAGGATCAGGTCGAAGTCATGCGCGCTGTAAGCGTCAACGGCGGCCTGGCCATCGCCGACGCTGTGCGGGCGGTGGCCCAGACGACGCAGGTTCAGCTCCAGCAGCTCGACGTTCTGCGGCACGTCGTCCGCCACCAGGATGCGTAGCGGCGGCAGGCTTGGCGCGTGGCTGCGGGGCGTCGGCTGTACGCTGCGGCCGGCCGGCAACGGCAGGTCGACAGTGAACACGCTGCCCCGACCTACCTCGCTTTCCACTGTGATGCGGCCGCCCATCAGCTCCACCAGCTGGCGCGAAATGGTGGTGCCCAGCCCGGTCCCGCCGAAGCGCCGGCTCATGGAGGCGTCGGCCTGGGCGAAGGGATCGAAGATGCGTTCCAGGCGGTCGGCGGCGATGCCGATGCCGGTGTCGCGGATGGCCAGGCGCAGGGCGCCCGGCTCGCCGCTGATGACCAGCCGCACTTCGCCGCGCTCGGTGAACTTCACCGCGTTGCCCAGCAGGTTGGTCAGCACCTGCTGCAGGCGCAGCGGGTCGCCGCGGAAATACTCGCCGGCGCGCTGGCCGTAGTCGATCTGCAGGCTCAGGCCCTTGCGCTCGGCGGATAGCCGCAGCGCCGCGCAGACCTGCTCGCACAGCTCCGGCAGGGAGAAGTCGAGGGCTTCCAGTTCGATGGCGCCGCGATCCAGCTTGGCGGTGTCGAGGATGTCGTTGAGCAGCCCCAGCAGCGAGCGCGAGGCGTTCTGTACGGTGGTCAGGTAACGGCGCTGGTTCTCTTCCAGCGGCGAATCCAGCAGCAGCTCGGTGAAGCCCATGATGGCGTTCATCGGCGTGCGGATTTCGTGGCTCATGTTGGCGAGGAAGCTGCTGCGCGCGGCGGCGGCCTGCTCGGCGCGGTCGCGGGCGCTGCGCAGTTCCTGCTCCATGACCCGGCGCGGGGTGAGGTCGGTGGCCAGCTTGACCACCTTCATCGGTTTGCCGTCGAAATCGAGGATCGGGTTGTAGGTGGCCTGAATCCAGACTTCGCGGCCGTCTTTCGCCAGGCGACGGTATTCGCCGGCGCTGAACTCGCCCCGCCGCAGCGCCTGCCAGAACACCTGGTACTCGGCACTACCGGTGATATCCGGTGGGCAGAACAGGCTGTGGTTCTGGCCCAGCACCTCGGCTTCGCTGTAGCCGAACAGCTCGAGGACGTTCTCGTTGGCGGCCAGCACGCGGCCGTCGAGGTCGAACTCGATCAGCGCCATGGCCCGGCCGATGGCGGTGACCTTGCCTTCGTACTCGTTGCTCAGCAGCTTGGTTTCAGTCTGGTCGAGCAGCACGCCGTCGATCCACTGTGGGTTGCCGGCCTCGTCGTAGCAGGCGCTGCCACCTTCCCAGATCCAGCGTTCGGTGCCGCTGCGGTCGAACAGCCGGTATTCGACGACGTAGCTGCGGCGCTCGGCAATGGCGCGGCGGACTTCCTCGTTCACCGCTTCCTGGTCATCGGGATGGTAGAGCTGGCCGAAGGTGATGCGCTGGTCGATGAAATCCTGCGCCGACCAGCCGGTGACGGCCTCCACCGCGTCGCTGACGAACAGGACGCTCCAGGCGTCGTCCGGGAGCACCCGGAAGGCGATGCCGGGCATGTTGCGGATCAGCGAACGGTACTGCTCCTCGCGGGTGCGCAGGGCCTGCTCCATCACGCGGCGTTCGCTGATGTCGGCGACGAACACGACGAACCAGGGCTTGCCGTTGTGATCGGTGACGCCGAGGCTGACGCGCACCGGAAACTCCCGGCCGTCGCGAGTCAGGCCTTCCAGCTCCAGTTCGGAGTTGTTGAACTGGCGCTCGCCGCTGCGTTTGTAGTTCTCCAGCGCCATGCGGAACTGATGGCCGTAAGCCTCGTTCATCAGCACCTGCATGGGCTGGCCGACCAGTTCGTGCGGTTGCCAGCCGAACAGGCGCAGCACGGCGTGGTTGACCGAGCGGATCACGCCGCTGTGGTCGATGGTGAGGATGGCCTCGACGGCGGCGTCGAGCAGCGAATCCAGGTGCTTGCGCCGGCGCTGCAGTTCCTGGAACAGCTGGCGGTAGCGCAGCAGGCCGTTCACCGCGGCGACGCAGATGCTCAGGCTGGTGGTCGCCATGGACACGGCCATGGCCAGGTAGAAGCTGCCTTGTACGCCCTGCGGAACGCCGAACTCCTCCCGGCCGACGAAGCGCGCCGCGGCCATGCCGGTGTAGTGCATGCCGGCGATCGCCAGGCCCATCACCATGCCGCTGAGCAGGATCGCCAGGTTCGGCCTCACATGGCGGCGCAGGCCGAAGCGCACCCACAGGGCAATCACCGCCAGCACCACCGCGACGATGATGGAGAGGGCGAACATCCACGGGTCGTAGCGCAGCAGCGGGGCCATCTGCATGGCCGCCATGCCGCTGTAGTGCATGGCGCCGATGCCAGCGCCGACCAGCACGCCGCCGCCGATGAATTGCAGAGTGCTGACGTTGCGCTGGGCCAGCAGGTTGAGCGCGATCCACGAGGCGAACAGGCTCGGCAGGCCGGAGAGCAGGGTGATCAGTGGGTCGTAGCGCACCGTCGCGCAGAGCTGGAAGGACAGCATGCCGATGAAGTGCATTGCCCACACGCCGCCGCCCAGTGCCACCGCGCCGGTGCCGATGGCCAGTTGGCGATAGAACGGGCTGCGCGCCAGGCGAGCCACCCCCGACAACTGCAGGGCCATGGTCGAGGTGAAGATGGCGATGAGGATGGAGAGCAGCAGCAGTGCGTTGTTGTGCTCGCCGAAAACCAGCAGGGAAGGGGTGTCGCCGCTGTAGAAATATCGTTGCAGATCGAGCATTGAACGAAGACCGTACTGCGTGCCGAAGGCCCGGTTGAAGGAGCGACTGGAAGTCAGTGCGAAGCAGAGCACAGGATGGCTGCAAATTGCCATCATTGTCGGTCGCCGCGCCCGCACAACCCCGCGTCAGAGCGCTGGAATCTGACAAGCGGGCAGGCACGCTTCGGAATCGAAGCTGAAACGATGCGGCTGACCGATAAGGCTCTATCGGCAAGCGAAACGGAGAATTGAGGCGTTGCCGACGGCTGGCGCTGAAACGACAAAGCCCGGCTTTGGGCCGGGCTTTGGTTCAGCGAGCGTCTGCGGATCAGGCGGGCATGTGCCATTCCTGCAGGCGGTAGCCTTCACGGTTCAGCTCGTCGCGAGCCTGGTTGAGCAGGCCTTCGAGCTTCTCCGGGTCGGAGTACGCGGAGCTGGGAATACGGGTAAGGCCCAGCAGCCGGGTACCGGTGCGATCGAGGACGGACAGGTCGAGGCTGCCGTCGCCCCCTTGGTCAACCCAGGTCACACAATTGAAGGGTTGGAAGGCTCGTCCAGTGATCAGCAGAGCCTCGTTGAAACGAAGAGTCGCATGCATGGTTGTGATCTCTCTGCGTGGTAATCCATTGCGAAGGTGGCGAAAGCGGTTCATCCACTTTCGTGTTCGTTCACGCAATTGATGGATTCAGAGTCGAAGAAAGTCACAACCCATGTCGCGGTTGTACACAAAATAGTCGCAAATAAAACTGTTTCAGTCGCTACAGGCCCCGTCATCCGTGGCCTGTAGCGATTTCTGGGGTGCGCCATCGCGCCGCACGTGCCATTTGTCCTGGGCGACGAGCGGTCAGGCCTGCATGGCCCAGCCGTCCACGTTCATCGCCGCCTGGCGCAGCGCCTCGGAGCGTGTCGGGTGCGGGTGGCAGGTGCGCGCGATGTCCTCGGCGGCGCCGCGGAACTCCATGGCCACGCAGTATTCCGCGATCATGTCGCCGACGTTCGGGCCGATCATGTGCACGCCGAGGATCTCGTCGCTGCGCTCGTCGGCCAGCACCTTCACGAAGCCCTCGGTCTCGTGGTTGATCTTCGCCCGGCTGTTGGCGGTGAAGGGGAACTTGCCGACCTTGTAGGCGCGGCCCTCGGCCTTGAGCTGCTCCTCGGTCTTGCCCACGGTGGCGACTTCCGGATGGGTGTAGATCACGCTGGGGATCACGTCGTAGTTCACTTCCCCGGCCTTGCCGGCGATCAGCTCGACGCAGGCGATGGCCTCGTCCTCAGCCTTGTGCGCGAGCATCGGGCCGGAGGTCACGTCACCGATTACCCAGATGCCCGGCACGCTGCTGCGGTGCTCGTGGTTCTCCAGCATGCCGCGCTTGTCGGTGGCCAGGCCCACGCTTTCCAGCCCGAGGCCCTGGGTAAAGGGACGGCGGCCGATGGCAAGCAGTACGTAATCGGCCTGGATCGACTCCGCTGCGCCGCCAGCGGCCGGTTCGACGCTCAGGGTCACCTGCTTGCCGCTGACCTTGGCCTGGGTGACTTTCGAGCCGAGCTTGAAGCTCATGCCCTGCTTGGTCAGCGCACGCTGGAAGGTCTTGGCGGTTTCTAGGTCCATGCCGGGGCAGATGCGGTCGAGGTATTCGATCACTGTGACTTCGGCGCCCAGGCGGCGCCATACCGAGCCCAGCTCCAGGCCGATGACGCCGGCGCCGATCACCACCAGGTGCTTGGGCACCTCGGGGATGGACAGCGCGCCAGTGGAGTCGAGGATGCGCTTGTTGTCGACTTCCACACCCGGCAGAGGCGAGGGCTCCGAACCGGTGGCGATGATGATGTCCTTCGCGGTGAGCGAGCTCTTGCTGCCGTCGGCGGCGGTCACTTCCACCTTGCCCGGCCCGTCGATGCGGCCCCAGCCCTTCACCCAATCCACCTTGTTCTTGCGGAACAGGAACTCCACGCCCTTGGTCAGCGCGGTCACGCTCTCGGTCTTCTGCTTCATCATCTGCGCCAGGTCGAGCTTGGGCTTGACCTGGATGCCGAGGTTGGCGAATTCGCCGCCGGCCGCCGCTTCATACAGTTCCGACGCGTGCAGCAACGCCTTGGACGGCATGCAGCCGACATTCAGGCAGGTGCCACCGAGGGTCTCGCGACCCTCCACGCAGGCGACCTTCAGGCCCAGCTGGCCGGCGCGGATGGCCGCGTTGTAGCCGCCGGGGCCGCCGCCGATGACGATCACATCGTATGCGCTCATGCAGTGCTCTCCGAGTTGGAAAAAGGGGTGAATCGAGGTTAGCCCGCGCTCGCCGGATCACCAGCGCAGGGCTTTGGATAAGCGTTACTCGATTTATATTACGAACATAATATATGATTTTGCGCAAGTCACCTGGACATGACAGACGCGTCGGGGAGGGCGAAAATGCAGGGCTTTGGCGCCTCAGGTTCGTGCGCCTACGGAGAATTCATGAAGATCGACTGCGATTTCGACAGCGGCAACATCCAGGTCATCGACCACAGCGACCCGCGCCACGTGCGCCTGGCGCTGCGCCCGGACACCAAAAGCCCGCACTTCCAATGGTTCCACTTCAAGGCCGAAGGCCTGCAGCCCGGCCAGCAATACCAGTTCAGCCTGACCAATACCCCCGGCTCCAGCTATACCGGCGGCTGGCCGGGCTACAACGCCGTGGCGTCCTATGACCAGCGCGACTGGTTCCGCGTACCCAGCACTTTTGACTCCAACGGCCTGCACTTCAGCCTCGATGCCGAGCAGCCCCAGGCCTGGTTTGCCTACTTCGAGCCCTACAGCCGCGAGCGCCACGCCGAGCTGGTGAAGCGCGCCCAGGCCAATGGTGCCGAGCTGCTCGCCACCGGCCACAGCCTCGAAGGCCGCGAACTGCCCCTGTTGCGCATCGGCAAGGGCGCGGCGGGCGCGGGCAAGATCTGGTTGATCGCCCAGCAACACCCCGGCGAGCACATGGCCGAATGGTTCATGGAAGGTCTGATCGAGCGCCTGCAGTCCGGCGACGCCGACATCCAGCGCCTGCTGGAGCGCGCCGACTTCTACCTGGTTCCCAACATGAATCCGGACGGCGCCTTCCACGGCCACCTGCGCACCAACGCCGCCGGCAAGGACCTCAACCGCGCCTGGGCCGCGCCCAGCACCGAGGAAAGCCCGGAAGTCCTGTTCGTTCAGGAGCAGATGGCCAAATACGGCGTGGACTTGTTCCTCGACGTGCACGGTGACGAGGAAATCCCCTTCGTGTTCGCCGCCGGCTGCGAAGGCAACCCGGAGTTCACGCCGCGCCTGGACCGTCTGGAGAGCCTGTTCCGCGAGCGCCTGGAAGCCAACGGCGAGTTCCAGAGTGTGCACGGTTACCCGAAGGACGCCCCGGGCCAGGCCAACCTGACCCTGGCTTGCAACCATGTCGGCCGCACTTATGACTGTCTGTCCCTGACCCTGGAAATGCCGTTCAAGGACCACAACCTGTCGCCCAACGCGCGCACCGGGTGGAGCGGGGCGCGCTCGAAGGCGTTGGCAGGCGCGGTGTTGGTCACGGTCGCCAGCCTGCTCGACGACCTGCGCTGAACACAACGCTTGTGTAGGAGCGGGCTTTGTCCGCGATTCTGGCCAGTCCTCTTGGCGGCTGGATCGCGGACAAGGTCCGCTCCTACAAGAGCCGTCTAGAGGTTGTGGGAGTGGGGCTTCCTGCCTGAGTCAATCGTGCCTGACCGTTCGGTCAATCCGTCCCGCCCGGATGTTGAATCTTCCTGTTCGCGTGCTAATCCAAAGCATGAGGCATACGAATTCAGGAGGCAGGTATGACTCGACATCGGAAGCTGTTGACTCCGCAGGAAATCGAAGACCTGCAGGAACGCACGGATGCCCTGGAAGAACTGGACTTCAGAGAGCGCCGTGAAGTGCGCAAGAACCGCTCGGGCGAACACAGGCCACGTAGCTATTTCGCGATGGCCTGAGCAACGGAGCCGCAAGGCTCACCCCGCTGGCGCATGCGATGGCATGCAAGGCAGGGCAAGGTCGATTCGGCGCTACGCGGGAGCGACCTTGCCCACCCCAAATCCTTCAGACCGTTCATTTCGTCGGACAGTATCCGGCGCTCCAGGGAGCGTCAGACCAGGCTGGCATCCCGTTCCGCGCTGAAAACTCCATTCCAGAGCGGCCCGCTTCTGTAACTTCCTGCTTACCCAGTAGCCGTCGTCTTACAAAAAACCACCTGAAAACTTGAACTGCCTCACATAAACTCGGCTCTCTCGTTAGCGCATTTCGCTCTATCCCGCAGCAGTCAGAAGTCGCCCATGGAAAACCACAACACCCCCCTGGGGCCGGTCCCGGCTCATCTGGTCCGCGAAGCCGTGGCCAAGAAAACCGGCCTGGGTTGGGTAGTCGAGTTCAATATCGCCACCTGGCTCAACCTGAGCGTCGGTGGCGATACCGCCATCGTCCTGAAGGTCAACTACCTCGATGGCGACAAGCCACGGGAAGTACAGGTCGACAAGGCCACCATCTTCGCTGCTCACCGCATCCTGCTGTGCGGCATCGCGCGCCTGGGCGTGAACCAGAAACTGGAATCCATGAGCATCTCGCTGGAAACCCGCACGCCGCTCCAGTCGCTGCTGGTCGAGGAACTCTTCGTCCAGGCCGTCGAGCGCCAGACCGTGAAGAACGGCACCCGCAAGGTCCGCTGACTACCCGCCGCGAGGGGCGTCCGCCAGCACGGGCGGCGCTGCAATCTTCCGGCATTCCCAACGCGCATGATGCGCCTTCGGGCTTGCGGTCCGCCGGCCGGAGCGGGGAACATCGCCCGGCCCCACTCGTCGCGCCAGGAAGTCCCCATGCCTCTCGATATCGACCAGCTCAAGCTCTATACCGCCCACCGCGGAATCGCCATTCCCATGCTCGACTTCCTGCAGTTCCGCCATGCGCCGGCAGCGGATGGCGTGGGCCCCGGTTGCCTCGTCCTGCGGGTCGAACCGCAGCATCTCAACGGTTGGGCCAATGCCCACGGCGGGCTGATCATGACCCTGCTCGACGTCGCCATGGCGCTCAGCGCCAGTGATGCGGACGAAGCCGGCCGCGGCGTGGTGACGGTGGAGATGAAAACCAACTTCCTGCGCCCTGGCGGTGAAGTGGGCGAGGTGCTGGAGGCCCACGGCAGCGTGCGCCACCATACGCGCTCCATCGCCTTCTGCGAGGCCGAGCTGCGCAACGGCGCCGGCGTGGTCGTCGCGTCGTCCTCCGGCACCTTCAAGTACGTCAACAAGCCGCGTCCGCTCGCCGACGCCTGATCCATCCTCCCGCGCGGTGCCGCGTGGCCCGCGCGCCTGTCACCGCGATGCCTGCTGCCGTTGCGCCTTATGCCCGTCGCCGGAATGGCCGTACCTGCGGACCGTTCAGCGGAGGGGTAGTGGTCGTTAAGACCTTCTTAATCTTGTGGATGTCAGATCGAGAAAGGCTCTAGTACGGGCCTCGAACGAAAATTCTTCAGCTGGCTGTAATGAATCCGTCATAAAGCGTAACTACATTTTTCTGTCATGAAAGTGTCACCCGCCACGGTGACGGAGCCAGTGACGGCACAAGGCAACCATGATGCTGCTCGATGACAAGAACTTCCCTCGACGCGTTCAGTGCGATCTGCTGGATGACCGCGACGAAGAGCTCGAACTCGAATTGTTCGACCTGTACCAGGGGCTGCGCGAAGGCAGCCTGCAAACCCACGAGGAGCGCCTGGCTCGCCAGCGCTACTTCCATACCCTGTTCAGCCTCCAGGCCGAGTTGGTCAAGCTGCAGAACTGGGTGGTGAAGACCGGCCACAAGGTCGTCATCCTCTTCGAAGGCCGCGACGCCGCCGGCAAGGGCGGGGTGATCAAGCGCATCACCCAGCGCCTCAACCCGCGCGTCTGTCGTGTTGCCGCGCTACCCGCGCCGAACGACCGCGAGCGCACCCAGTGGTACTTCCAGCGCTACGTCTCGCACCTGCCGGCGGCGGGGGAAATCGTCCTGTTCGACCGCAGCTGGTACAACCGCGCCGGCGTTGAGCGGGTGATGGGTTTCTGCACCGACGCCCAGTACGAGGAATTCTTCCGCAGCGTGCCCGAATTCGAGCGCATGCTCGTGCGCTCGGGTATCCAGGTCATCAAATACTGGTTCTCCATCTCCGACGAGGAGCAGCACTACCGTTTCCTCAGCCGCATCAACGACCCGCTCAAGCAATGGAAGCTCAGCTCCATGGACCTGGAGTCGCGCCGCCGCTGGGAGTCCTACACCAAAGCCAAGGAAATCATGCTCGAGCGCACCCACATCGCCGAAGCACCGTGGTGGATCGTGCAGGCCGACGACAAGAAGAAGGCCCGGCTCAATTGCATCCACCACCTGCTCGGGCAGATTCCCTACCAGGATGTGCAGCAGCCCGCCGTCAGCCTGCCCGAGCGGCAGCGCCATGAAGGCTATCGCCGCCATCCGATTTCCTCGGAGCTGCAGGTGCCGAACGTTTACTGAGATCCGTTCCCGCTCCAGAGCGAGAGGGCGGGGTGAGGAGATAGCCCCGCGCCGGGGAATGCCAGGTTCGCGAGCAAGCTCGCTCCGACAAGAGCGCGCTCCCGCTAGCGACAATGTCGACGTGCCACTATTCTTCCGCCCGCAGGGAAGCCATCAGGCTCCGGACCATTCCAGCGGGTGATCGAATGAATCGAATCGCATGGGCGAGCCTGCTCGCCGCAGCAGTCAGCGCGCCGTGCCTCGCCGGCCAGTTCGCCACCACCGACAAGGGTTGCCAGGTGCAGGACTGGAACGCCCAGCGCTCCAACCCCAGCTACATCTGGTCCGGCCAGTGCGTGGGCGGCTTTGCCGATGGCAAGGGTGTCCTCCTGTCGCTGGTGGACGGACAGGTGTTCTCCACGACCGAAGGCACCATGCACAAGGGCAGCTTCAGCGGCCCGGCGGTCATCCAGTGGGCCAAGGGCGACCGCTACGAAGGCGAGCTGAAGAACGGCACGCTCACCGGCCAGGGCAAATACCGCTACCCCGATGGCTCCACCGCCAGCGGCGTGTTCAGCAACAGCGCCCTGGTGCAGCCTGACTCGCCCGCCGAGGCGACGGGCAACAATGCCGCCGGCCAGCGCCGGGGTGAATCGGCGCTCTCCGCCGACATCGCCGCCGTCGACCTCAGCGGCGGCTGCGATGCCGCCCAGCGCAAAGGGCAGGCCTACATGGAGCGCGTCGGCCAGGAAGCCAAATCCCTCGACCTCGGCATCTGCGAATCCGCCCGGCAGATGCACAAGATCGGCGAAATCACCGTGCGCGTCGCCGAGCAATGCCAGAGCACCCCCAACTGGGAGCAACTGCGCGCCGAGGGCGAACGCATCATCCGCGAGAGTCAGGAAACCATGGACGGCTCCTGCGGCTGACTCCCACATATCGACCCTGTCTTTCTCGGAAATCAATTTGCCGACTCTCTCCCCAAGGAGAGGGAGCTGCCCATGTTCGCTGCGAGGATTCCCCTTCAACCGCAGAACGAACCTTCGGCCTTGGCAGACACAAGCGGACGTTATCCGCGAAAGGCATGCAAAGCGCGCCACGCATCGATACCCGCAGGAGAGCGTCCCAGCCCCGCACCAGTGCTACCCTTTGCACCACGAAAAAGCCGCCCCAAAGGGCGGCTTCTTGTCGTGACTGTCGGCACTCAGTGCCAGAACAGCGCGAGCAGGATGATGATCGGGATCGGAACGCCGAGGAAATACAGAAGAATCGAGCGCATGGTGTGCCTCCGGTCAGTGGGCAGGACGGGACAGAGTGGAGTGCTGGGTGCGCGGGCTGGTCATCAGCACCACCGCATCGCGACGACGGCCCCCGTGGATGGCCAGGAAGCTGGCGAAGAACGCCCCACAGAGCAGGGCGATGAACATCCACAGCGCCGAAGCCGCGGCCACCTTGCGGGCCGTATCGGCCGCTTGCTGGGCTTTCAGCTTGGCCTGCTGCGCGGCGGCGAATACCTGGTCGATGCGCTGCTCGGCTTCCGCCTGGCCAATCTCGGTACGCTGGGCCACGACCTGGGCGAGGTAGGTACGGTCGTCCGCACCCAACTGGCCGTCGGCCAGGCCGCGCAGGAAGATGCGCGTGGCGATGGCGTGGGCGGCGTCGTCACTGACGGCCACCGGACGGTTGTCGCGGAACAGCATGTCGATGAAGTACGCCGAGTTCGCGTCCGTGCCGCGCTCGCTGCTCGCACCTGCGGCCGCCACGGTAGTCGCCGCCGCGGCACCGGCCTGCAAACCGCCACCGACGATGCTGCTCACCGAGCCGACGACCAGAGTGGCCGTTACCAGCGTGGCAATGGCCCAGGCCAGGAAGCCATGGGCGGTATCGCGGAAATACACCTCGTCGTCATGCAGCGTCGCCCAGCGCACGCGCAGGCGCCCGGCGATATAGCCACCCAGGCCCGACGCGAGAATCTGCGTCAGCATCAGCCAGATGATGGTGGAAATGCTCATCTGCTTTAACGTCGCGCCATCACCCGGCCAGGGAGACACCGCGGAAAAGCCCAGGCCGAAGCCCAGGAGAATCAGGATCAGGGACAGCGCCGCCGCTCCGGCGGCCCCGGCGAACACCGCCGCCCAGGACACTCCGGAGTGATCGGACGTATCCACGGCAGTGGTGGCGTAGGCATCGGTCGCTGTAATCATTATTGGCTGCTCCGTGAAAGAGAGGTGGAAGCCTCAATGACATCTGCTGCAGCAGCCGTGCCAGTTGTTACAAAATAATAAAATGTGGTTTTTCAAAGGCTTGAAAAATTTCGTGGGAATATCGTCATGCACATTGCAGGATCGGCCCCGTAGCGACCGGCAGATTGCAACCTCACCGACCGTCACACAGTCGTGCTCAGGGGAGTCCGCCGACGTGCCGTATAGTTTCCAGCACTTACTTCACGAGTCCGACCGGGCAGGGCGACCATGACGTTTGAACCTTCGACCCTGCTCTGGGGCGCACCGCTGTTGATGCTGGTCGGCGCGTACCTGCTGGCCCGCTGCATCGGCAAATTGCGCCGGGTAATCTTCCCCGACGTTCGCCAGCGCTGGGCCGACGCCACCCGGCCGGAAACGGTCGCGTTGCCCAGGGCGGGACGCTACGTCATCAACATCGTCTTCCCGCCTTTCACTGTCGTCGCCGGCACCGCCCACTTCGCCGCCGAATTCGCCATCACCGCCCGCGCCTCCGGCCACGCCGTGCCGTACCAGCGCTACAGCCGCTTCAACCTCTTCACCGTGCGCCGCAGCGACATGGGCGGCAACGCCAGCAATCCCCTGGGCGAATTCGCCTGCAACGAACCCGGCGAATACCAGATCACCTGCCTGACCCCGGAACACATTCGTCCCGGCTTCCAGCTGGAAGTCTCGCCCTATGTCTCGCCCGCGGCCTTTGTGCCGCTGATCCTGGGCACCATTCTCTCGGCCGCGATGACCATTGGTGGACTGGTCTTTACCGTCCTGAAACTGACCGGCCGGCTCTGAATTCTCCTCATATCGGAGTAACGCCGTGGCTGCCCCGTAGGATGGCGTGAAGCGAAGCGATACCCATCGATCACGGGCGACAACAGCGGACGGCCCCACCCACTTCACCGTAGGGCGTACAACCGTTTGCGGTTGTACGCCGCTGCGCCGCACTCTCCATTGCCAGGTTCGGCGCGACCTTGGGCCCCAACGGCGTATAACGTCGAACGTTATACGCCCTACGTCCGCAACCGCTTCGCCCAACCGCGCCAGCCGCTACGCCCGGCAACCGGCGAATGACGACCCAGCACGCGCGGCAGATCGCCAAAGCGCATCCAGAGATCGTCCTGCCAATCCAGCACCCGCAGGCATTGCCGTTCGAACTGCAACTGCACATGGCGCGGGCCCTTGGCGTTGAACTGGCTGCGCACCTGTGGCACCACCGTGCCGCTGATCCAGCGCCGCAGCGAGCCGTAGTCCGGCACGTTGAAAAGGATCATCGCCTGGTACGCGCCGGATTCGCTCAGCAGCACATAATCGAGTTTGAGCCCGTCTTCAGTTAGCAGTCGCTCCTGGGCGATCTGGTCGTCGGCCATGCGCATCGCCATGCGTTCCTCGTACTGGTAACCCGTCACGCGGCAGAAATCGGAGAGATGAATCAGACCTGATCGTCGATCAGCAGTGCGCGCAGGGTGCGGCGATTGCGGAGGAAGGGGAGTGGGGTGGGTAAGGGTAGAACGTCCATGGAGAGAGCCCTTTACTGGTCAGTAGGACCGCCCCCTCCGCCGCTAAACAGAATGGAGGCGGAACCGCATCGGGTTAGCAGACCGGGACCAGAGGACCGGCAGACCCGAAGGTCTCCCAATGCGGCTCACCGTAAAGGCAAATTTCGGGCGAATTCCATCGCCGGGAATCGCTAGGCGTTTCCGCACTCTGATCGTTCAGGCTGCTAAACCCGGCCCGTCGATTTCGCGGAGCGGGAGCAGAGTAAACTTAAGTATTAATAATGGCAAAGATGCAATTGCACTACAGTAGTTAAGTGTTTTGGCATAGAGTTACTGCGAATGCAGAAGATATCCCTGAAAGAGCGCCGCCTAAGATTCCTAAGAATTTAATATAATCTCTCACCTCATCTGTGGATGGCCATGTAAATGAAGTGGAGGGGTGGGCAATGGAGTTTCTAAGATCCATTAGTGCTGAGAGCTTTTTCTTTGAAAGGGATTCTGCGTTAGATGCGTCGGTGGTGGCGAAGTATGTTTGTATGTTTGATTGCTGGCTAATCCTTTTCCAGATTTCCTTTGCTCCGATTCTCTCGTAGAGCTCGGAAAGAGTGTCTGGCCTCATGTTTGAGTCAGTAATAGATAGGCATTGATAATTGATTTTGTCGGCGCATGCTTTTGCTGAAAGATTTGCGGCTAGATTTTCTGTAAATCCTGCTACCGCTCCTTCTCCGTGCTGATATTTTCGAGGAGAGTGTATTACTAGAGCGGTAAAGGTTATTAAGCTTTCCTGCATTTTCTTCGGGAGGGATTTGAAGCTTGAGGCATTTTGTGCAAGCTTTTGGCAAAGATCCTCAAATGAAGTTCTTGTATACTCCTCAAATCGCCCTGCTATATAGAGTGCCATGGTGCCGCAAGCGATGGGTAGTCCAGCATTAGATGCTCTTGCGCTATGTTGAAATGCGTCCGACTCTAATAGGAAACTTCTAAGATGTGAGCTATCAGTCGATCGGCCGGATTTTTTTTCTGCTGCCGTGCGATAGCGGTCCGCCAAAGATGGGGTGGCCGAAAGTTTTTTGATCTGGTCAATTAGGTCGAGTTGATGCGAAATCACGGATAGATCACTCTGGAATTCAGATAGAATGACGTCCATTTTGCTTAGGCCGATAGGATTTTTTGTGCGAGGATTATTCGCGATTTAATTGACTCGACGGTGTTTCCTCGGCCAACTAGTATGTCATATTCTTCTTTTTTGTTTAGGGCGGTTAATAGCTTGTTTTTTACATTTATGGGTGTGTCGAAAGTTATATTTGAATTAGTGTGAAGTATGGTGCTGGCTGCAACCATTAAAGCATCATACAACGGCCGGCTAGGGCGTTTTGTGCCAGGAAGGGTAATGAAATCCTTCCCTAGTAAATGAACGAGCGAGTCAATGCTGGAGTTGAATGTGTTTTCGAACTCTGCGGATTCCTTCATTGATATTCTATTGTGCTTTCGCATTGTTCGATCAAGTATATGTCGGAGTGATCCTCTCATCTGGCCCGCGAATGTTTCTCTTATTGCAAAGAATCGGAGTACTAATTCGCAATCCATCATGGTTTGGTATATGAGGTTTTTTAAAAGCTCGGTGCTGGGCTCTTTGTCTTCGTTTTCTGTCTTTTTAGGTATGCCCCATACGTCTGAAAAATTATCTTGGCGAGATAATTTTTTGATCATGTCGTTAAAGGGACCAGGAAATGCTGCGTTTCTGAGTTCTTGGGGGTTTAGTTTTACACCTCCGGTGTTTAGTCGGCGGAATAAAACCATCCGGATGTCGAAATCACCATTTCCCTTTGCAGTTTCTGCAAGGAGGACGACTGCGCCAATTGTTCTTCTAAGTAGGCCGCGTCTGATAGCTTCGGGTAGGTCTCTGAATCGTTTTGAGTTTATTTCCGGCCAGTATTCTAGGCCTGTTAGTGAAAAGCCGTTGTCTAGAAAATCTATTATTGTTTCAAGCCGTTGGCGGCCATCCATTACCTCGTACTGATTATATTCGGCTTCGAACAAGAATAATGGTGGAATAGGTACGTTGAGTAAAATTGACTCAATGAGTAGTGATTTTTTCTTTCTATCCCAGCGGGCGCGTCTTTGATACTCTGGATCCATATTTATATAGCTGGACTCGCGCAGAGAGGATTGCAGGTGATGCAGAGTGAAGTCCATGGTGGAACGAACCACTCTGAGTTGTGTCTCTGCGTATTTTTTCTCTAAATCATCCGGATTAGATGATGTTGGCGTATCGCTAGATTCGTCCTCGGCTTCATACCATTCTTCGATCTGATCGGCATCAATTGATATTGGCATTTTAAATATCCAATGTTATTTTAGTTTTAAAAATTTGGTGGTGTTTTAATTAAAGTAAATTTGACGGCTATTGATTAATTATCCCGTTGCGCTGATGCCGATAAACACTCACCGCCTCATAAACCGCCTTCCTCAACCGGTTGATCCCGCCAATTGGTTGGTGCTCCGGCAGGGCATGCCACGGGTTGTAGGAGATGTTGTCGCAGGCGAGGTTCTGCTCGCGGCTGTCGAAGTCCTGGGGCGGGATGCTGACGGTGGCGACGGTCTGGAAGGGGGCGTCGGATTCGCTCCATTCGACGCTGGTGTCTTCGATGGGCATATATTTGCTCGGGTCCTGTTTCTGCACTTGCAGGGCGAAGCAGGCGGGGACGCGGTCGACCGAGAGTTGCTGGTACATGGCGGTGCGCAGGAAGTTGGGGAGCTTTTCGTTGAGCTTGGGTAGTTGATAAGCCGGGCAGCCTTCGGCCTGCGGGATGACGCGGAACTTGATGTTGTTTGCCTCGCCCAGTTTGTACGGCGCGATGCCGTTGTAGCCGGTTTCGAAGGGGCTGTCGGGCGCGGGGGCTAGGGTCTGCAGGGCGATGACCAGGTGGCGGATTTCCCAGGTGCTGGGCTTCCAGCTGGGGAAGAAGGCGGCGACCTTCTGGCCGCTGGCCTGGGCGGCGAAGTTCTGCCGGTATTCGGCGACGTCGCGAACGAAGAACACCGAGTGGTTGAACATGACGAAGTCCTGCTCGGTGTCGTGGCCTTTGCCGGGCATCAGTTTGGCGCCGGGGACGTCGAGCAGTTTGATGGCCATGCCGCGGGCGTCGCGGGCGCTGTCGAACTGCGGGTAGGCGTTGCCGTTGGAGAATCGGACCATGGCGTCCCACTTGTGGCCCGGCTCGGCGAACACGCCCTGGCGCAGGCCCGGGGCGATGTCGCTCGCGACCGTGACTTCGGCCTTCACGCAGCCGTGGGCCTTGGCGTGGGCGTCACGCAGTACGCGGGTGTTGTCGCGGTGCTGTTCGACGATGCGCACCGCATCTTCGATGATGGCCTGGGTGAGCTGGGCTTCGCCCGGCGGGATTTCTTCCTGGGCGGAGACGGGGCCGGAGAATTTCCAGGCGTAGTAGAGGCTGCCGATGCCCCAGCCGAGCAGGCCGATGGCGGCGATGGCGAGTAGCAGACGGCCAAGCCATTTGCCGAGGAAGAGCCAGATTCGGGTGAGCAGGGATCGCATGGCACGGGGTCCTTTCGTGTTTTCTTTTTATGGAGGGGATTCCGTTCCCTGGCCCGTGCGGGCTTGTTGTGGAGCGTTTCCCTCTCCCTAGCCCTCTCCCTGAAGGGAGAGGGGATGGGTGGTGCTTGGGAGCGGGCGGTGGGCCCTCACCCCAGCCCTCTCCCAGAGGGAGAGGGGGCGGATCGGTGTTACACGATGCTGCGGAGCTTGGGGTTGGCTGTAGGAGCGAGCTTGCTCGCGAACAGGCCCCCAGCAGCGCCGGCGTTGGGCGGGTTCGCGAGTAAGGACTAGGCGTCTCCTCGGTCCTACGAAGAGCAGTCCGAGGCTCGGCTTATTCGCACTTCGGTCCGGGCGTCCACGGTGGAGTGGGGACGTTCGGGTCGAGCTTGTTTTCGTACTCGGCGTTGCCCAGCACCTTCAGGTATTCCACCAGCGCCCAGCGTTCTTCCGGCGACAGGGCGCGGCCGATGACGCCGTCCTGGCGGCAGCCGTCGCGGAATTCGTGGCCGCGGTTGCTGTTGCCGGTGACGCTGGTCTTGTAGAGGAAGCCGCCGGGGAAGCGCTCGGTGCGGTAGCCGGCGAACTTGGGGTCGTACTCGAAGCTGCCGACCCAGAACTGCGCGTCGCGCTCGGCCACCGGCGAGAGCATCTGGAACAGGTTGGGCACCGAGCCGTTGTGCAGGAAGGGCGGGGTGGCCCAGATGCCGTCCAGCGGGCGGGCTTTGTAGGCGCGCAGTTCGCGCACGCCGATGGGCAGGCCGTAGCCGTTCATTTCCTGTTGCTGTTCCGGGCCGATGTGCGCGTCGCGGTAGGCGCGCTGCTCGACGAAGGCGGTGACGTAGGCCAGGCCTTTGGCGGCGGAGATCTTCGACAGGTCCATCGGGACGTCGCTCTGCGGGTAGAGGTGGACGTTCATGCCCTGCAGCTCGTCGGTCTTGAGCTTCAGCGCGCGGATGTCGAAGGTGTGATCGGCGATGTTGTCGGCGGTGGTCGGATCGGTGCCGATTTCGCTGGTGGGGACCATCTTCATGCGCCACTCGGGCACGCGCGCCGGGGCGATGTAGTCCTTGGCGCCGGGTTCCTTCACGTGCGGGCCGTGGCAGTACACGCAGTTGGCCTGGAACAGGGCGCGGCCCTGGGAGGCTTTCTTCAGGTCGATCTCGCCGAAGACTTCCTTGGGCCAGGCCGGCGGTTTGAGCTGCTTGAGAGTTTCTTCCAGGGTGTAGAGGTCGCGCAGGCGCACGCTGGAGGCGTAGCGCTCATCGCCCATCACCGGCTTGCCGTCGCTCTCGAACATGCGCAGGGTGGCGCCGACGCCGAGGGCTTCGCCGATGTTGCGCGCCATGGGCTGCATGGCCGAGCCGTTCCACTGCACCCAGTCGAATTTCCAGATGTCCCACACCTGCGGGTAGTTCACCGGGGCGTTGGCGACGCGGTAGTTGGAGGCGTCGATGCCATCGCCGAACACGCTGTTGGCGATGCGCCCGAAGGCGTCGGCGCGGCCGGGGCCTTCGAGGGTCGGGTAGAGGCCGCGGTGGGTGTCGTTCCAGGCGGTGGAGAGCAGGGTGCCGAGAACGTTGCGCACATCGCGCTTGAGCGCGGCCTTGCCCTTGGGATAGCGGTCGCCGAGCACGCCCTGGGCGAAGCGATCGAACTTCCACGGGACGTAGTAGGTGGACGCGAGGCTGGCGCCCAGCGCTTGGCCGAAGGCGCCGCCGCGCAGAGTGGGCACGGTGGAGGCGATGGAGTGCATGGCCGCGCCGCCGTCGATGCGCACGGCGGTGCCTTTGTAGCGCAGCTCGCCGGTGTGGCAGGCGGAGCAGGTGATGTCGAGGTACCAGGCGCCGGTCTCGCCGTCCTGGTGGCGGGCGAAGCCCACGGGCAGGTTGCCGGGGTTCTTTGTGGTAGTGAGCGCAGTAGCGGCCAGGGTGTCGTCGGGGGCGCGGCCGATCTGCTCGGGCTCGATGAGGAAGCCGAAGCGCGCGAGGTTTTCCGGGCTGGCGAACTTGTCCTTGGAGAAGGGTTGCTCGAGGTGGGTGAACCAGTCGTAGCGCAGGCCTTTCACCTGGGTGCCCTGGGGCGTGTAGTAGTAGGTTTCGCGGTCCTGTTTCGACCACTGCTCCTCGAGGTGGATCATCTTCTGCGGCGGGGTGTACTCCGGAAGATTGGGATGCGCGGTGTACCAGGCGATGACAGCTCCGACGAGCAGGAGCAACAGCAAGATCGCGAGTAGGACGCGGCCGATAATGCGCATCGAAACTTCCTTGTTATGTGTGCGAAATAGATTCGGACGTTTATGCCAACTGCGCAGCGGATTGGCAAGGTGATGCCGCACTGAATTCAGGGTTTTTATGGCGGGTCACGGGGCAGGGCTGTCACAGGTGGCTGTGCTGGGGGGGGCGATCCATGAGGCTCGGGGCCGGGAATGTCAGGCGCGGCGGGCAGTATGGTGAGCGGCGTGATTTACCGGTGGAGTGGGCGGCTGGCGTGGCGACGAGCCCCTACGATCTGACGAATCTGGTGTAGGACGCAGCGGTAGGCATCGATTGTGGTCAAGGAACGGGATGCAACTGGAGCAGCAGGCTCAGGCAGATGACCACGCCAATGAGAATGCCCACCAGGCCAGCGATGATCAGCGGCCAGCGCAGGCTGCGGCTGTCGTTTTCATCGTCGGGAATCCGCGCGTGGATGCGGGGCCAGAGGTCGTCCGGTGGAGGTAATTCCGGCCAGGGTTCGTCGCTGGACGGCGGGGAGGACTGGCCGGCGAGCTGGTTGAGCAGGGTGATCATCCAGTCCAGGGCGGCGATACGCGTGGGGTGGTAGCGGTCGGCGTCGGTCCAGACGTGGAGGAAGGTGTCGACCAGCAGGGCGTCGGCGTCCGGCTGATTGGTCTTCAGCTTCAGTGCCAGCGGGTACAGGCGCGGGGCGGTGCAGCGATAGAGCGTGGCGAAGGCGCGCGCATCGCCGTCGCCGCTTTCGGCGAGCAGGTGGCTGAGGAAGTCTTCTTCGCCCGGTTCGATGACGGCCTCCGGCGGTGTCGCGGCGAGCGGGGTGGCTGGAGATCAAGAATAGATGCGTGAAGCACCTCCGGCTCACGCCACTTTCGTAGTAACCGCGTGGCTCATGTAGGACCGGATCTTATCCGCGATCCGGCCGGCAGGCCGGTGCTTTTGGCTGCACGGCGGAGAGTCCCGGCTGCGCCGGGAATTCGCGGAGAAGCTCCGCTCCTACGGGATCAAAAACCTCACCTGCCGCCACGGCTCATGTAGGAGCGGATCTCATCCGCGATCTGGCCGGCAGGCCGGTGCTTTTGGCTGCACGTCGGAGAGTCCCGGCTGTGCCGGGAATTCGCGGAGAAGCTCCGCTCCTACGGGATCAAAAACCTTACCTGCCGCCCACGGCTCTTGTAGGAGCGGATCTCATCCGCGATCCGGCCGGCAGGCCGGTGCTTTGGGCTGCACGGCGGAGAGTCCCGGCTGCGCCGGGATTTCGCGGAGAAGCTCCGCTCCTACGGGATCAAAAACCTCACCTGCCGCCACGGCTCTTGTAGGAGCGGATCTTATCCGCGATCCGGCCGACAGGCCGGTGCTTTTGGCTGCACGGCGGAGAGTCCCGGCTGCGCCGGGATTTCGCGGAGAAGCTCCGCTCCTACGGGATCAAAAGCCCCACCTGCCGCCACGGCTCTTGTAGGAGCGGATCTCATCCGCGATCCGGCCGGTAGGCCGGTGCTTTTGGCTGTACGGCGGAGAGTCCCGGCTGCGCCAGGATTTCGCGGAGAAGCTCCGCTCCTACGGGATCAAAAGCCTCACCTGCCGCCACGGCTCTTGTAGGAGCGGATCTTATCCGCGATCCGGCCGCCAGGCCGGTGCTTTGGGTTGCACCGCGGAGAGTCCCGGCTGCGCCAGGATTTCGCGGAGAAGCTCCGCTCCTACACGGTGGGGGGAGAGCCTGGTGTCAGGCCACTTCCTCGAACGGCAAGCCGACATAGTTCTCGGCAATGGTCGTGCGGCCGGCCTTGGAGCCGAGGAAGTAGTCCAGTTCGGTCTCCAGCATGCGCCGGGTGAAGGCGTCGTTGTCAGGGAATCGATGCAGCATCGAGGTCATCCACCAGGAGAAGCGCTCGGCCTTCCAGATGCGCCGCAGGGCGATGGGCGAGTACTGCTCCAGCAGATCGCGGCGACCTTCGCCGTAGACCTTCACAAGGAGGCGGTACAGTGTGTTCACGTCGCTGGCCGCCAGGTTCAGGCCCTTGGCGCCGGTGGGCGGGACGATGTGACCGGCGTCGCCAACCAGGAACAGCCGTCCGTACTGCAGCGGCTCGACCACGAAGCTGCGCAGCGGGGCGATGCTCTTTTCCAGCGACGGGCCGGTGACCAACTGGCGCGCAACTTCCTCGGGAATACGGCGTTTCAGCTCCTCCCAGAAACGCCCGTCAGACCAGTCCTCCACCTTTTCCTCCAGCCCCACCTGCAGGTAGTAGCGGCTGCGGGTGGCACTGCGCTGGCTGCACAGGCTGAAGCCGCGCTCGCTGCTGGCGTAGATCAGTTCGTGGTTGACCGGTGGAGTATCGCTGAGCAGGCCAAGCCAGCCGAACGGGTAGACACGCTCGAAGATGCTCAGGCGCTCGGCGGGAATGCTGCGCCGGGCCACGCCGTGGAAGCCGTCGCAGCCGGCGATGTAGTCGCAGTCCAGGCGCACACGCTCGCCCTGGTGAGTGAAGGTGACGTAGGGCTTTTCGCGGGTGACGTCGTGCAGCTCCACGTCAGCCGCTTCGTACACGCTCATCGCGCCGCAGGCGGCACGGGCCTGCATCAGGTCGCGGGTGACTTCGGTCTGGCCGTAAACCATCACCTGCTTGCCGCCGGTGAGGGCCTTGAGGTCGATGCGCTCGCGGCGGCCGTTGAGCACCATCTCGAAACCGTCGTGGAGCAACCCTTCGGCGTCCATCCGCGCGCCGGCGCCGGCTTCGCGCAGCAGTTCGGCGGTGCCTTGTTCCAGCACGCCGGCGCGGATGCGGTCGAGCACGTAATCGGGGGGCTGGCGTTCGAGAATCACGGTGTCGATGCCAGCCTTGTGCAGCAGCTGGCCAAGCAGGAGGCCGGCAGGGCCGGCGCCGATAATGGCGATTTGGGTCTTCATGGGGTGGCTCCTTGGAGAGCGCTGTTGTTTTTGTCTCCTGCATTTTTTGTGGATGGGATCGGCCTTTGAAGGTAATTTCCAACAGTCTTCTTGGACTTTTCATGGATGCGGGCGGTGATCGAACAACGTGCTGACAATCCGGTCCCGGTGTTCCGCCTGTATGGCGAAACGGCCGCGTGGCCGACGCCGGACCTGATCCACTGCGAGTCCATCGCCTCGCGTAGCCGCCTGCACGATTGGGAAATCCGTCCGCATCGCCATGGCGATCTGGTGCAGCTGTTGTATGTGCAGTCCGGTGAGGCGGAGCTGGAGGTGGAGGGGCGAGTGACGCCGATCCGCGAGGCGTCGCTGCAAGTTACGCCGGCGCTCGCGGTGCACGGCTTCCGCTTCGCCGAGGATGTGCAGGGCTGGGTGCTGAGCATGGGGCTGCCGTTGGCCGAGCAATTGGGGCATCTGCTGCAAAGCCCGGTGTTGGAGCAGCCGGCGTGCTTTGCCGTGGGCGAGGGCAAGCGCCATCTGGATACGCTGTTCGAGTCCATCGACCGCGAGTACGCCGGGCAGGCACCGGGTCGTGACCTGATGCTGCAATCGCTGCTCAACATGCTGCTGGTCTGGCTCAACCGCCGGGCGCTGGAGCAGTCCCGCGCCCAGGCGAGCCAGCAGGATCGAGGCGTCGAGCATGTGCATGCCTTCTCCCGTCTGCTGGAGCAGGACTTCCGTTTACATCGCCCCATCGAGCATTACGCGGCGGCGCTGGGCATCAGCGCCGCGCACCTCAATGCACTGTGCCGGCGCCTGGCCGGGCAGTCGGCGCTGCAGATGATCCACCAGCGCCTGCTGCTGGAGGCCAAGCGCAACCTGGTGTACACAGCCATGACCATCCAGCAGGTGTCGGACAGCCTGGGCTTCTCCGAACCGGCCTACTTCTCCCGATTCTTCAAGCGCTACGCCGGGGTTTCGCCCCGCGCGTTCCGCGAGCCGCGTTGAGCCGCCATGAATATCGATTCGCGTATCAAGTTCCGCCACCTCGTGTGCTTCCTCGAAGTGGCCCGGCAGGGCAGCCTGGCCCGCGCGGCGGACGCCCTGGCGGTGAGCCAGCCGGCCATCTCGAAGACGCTCAAGGAGCTGGAGGATCTGCTCGAAGCCAGCCTGTTCGAACGCGGCAAGAGTGGCGCCAGTCTGACCGAGGCGGGCGTGGCCTTCCTGCGTTACGCCGGTCCCTGCGTGCAGGCATTGCGCGATGGTGTGAACAGCCTGCGCGGCGGCGAATACGCCTCCAGCACCGTGCGCCTGGGCGTGCTCTCCACCGTCGAAAGCCTGCTGATGCCGGAGACGGTGCGGCGCCTGCACGAACGTCACCCGGCGCTGGTGGTCAGCGTGATGACAGGGCCGAGCGCGCACCTGCTCTCGCAACTGCGTGTCGGTGAGCTGGACCTGGTGGTTGGCCGCATGACCGAAAGCCCGCAGATCCAGGACCTCACTTTCGAACACCTGTACAGCGAATCCATGACGCTGGTGGCCCGCGCTGGCCATCCGCTGCTGGGTCGCCCATTGCCGCCCTCGGCGCTGGACGACTGGCCGCTGGTGCTGCCGTTGGCCGGCACCACCATCCGTAAATCCGCCGACAGCCTGCTGGTGCAGAGCGGCCTCGGCCAGCCGCGTCGTCGGCTGGAAACCCTGTCCACGGTGCTCAGCCGCCGTTATGTATTGACCAGCGACGCGCTGTGGATCGCCCCGCTGGATTCGGTGCGCCTGGACCTGCGCTCCGGCGAGATGGTCGAACTGCCGCTGGACGTGCAGGAACCGGGCGGTTCGGTAGGTGTTTGCAGCAACTCGACGTTGCCGCTTTCGCTGGGTGCGCACTGGTGCCTGGAGGTATTGCGCGAGGTGGGTGAGGCGTACCGCGACGGCACTTATCCATAACCGTTTGGTTATGGATTGCAGGCATCTTTTCAGTTTTCCATGTCGGATGGGCGGGCGACACTCCGTCGCACTGCCTGATGCACCAGGCTCCTATAAATCCAACAACAGGAGACCGACATGTCCGACGCGGAGAACAGCCGCTTCGTCATTCGTGACCGAAACTGGCACCCCAAGGCCCTCACGCCCGACTACAAAACCTCCATCGCCCGCTCCCCGCGCCAGGCGCTGGTGAGCATTCCGCAATCGGTCTCCGAAACTAGCGGCCCGGACTTCTCGTACCTGAAGATGGGCGAGCACGACAACGACCTGCTGCTCAACTTCAACAACGGCGGCTTGCCCATCGGCGAGCGCATCATCGTTTCCGGCCGGGTCATGGATCAGTACGGCAAGCCCGTGCCGCACACCCTGGTGGAGATGTGGCAGGCCAACGCCGGCGGCCGCTATCGCCACAAGAATGACCGCTACCTCGCGCCGCTGGACCCGAACTTTGGCGGCGTCGGCCGCGCGCTGACCGACAGCGAAGGGCGTTACGTCTTCCGCACCATCAAGCCCGGCCCGTACCCCTGGCGCAACGGCCCGAATGATTGGCGCCCGGCGCACATCCACTTCTCCATCAGCGGCCCGTCGATCTCCACGCGGCTGATCACCCAGCTGTACTTCGAGGGCGACCCGCTGATCCCGATGTGCCCCATCGTCAAATCCATCGCCAACCCGGACGCGGTGGAGTCGCTGATCGCGAAGCTCGACATGAGCAACGCCAACCCCATGGACTGCCTGGCCTACCGCTTCGACATCGTGCTGCGCGGCCAGCGCAAGACCCATTTCGAGAACAAGTGAGGAGGACCGACCATGCCTATCGAACTGCTGCCGGAAACCCCCTCCCAGACCGCCGGCCCCTACGTGCACATCGGCCTGGCGCTGGCCGCCGCCGGTAATCTGGCCCGTGACCAGGAAATCTGGAGCGAGATGGCCAAGCCCGGTGCGCCCGGCGAACACATCCTGCTGATCGGCCACGTGTACGACGGCAACGGCCACCTGATCCGCGATTCCTTTCTGGAGCTGTGGCAGGCGAATCACGAAGGTATGTATGACACTGCCTTCAATCTGGAAAAGCCCTTCAACGGCTTCGGGCGGACGGCAACGACCTTCGACGCCGGAGAGTGGAGGGTGCAGACCATCAAGCCTGGCGTGGTGAAAAACGCCGCCGGCGTGCCGATGGCGCCGCACATCAACGTTTCGCTGTTTGCCCGTGGCATCAACCTCCATTTGCAGACGCGCCTGTACTTCGACGACGAGGCGCAAGCGAACGCGGTGGACCCGGTCCTGAACCTGATCGAGCAGCCCGAACGTCGGCAAACCCTCATTGCAAAGCGTTGCGAGGTGGACGGGAGGCTCGCTTACCGGTTTGATATCCGCGTCCAGGGAAATGCGGAAACGGTGTTCTTTGACTTTTGACAATGAGACATCCATCGAACCGGTTGCTGACCGCGTTCGGCGGCACTTCGCGGCCGCGCTCGATGAGCGCGGCTATCGGGCGGACGAGGCCCAGGTGACGGCGGTGGACCACCTCGCCACCTGGCTCGATGACTTCCTCGCTGGCCGCCATGGCTTCCTGCGCAAACCGGTGGCTGGCGTCTACCTGTGGGGTGGCGTGGGGCGGGGCAAGAGCTTCGTCATGGACCAGTTCTTCGCCGCCGCGCCGACCCAGGCCAAACGCCGCGTGCACTTCCATGCCTTCCTGCAGGAGTTGCAGGTGCGCATGCTGGCGATCACCGGGCAGTCCGATCCGCTGGTGCGCGTCGCTCGCGCCATCGCCGAGGAAACCCGGCTGCTGTGCTTCGACGAATTCCATGTGCATGACATCGGTGACGCCATGCTCCTGGGGCGGATGCTGAAGGTGCTGGTGGACGAAGGCGTAGGCCTGGTCTGTACGTCCAACTATGAGCCGGAAAACCTTTGTCCGAACCCGCTGTACCGCGAGCGCTTCCGTCCAGCCATCGAGTTGATCGAAAAGCGCTTCGACGTGATTTCGGTGGATGCCGGGCAGGATTACCGTGAGCACAGCACGTCGCTGGAAGAGTGGGGTAGTTTCCTCTGGCCCGCCCGCGCCGACGACCTGGAGCTGATCGGCTCGCGCCTGGGGCTGGCCGCAGACGCGAAGTTTGACGAGGTATTGAGCGTCAATCACCACCCGCTGAAGGTGCATGCCCACGACGATCACTGCGCGTGGATGGACTTCAGCGAGATGTTCGAGCGCCCACGCTCGGCCAGCGACTACCTGTGGCTGATCGAGCACTACCCGCGCATGGCGGTCAGCGGCCTTGGCCCGTTGGCGGACTATCCACCGGATGTGAGCATGCGCTTCCTCAACTTCATCGACATCGCTTACGACCGCCAGCTGAAGCTGCAACTGTTCGCCACGGTGTCGCTGGAGGATCTGGCCGCCGGCGGCGCCGCGCTGGACTTCTCGCGCACGCTGAGCCGGTTGCGGCAGTTGAGGCTGGAGCCGTTGTAGGGGGCCTTGCCTGTGGTCTCGGCGTGGTGGGTTTTTTCGCGGACAAGGTCCGCTCCTACAGGGGAACGTGGCTCTCGTAGGAGCGGACCTTGTCCGCGAATATCGCCCCCCGCGCTTTCCGACAAGAAAGAAGCTCCGTTCGATAATCGGTCAGTTGTGTTGCGATAATCGCCCGTGCGTGTCGATAATCGCCCGGCATTCGCCTGCCAGGACAACAACAATGACCGACGCCCCCCGTGCCAGCCTGCCACCTCTCGCGCCGCCGATCATCGCTTCGCCCGCCAAGCGCATCGAGGCCTTCACCGGCGACCCGAATTTCATGACCTCGCTGGCTCGCGGCCTGGCGGTGATCCATGCGTTCCAGGAGCGCAAACGGCACCTGACCATCGCGCAGATCAGCCACCGCACCGAGATCCCGCGCGCCGCCGTGCGCCGCTGCCTGCACACGCTGATGAAGCTGGGCTATGTCACCTCCGATGGCCGCACCTATTCACTGCTGCCCAAGGTGCTGACCCTCGGCCACGCCTACTTGTCCTCGACGCCGCTGGCGGTCACCGCGCAGCCGATCCTCGACCGTTTGAGCGAGCAACTGCACGAGGCCTGTTCGATGGCGACGCTGGAGGGCGACGAGATTCTCTATATTGCCCGCTCGGCCACGCCGCAGCGCCTGATCTCGGTGGACCTGAGCGTCGGCAGCCGCCTGCCGGCCTACTGCACCTCCATGGGCCGCATCCTGCTCGCCGGGCTGAATGACGAAGCCCTGGAGGACTACCTGGCCCACGCCGACCTGCAGGTGAAGACCAGCCGTACCGTACACACCCCGGAGATGCTCCGCGCGAGCATCGCCGAGATCCGCCAGCAGGGATGGGTGATCATCGACCAGGAACTGGAAGTCGGCCTGCGCTCCATCGCCGTGCCGCTGAAGGATTCCGCTGGCCAGGTACTTGCCGCGCTGAACGTCGGCACCCACGCCGGGCGTGTGTCACGCCAGGAGCTGGAAACGCGCTTCCTGCCGGTGCTGCTGGAGGCCAGCCGCGAGCTGGGCACGCGGCTGTTCCATTGATTGCCTTGCGCGGCCCGTCTTGCGGTAATCCCGTTCGTTAACCGCCCACAGGCGCGATTATCGAATTGAACGGCTGCACGTCTCTTCGTACTGTTGCTCAACCCGTCCAGCCGGACGGGCAATAACAACAATGAGCGTCAGCCATGGCCCCTGTGTGCCTGCCTTACCCGCCGGTTCGTGCGTCCAGCAGCTCGCGCCTCATTCCTGTCCAGCTTGCGGGAGTGCAGGGCGATCCAGCCGGCCTTCCCGCGACGACGCCTTCGCAGGAAGTCTTCGCATGACCAGTTCCGCCCACGTGCCCGCTGCCGGCACCCTCGACGTCCAGTCCTTCATCAACGCCCAGCCGCTGTCGCTGTACCAGTGCCGTATCGTGCTGCTGTGCTTCCTCATCGTCTTCCTCGACGGCCTGGATACCGCCGCCATGGGCTTCATCGCTCCGGCGCTGACCCAGGAGTGGGGCATCGACCGCGCCAGTCTCGGTCCGGTGATGAGCGCGGCGCTGATCGGCATGGTGTTTGGCGCGCTGGGCTCCGGCCCGTTGGCCGACCGGTTCGGGCGCAAGGGTGTGCTGGTGGTGGCGGTGTTCCTGTTCGGGCTGTTCAGCCTGCTCTCGGCCTACAGCACCAACCTCGAACAACTGATGGCGCTGCGCCTGCTGACGGGCATCGGCCTCGGTGCGGCGATGCCCAACGCGACCACGCTGCTCTCGGAGTACACCCCCGAGCGCCTCAAGTCGCTGCTGGTCACCAGCATGTTCTGTGGTTTCAATCTCGGCATGGCCTCGGGCGGTTTCGTCTCCGCCAAGCTGATCCCGGCCTACGGCTGGCACAGCCTGCTGTTGCTCGGCGGCGTGCTGCCGCTGGTGCTGGCGGTGGTGCTGCTGGTGTGGCTGCCGGAGTCGGCGCGCTTCCTGGTGGTGCGCAATCGCGGGGCGGACAAGATCAAGCGCGTGCTGGCGCCGATTGCGCCGGCCGAGGTGGTCACCGCCCGCGAGTTCAGCGTGCCGGAACAGAAGACGGTGCAGAGCCGCAACGTGTTCAAGGTGATCTTCTCCGGCACCTATAGCGCGGGAACCCTGCTGCTGTGGCTGACCTATTTCATGGGCCTGGTGATCGTCTACCTGCTCACCAGCTGGCTTCCGACGCTGATGCGCGACGCCGGCGCGAGCATGGAGCAGGCCGCCTTCATCGGCGCGTTGTTCCAACTCGGCGGGGTGCTCAGTTCGGTGGCGGTGGGCTGGGCCATGGACCGTTTCAATCCGCACAAGGTCATCGGCATCTTCTACTGCCTGGCCGGCGTGTTCGCCTACTGCGTGGGGCAGAGCCTGGGCACCGTCACGCTGCTGGCGACCCTCGTACTGGCCGCTGGCATGTGCGTGAACGGCGCGCAGTCGGCGATGCCTTCTCTCGCCGCGCGCTTCTATCCGACCCAGGGCCGCGCGACCGGAGTGTCCTGGATGCTCGGCATCGGCCGCTTCGGCGCCATCCTCGGTGCCTGGATCGGCGCAACGCTGCTGGGCCTGGGCTGGAACTTCGAGCAGGTACTGACCGCACTGGTCGTGCCGGCCGCCATCGCCACCGCCGCCGTGGTGATCAAGGGCCTGGTCAGCCACGCCGACGCGACCTGATCCTCAGGGCTGGCTCGCGCCGATCAGTTGCAGGCAGCGCTGCAGCGGCGCGCTGACGTCGCCGCGACGCTGGCTGAGGATGATCGGTGAAACCGCCTCGGCGTCGGTCAGCGTGGCATAGCCGATGTCGGCGCGGTGCTGTTGCTGCACCGATGCCGGCACCAGCGCCACGCCCAGGCCGGCGGCGACAAGGCCGATGGCGGTCTGCAATTCATTGGTCCACTGCGCAACACGCACGCTCAGACCGTGGTTGGCGAACAGCGCCAACACGTGATCGGCATAGCTGGGGCGTGGGTTGGCGGGGTAGAGCACGAAGTCCTCGCCGGCCAACTGCTCCAGGCTCACTGGCCGACCCAGCAGACGGTGCCCGGCGGGCAGCACGGCAACCATCGGCTCCTCACGCAGGACGATCTGGCTGATCGCCGGATCGTCGATGCGGATGCGTCCGAAACCGATGTCGATACGCCCGCTTTTCAGCGCCTCGACCTGCTGCACCGTGGTCATTTCCTGCAAGCCCAGCTCCAGGCCGGCGTCGCCGCGCAGCTCGCGGATCAACTCGGGTAGACCGTCGTACAGGGTCGAGGGCGCGAAGCCGATACCGAACCACTGGCGCTCGCCTCGGCCGATGCGCCGCGTGCTCTCGCAGATGCTTTCCAGCTGAGCCAGCAGGGTGCCGGTCTGCTCGTGGAAATAGCGTCCGGCGTCGGTCAGGCGCAGCGGCCGGCCGCGCTCTAGCAGCGGCACGCCAAGCAACTCCTCAAGCTGCTGGATCTGCCGGCTCAGCGGCGGCTGGGCGATGTGCAGGCGCTCGGCGGCGCGGGTGAAGTTGAGGGTGCCGGCCACTTCGCGGAAGTAGCGCAGGTGTCGCAGCTCCATGATACCTCCAGGGTATGCAACAAGACGGCATCGATATTGGACTGCCTGCTGACCCCGGCGCAATCCTTCGTCAATCGCGAAAAGACCTTCCGGGTATCGCTAATTGACTGCCCGGCCACCCCAGAAATCCCAGACCGGAACGCCGTCCATGAGTAGCCCCGTCATCGAACGCATCGAGTCGATCATCGTCGACCTGCCGACCATCCGCCCGCACAAGCTGGCCATGCACACCATGCAGCGGCAGACGCTGGTGATCATCCGCCTGCGCTGCTCCGACGGCGTCGAAGGCATCGGCGAAGCCACCACCATCGGTGGTCTGGCCTACGGCAACGAGAGCCCGGAAAGCATCAAGGCCAACATCGATGCGCACTTCGCGCCGCTGCTGCATGGGCAGGACGCGAGCAACATCAACGCTTGCATGCAGCGCCTGGACAAGTCGATCAAGGGCAACACCTTCGCCCGTTCGGGTATCGAGAGCGCACTGCTGGACGCCCAGGGCAAGCGCCTTGGCCTACCGGTCAGCGAGCTGCTCGGCGGCCGCGTGCGCGACAGCCTGGAAGTGGCCTGGACCCTGGCCTCCGGCGACACCGCCCGCGACATCGCCGAAGCCGAACAGATGCTGGAGATCCGCCGCCATCGCATCTTCAAGCTGAAGATCGGCGCCAACCCGCTGGAGCAGGACCTCAAGCATGTAGTGGCAATCAAGAAGGCTCTGGGCGAGCGCGCCAGCGTGCGCGTGGACGTCAACCAGGGCTGGGACGAATCCCAGGCCATCCGTGGCTGCCAGGTGCTCGGCGAGAACGGCATCGACCTGATCGAACAGCCCATCTCGCGCATCAACCGCAGCGGCCAGGTACGCCTGAACCAGCGCAGCCCGGCGCCGATTATGGCCGACGAATCCATCGAGAGCGTGGCCGACGCCTTCAGCCTCGCCGCCGACGGCGCGGCGAGCATCTTCGCCCTGAAGATCGCCAAGAACGGCGGCCCGCGTGCCGTGTTGCGCACCGCGCAGATCGCCGAAGCGGCCGGCATCGCGCTGTACGGCGGGACCATGCTCGAAGGCGCGGTCGGCACCCTGGCCTCGGCCCACGCCTTCATCACCCTGGAAAAACTGACCTGGGCCACCGAGCTGTTCGGCCCGCTGCTGCTCACCGAGGAAATCGTCACCGAAGCGCCGGTGTACCGCGACTTCCAACTGCAGGTGCCGCGCACACCCGGCCTGGGCCTGACCTTGGACGAAGAGCGCCTGGCGCGCTTCCGTCGTGCCTGACTTTTTCGATTGAGATAGAGGAGAAAACCCGATGCTGTTCCACGTGAAGATGACCGTGAAATTGCCTGTCGACATGGACCCGGCCAAGGCAGCCCAGCTCAAGGCCGACGAAAAGGAACTGGCCCAGCGCCTGCAGCGCGAGGGCAAGTGGCGTCACCTCTGGCGCATCGCCGGGCACTACGCCAACTACAGCGTGTTCGACCTCGCCAGCGTCGAGGAACTGCACGACACCCTGATGCAGTTGCCGCTGTTCCCCTACATGGACATCGAGGTCGACGGGCTCTGCCGCCATCCGTCCTCGATCCATTCCGACGACCGCTGATTTTCGCTCCGTACGACTCAACAAGAACAAGACTTGAGGATCGCACCATGACCGTGAAGATTTCCCAGACTGCCGATATCCAGACCTTCTTCCAGGAGGCCAGCGGCGCCCAGAACGATGCTGGCAACCCGCGGGTGAAGAACCTCGTCCTGCGCATCCTGCAGGACACCGCGAAGCTCATCGAAGACATGAACGTCACCCCCGACGAGTTCTGGAAAGCCGTGGACTACCTCAACCGCCTGGGCGCTCGCCAGGAAGCCGGCCTGGTGGTCGCCGGCCTGGGCATCGAGCACTACCTCGACCTGCTACTGGACGCCCAGGATGCCGCCGTCGGCATCGAAGGCGGCACCCCGCGCACCATTGAAGGCCCGCTGTACGTGGCCGGCGCGCCGCTGTCCGAAGGCGAGGCGCGGATGGATGACGGCCAGGATGCGGGCACCGTGATGTTCCTCTCCGGCCGCGTGTTCGACCTCGACGGCAAGCCGCTGGCCGGCGCCGTGGTAGACCTCTGGCACGCCAACACCAACGGCACCTACTCGTACTTCGACAGCACCCAGTCCGAATTCAACCTGCGCCGGCGCATCGTCACCGACGCCGAGGGTCGCTACAAGGCGCGCAGCATCGTACCCAGCGGCTACGGCTGCCCGCCGGACGGCCCGACCCAGGAGCTGCTCAATCAACTCGGCCGCCACGGCCAGCGTCCGGCGCACATCCACTTCTTCATCTCCGCGCCGGGGCATCGCCACCTGACCACGCAGATCAACCTGGCCGGCGACCAGTACCTGTGGGACGACTTCGCCTACGCCACCCGCGACGGGCTGATCGGCGAAGTGCGTTTTGTTGAAGATGCAGCCGCCGCCAAGGCGCGAGGTGTGGAAGGGCGCTTCGCCGAGATCGAGTTCGATTTCCAGCTGCAGCAGGCTGTGAGTGCTGGCGCCGAAGACCGCAGCAACCGCCCCCGCGCCTTGCAGCAAGCCTGACCTTGATCCCCAACCTCCGAGCTCTCCGGCTGGCCGTAGGAGCGGATCTTATCCGCGAAGGGCCTTGCGCCAATTCCACGTGGGCACTAGAGAGCGGGCCATGCCCGCTGTTCGCGGAGAAGCTCCGCTCCTACAACTGCGTTTCGTGCTCGGCGTGACCGGGGCAGGCGCCGGTCCTCCTGCCATGACAGGAAACGGTGTCCGTTAGCCCTCTAAGAGAAGTGTTCGATATTCGCACCAATAGTCGATTATCGCATTGTTCGCCAATCCCCCCGGCGGTACCTTTTTCCCACCCGCACCACCCCTTACAACGAGACCGACCATGGCTGAACTCCTGACTCTCCGCGAAGCGGTCGAGCGCTTCGTCAACGACGGCGATACCGTCGCGCTCGAAGGCTTCACCCATCTGATCCCGACCGCCGCTTCCCACGAGCTGATCCGCCAGGGCAAGAAAGACCTGCACCTGGTGCGTATGACGCCCGACCTGGTCTATGACCTGCTGATCGGCGCCGGCTGCGTGCGCAAGCTGACCTTCTCCTGGGGCGGCAACCCCGGTGTCGGTTCGCTGCACCGCCTGCGTGACGCGGTGGAGAAGGGCTGGCCGCGCGAGCTGGAGATCGACGAGCACAGCCATGCCGACCTGGCCAATTCCTACGTCGCCGGCGCCTCGGGCCTGCCGTTCGCGGTGCTGCGCGCCTACGCCGGTTCCGACTTGCCCAAGGTCAACCCGAACATCAAGTTCATCAACTGCCCGTTCACCGGCGAGCAACTGGCCGCCGTGCCTTCGGTGCGCCCGGACGTCACCGTGATCCACGCGCAGAAGGCCGACCGCAAGGGCAACGTGCTGCTGTGGGGCATCCTCGGCGTGCAGAAAGAGGCCGCCCTGGCTGCCAAGCGCTGCATCGTCACCGTGGAAGAAATCGTCGACGACCTGAACGCGCCGATGAACTCCTGCGTGCTACCGACCTGGGCGCTGTCCGCCGTCTGCCTGGTGCCCGGCGGCTCGCACCCGTCCTACGCCCACGGCTACTCCGAGCGCGACAACCGCTTCTACCAGGCCTGGGACCCGATCGCCCGCGACCGCGACACCTTCAACGCCTGGATCGACACCTATATCCGTGGCACGAAAGATTTCAGCGAGTTCCGTAGCAAGCTCGCGGAGGCCAAGTAATGAGCGCCTACAGCACCAATGAAATGATGACCGTGGCCGCCGCCCGCCGCCTGAAGAACGGCGCCGTCTGCTTCGTCGGTATCGGCCTGCCGTCCAAGGCTGCCAACCTCGCGCGCCTGACCGCGTCCCCTGACGTGGTCCTGATCTACGAATCCGGCCCCATCGGCGCCAAGCCCAGCGTGCTGCCGCTGTCCATCGGTGACGGCGAGCTGGCCGAGACCGCCGACACCGTGGTGCCCACCGGCGAGATCTTCCGCTACTGGCTGCAGGGCGGGCGTATTGACGTCGGTTTCCTCGGCGCCGCCCAGGTCGACCGCTTCGGCAACATCAACACCACCGTCATCGGCGACTACAACAAGCCGAAGGTGCGCCTGCCCGGTGCTGGCGGCGCGCCGGAGATCGCCGGTTCGGCCAAGGAAGTGCTGATCATCCTCAAGCAATCCCACCGCACCTTCGTCGACAAGCTGGCCTTCGTCACCTCGGTCGGCTTCGGCGAGGGCGGCGACCACCGTCAGCAACTCGGCCTCCCAGGCAAGGGCCCGGTGGCGATCATCACCGACCTGTGCATCATGGAACCGGAAGCCGGCAGCAACGAATTCATCGTCACCTCGCTGCACCCGGGTGTGACCCGCGAGCAGGTGGTCGAGAACACCGGCTGGGCGATCCGCTTCGCCGAGCAGGTGAGCGAAACCGTCGCCCCGAACGAGATCGAACTGACCGCCCTGCGTGCCCTGGAGGCTCGCACTGCCGCCGCCCACGGCCAGCTGGGAGGTGAGGAATGAGCCGCGAGGTCTTCATCTGCGACGCCGTGCGCACGCCCATCGGCCGCTTCGGCGGCTCGCTGGCCGGTGTGCGCGCCGACGACCTTGCTGCCGTGCCGGTGAAGGCGCTGGTAGAGCGCAACCCGCAGGTCGACTGGGCTGCGCTGGACGAGGTCTACCTCGGCTGCGCCAACCAGGCCGGCGAGGACAACCGCAACGTGGCGCGCATGGCGCTGCTGCTGGCCGGCTTGCCGGAGAGCGTGCCGGGCGTCACCCTCAACCGTCTCTGCGCCTCGGGTCTGGACGCGGTAGGCACCGCCTTCCGCGCCATCGCCAGTGGTGAGGCCGAGTTGGTCATCGCCGGCGGCGTGGAGTCCATGTCCCGCGCGCCCTATGTGATGGGCAAGGCTGACAGCGCTTTCGGTCGCGGGCAGAAGATCGAGGACACCACCATCGGCTGGCGCTTCATCAACCCGTTGATGAAGGCACAGTACGGCGTGGACGCGATGCCGCAGACCGCCGATAACGTGGCCGACGATTACAACGTCAACCGCGCTGACCAGGATGCCTTCTCCCTGCGCAGCCAGCAGCGTGCCGGCATCGCCCAGGCCAACGGCTACTTCGCCGAGGAAATCGTCCCGGTGGTGATCAAGGGTCGCAAGGGCGAGACCGTGGTCGACACCGACGAGCACCCGCGCCCGGACACCACCCTGGAAGCGCTGGCCAAGCTCAAGCCGGTCAACGGCGAAGGCAAGACCGTCACCGCCGGCAATGCCTCGGGCGTCAACGACGGCGCCGTGGCGCTGATCCTGGCCAGTGCCGAAGCGGTGAAGAAACACGGCCTGACGCCGCGTGCGAAAGTGCTCGGCATGGCCAGCGCCGGCGTCGCCCCGCGCTTGATGGGCGTCGGCCCGGTACCAGCGGTGCGCAAGCTGCTGGAGCGCCTGAACCTGTCGATGGGTCAGTTCGATGTCATCGAGCTGAATGAAGCCTTTGCCGCACAGGGGCTGGCGGTCACCCGCGAACTCGGTATCGCCGATGATGATGCGCGGGTGAACCCCAATGGCGGCGCCATTGCCCTCGGCCATCCGCTGGGTGCCAGTGGTGCGCGGCTGGTGCTGACTGCTGTGCATCAGTTGCAGAAGGCTGGTGGCAGGCTGGGCCTGTGCACCATGTGTGTGGGTGTGGGGCAGGGTGTGGCGTTGGTGGTTGAGCGCGTTTGATCAAGAGCCCCTCACCCTAACCCTCTCCCGGAGGGAGAGGGGACCGTTCGGCGTGGCGACAAGTGCGTGCACCTCCTGAAGCCTCAGGATGCATGCCGGAATATCTTCTCGCTGCAGACGGCTCCCTCTCCCTCTGGGAGAGGGCTGGGGTGAGGGCAGCCCAACACGCCATACTGTCCCGCATACGCACTCTGATCTCCGGAGCCAACCCGTGAGCACCAACCACCTGTTCGACGCCTACTTCACCCAGCCCGCCATGCGCACGATCTTCAGCGACCACGGCCGGGTGCAGGGAATGCTCGACTTCGAGGCCGCCTTGGCTCGTGCCGAGGCCCGCGTAGGCGTGATCCCGGTAAGCGCAGTGGCACCCATCGCCGCCGCCTGCCGCGCCGAACTCTACGATTTCCAGGCACTGGCCCAGGCCATCTGCAGCGCCGGCAATTCCGCGATCCCGCTGGTGAGGGCGCTGGGCAAGCGCATCGCCGCCGAGGACGACGAAGCCGAGCGCTACGTGCATCTTGGAGCCACCAGCCAGGACGCCATGGACTCTGGCCTGGTCCTGCAACTGCGTGCCGCCATCGAGTTGCTGGAGAGTGATCTCGCCCAACTGGCCGACGCGCTCGCCGTTCAAGCACAAGCCCATGCCAGCACGCCCATGGTCGGTCGCACCTGGCTGCAACACGCCACGCCGGTCACCCTCGGCATGAAGATCGCTGGCTGGCTGGGTGCGATCACCCGCCATCGCCAGCGCTTGAACGAACTCAAGCCGCGTCTGCTGTGCCTGCAGTTCGGCGGCGCCTCCGGCAGCCTAGCCGCCTTGGGCGAGAAGGGCTTCGCCGTGGCCGAAGCACTCGCTGAAGAACTGGACCTGCATCTGCCCGAGCAACCCTGGCACACCCAGCGCGACCGGCTGGTGGAGTTCGCCAGCCTGCTCGGCCTGGTCGCCGGCAGCGTCGGCAAGCTCGGCCGCGACCTCAGCCTGCTGATGCAGACCGAGGCCGGCGAAGTCTTCGAACCGTCCGCGCCGGGCAAGGGTGGTTCGTCCACCATGCCGCACAAGCGCAACCCGGTGGGCGCTGCCGTGCTGATCGGCGCGGCCACCCGTGCGCCGGGATTGGTCTCGACGCTGTTCTCCGCCATGCCGCAGGAGCACGAGCGCAGCCTCGGTCTGTGGCATGCCGAATGGGAGAGCCTGCCGGAGCTGTGCTGTTTGGTTTCCGGTTCGCTGCAACAGGCGCTGTCCCTTGTGCCGGGCCTGGAAGTCGACGCCGAGCGCATGCTCGCCAACCTCGACCTGACCCGCGGCCTGGTGCTCGCCGAAGCCGTGAGCATCGCGCTGGCACAGCGTATCGGCCGCGATGCCGCCCATCACCTGGTGGAGCAGTGCTGCAAGCAGGCGGTGAAGGAGGGCGCGCACCTGCGCACCGTGCTCGGCGCCAATGCCGAGGTCGCCGCGCAATTGAATGCCGATGAACTGGATCGCCTGCTCGATCCCGCCCATTACCTGGGTCAGGCACGCCGCTGGGTTGAGCGCGCACTGGCCGAACACCAAGAACTGTCTTTACGTTAGGAGCCTTTGCATGCCTGCCGTACGTCTCGCCGATGGCGATCTGAATTACCTCCTTGAAGGGCCTGCCGACGCTCCGGTGCTGGTGCTGTCCAACTCCCTGGGCACCGACCTGCACATGTGGGACGCGCAGGTCGCGGCCTTCACCGAACACTTCCGCGTGCTGCGCTATGACACCCGTGGCCACGGCGCCTCGCTGGTCACGCCCGGCCCCTACAGCATCGAGCAGAACGGCCGCGACGTGTTGGCGCTGCTCGACGCACTGGACATCCCGCGCGCGCACTTCTGCGGCCTGTCCATGGGCGGCCTGATTGGCCAATGGCTGGGTGTCCATGCACCGGAACGCCTCTCGCGCCTGGTGCTGTGCAACACCGCCGCCAAGATCGGCACCCCGGAAATCTGGAATCCGCGCATCGAGACCGTACTCAGCGGCGGTGCCGAGGCCATGCGCAACCTGCGCGATGCGTCGATCTCGCGCTGGTTCACCGCCGACTTTGCCGAGGCTGAGCCGGGCAAGGTCGAGCCTATCGTCGGCATGCTGGCGCAGACCTCGCCGGAAGGTTACGCGGCCAACTGCGCCGCCGTGCGCGATGCCGATTTCCGTGGCGAGATCGGTGCGATCACGGCGCCGACGCTGGTGGTTTGCGGTGCCGCCGACCCGGTGACTACCACCGAGGATGGCCGCTTCCTGCAGGCGCGCATTCCGGGTGCCGAGCTGGTGGAGTTCCGCGCTGCGCACCTGTCGAATGTGCAGGCTGGCGATGCTTTCAGCCAGCGTGTGCTGGCCTTCCTGCGCGCCTAAAAGATCAAATGCCCCTCTCCCTAACCCCCTCCCGTAAGCGGGAGAGGGGACTGTTCGGTGCAGGATGAAACGATGGCGTCAGTCGGCATGGTCGGCTTCCTCGCCCTTCTGAACGGGGTGCGTAGCCTGGGCTGGGGAGAGCGAAACGACGCGCAGAAGCAGAGATATGCTCCTACAGGTGAACACCGGAGTTAGAGATGGACGAGAAAGAACGTTACGAAGCCGGCATGCAGGTCCGCCGCGCGGTGCTGGGCGATGCCCATGTCGACCGCAGCCTGGAGAAGCGCAACGCCTTCAACGAGGAATTCCAGGAGATGATCACCCGCCACGCCTGGGGTGACATCTGGACCCGCCCGGGCCTGCCGCGCCACACCCGCAGCCTGATCACCATCGCCATGCTGATCGGCATGAACCGCGAGGGTGAACTCAAGCTGCACCTGCGTGCCGCGCGTAACAACGGCGTGAGCCGAGAAGAGATCAAGGAAGTGCTGCTGCAGAGCGCGATCTACTGCGGCATCCCCGCCGCCAACGCCACCTTCCACCTCGCCGAAGAGGTGTGGGACGAGCTGGGTACCGAGTCGCTGGGCGACGCCTGATCAGTGCCACTTGGACCACGCATCCGGGTGGTGTCTGATTTTGCCGGTCGGATTCGCGAGCAGGCTCGCTCCTACAGGTTTGTTCCGCCGCGCTCTCGTAGGATCGAGGGGGACGCCTAGTCCTTGCTCGCGAACCGAGGCCTGTACGGTGGTGGGGCTGGAAAGCGATCGCGGACAGGGTCCGCTCCTACAGGATCAAACGCCCCTCACCCTAGCCCTCTCCCAGAGGGAGAGGGGACTGTTCGGAGCAGGGAGAGGTCGCGCTATCAGCCGGCACGTATGGCTCCCTCTCCCCTTGGGAGAGGGCTGGGGTGAGGGAAATGCGTAGGCACGGCGCTCCCCAAAAACTTAGCTCTCCAGCTCCTTCCGATCCCTGAACAACTCCAGCGCCTGCGGATTGGCCAGCGCGTCGGTGTTCTTCACTGGTTGCCCGTGCACGACGTTGCGCACCGCCAGTTCGACGATCTTGCCGCTGATGGTGCGGGGAATATCGGTCACCGTGAGAATCTTCGCCGGCACGTGGCGCGGGGTGGTGTTGCTGCGGATGGTCTGGCGGATGCGTTCCTGTAGCGCTTCATCGAGCTCCACGCCGTCGCGCAGGCGCACGAACAGCACCACGCGCACGTCGCCCTGCCAGTCCTGGCCGATGGCGATGGACTCCAGCACCTGCTCGATCTTTTCCACCTGGCGGTAGATTTCCGCGGTGCCAATGCGTACGCCGCCGGGGTTGAGCACGGCGTCGGAGCGGCCGTGGATCACCAGGCCGCCGTGTTCGGTTTCCTCGGCATAATCGCCGTGGGCCCAGACGCCGGGGAAGGTGGCGAAGTAGGCGTCGAGGAATTTCTCGTTGTTATCGTCGTTCCAGAAGCCTACCGGGATCGACGGGAAGTGCCGCACGCAGACCAGCTCGCCTTTCTCACCGTGCACCGGTTTGCCAGCCTCGCCCCAGACTTCCACCGCCATGCCCAGGCCCTTGCATTGCAGCTCGCCGCGCCACACCGGCGCGGTCGGGTTGCCCAGGGCGAAGCAGGACACGATGTCGGTGCCGCCGGAGATCGAGGACAGGCAGAGGTCGGCCTTCACGTCGCGGTAGACGTAGTCGAAGCTCTCATGGGCCAGCGGCGAGCCGGTGGAGAGGAGGGTCTTCAGGCGCTCCAGCGAGTGCGTCTGGCGCGGCCGCACGTTGGCCTTCTCCAGTGCCGCGATGTACTTGGCGCTGGTGCCGAAGACACTGATGTGCTCCGCATCGATCAGGTCCATCAGCCGCTCCGGGCCGGGATGGAAGGGCGAGCCGTCGTAGAGCACCAGGGTGGCGCCGACGGCCAGGCCGGAAACCAGCCAGTTCCACATCATCCAGCCGCAGGTGGTGTAGTAGAACAGCGTGTCGTCCCGGCCCAGGTCAACGTGCAGGCCGTGTTCCTTCAAGTGCTGCAGCAGCACGCCGCCGGTGCCATGCACGATGCACTTGGGCACGCCGGTGGTACCGGAGGAGTAGAGGATGTACAGCGGGTGGTCGAACGGCACCGGGGTGAACACCGGTTCGCCGACGCTGTGGAAGAAGTCCTCCCAGAGGCTTACACGGGCGGCAGTCTGGAAGTCGCTACGGCGAGTGTGGCCGTTGGCGTAGGGGACGATCACCAACTGCTCCAGGCTTGGCAACTGGGCGAGGATTTCGTTGAGCTTGGCGGTGAGGTCCAGCACCTTGCCGGCGTAGCGGTAGCCGGCGCAGGCGATCAGCACCTTGGGTTCGATCTGGCCGAAACGGTCGATCACGCCCTGGGTGCCGAAGTCCGGCGAGCAGCTCGACCAGGTGGCGCCCAGGCTGGTGGTGGCGAGCATGCCGACCACGGTCTGCCAGGTGTTGGGCATGAAGGCCGCGACACGGTCGCCGACGCCCACCCCGGCTTCGCGCAGGGCGCGCTGCAGGCCGGCGACCTGGGCGGCCAGTTCGGCGTGGCTGATCACCTCGCGGCGCTCGTCCTCGCTGATGGCGATCAGTGCCGGCTTGTGGTCGCGGCGGCGCAGCAGGTGTTCGGCGAAGTTCAGGGTGGCGCCGGGGAACCAGCGCGCATCGGGCATTTCCGGGCCTTCCTCGAGCACCGCCGTGGGCGCCTCGTGGAATTGCACGCCGAAGGTATCGACGATGGCCAGCCAGAAGGCCTCGCGCTCGGCGATGCTCCAGGCGTGCAGGGCGGCGTAGTCGGGCAGGTCAAGCCCGTGCTGCTGCGCCACCTTGCGGCGGAAGGCGTCCATGCGGGTGGCGGCGATGCGTTCGGGGGAGGGGGTCCATAGCGGTGTCATCGTGGGCGTCCGTCCGGTTTTTCTTTCGAACCAGTTTGGCACGGGACGCCGAGATGTAGGAGGCGCGAAAGGTTTTTGTAGGAGCGAGGGGGACGCCTGGTCCTTGCTCGCGAACCGCACCCGCAGCGGGGTTTGTTCGCGAGCAAGCTCGCTCCTACAGGTCCAGGCAGGTGCCTTAGCGCTTGGACAACTGCGCCTTGGCCACTCGCGAGCCATTCGGCTTGTCGAGCACGGAGCAGATGCGCGCGCCGGCGTCGATCAGTTTGTCCAGGTCGATGCCGGTGTGGATGCCCAGGCCGTTGAGCAGGTAGAGCACGTCTTCGGTAGCAACGTTGCCGGTGGCGCCCTTGGCGTAGGGGCAGCCGCCGAGGCCCGCGACCGAGCTGTCGAACACCGCGATGCCTTCCAGCAGGCTGGCGTAGATGTTCGCCGTGGCCTGGCCGTAGGTGTCGTGGAAGTGACCGGCCAGTTGCGCGCGCGGCACGCGCTGGGACACGACCTCGAACATGTGGCGGGTGGCGCCGGCGGTGCCGACGCCGATGGTGTCGCCCAGGGACACTTCATAGCAGCCCATGGCGTGCAGTTCTTCGGCAACGGCGGCGACCTGCACCACGTCCACCTCGCCCTGGTAGGGACAGCCGAGCACGCAGGAGACGTAGCCGCGCACGCGCACGCCGTGCTGGCGAGCCGCTTCCATCACCGGGATGAAGCGCTCCAGGCTCTCCTTGATCGAGCAGTTGATGTTCTTCTGCGAGAAGGCTTCGGAGGCAGCGGCGAACACTGCGACTTCCTTCACCTGGGATTCCAGCGCGGCCTCGAAGCCCTTCAAGTTCGGCGCCAGGGCGGCGTAGGTGACGCCGGCCTTCTGCTGGATGCCGGCGAAGACTTCCGCCGAGCCGGCCATCTGCGGCACCCATTTGGGCGAGACGAAGCTGCCGACCTCGATGTAGCCCAGGCCGGCGGCGGTGAGGTCATCGACCAGGCGGACCTTGTCGGCCACGGCGATGGGTTGCTTCTCGTTCTGCAGGCCGTCGCGCGGGCCGACTTCGACGAGGCGGACGGATTGGGGCAGGGTCATTTGCGGTCCTCGTGGTGTTCTGGGGAAAAGGGTGCGTCATGCTACGCACCCTCTCCCTAACCCTCTGACTGGGCGTCCCCCCGTGAAGAGAGGGGACTGTTCGATGCAGGATGAAACCTTGGCGTCAGCCGGTGCGGACTACTCCCTCTCCCCTTGGGAGAGGGCGGGGGTGAGGGTGGCACTCCGCAGCGGGGCGTCCCCTCACCCTAATCCTCTCCCAAGGGGAGAGGGGACTGTCCGCTGCAATCGCTTGCCCTCGGCGTTAGTCGAGTAGGGCGCATAAAGCGGAACGCTTTATCCGCCGTTGCCTCGCGGCGGATAACGCTGGCGCGTTATGCGCCCTACAAAAGCCGGCGTCAGGCCGGCGCTTCTTCCAGTTCCACCAGCGCCGTACCTTCCGACACCAGCTCGCCTTCGCTGCAATACAGTGATTTCACCACGCCGGCGTGCGGCGCGCGAATGCTGTGTTCCATCTTCATGGCTTCGAGCACCACCAGCGCGGCGCCGGCTTCGACGCTCTGGCCGGGTTCCACCAGGATGCGCACGATGCTGCCGTTCATGGGAGCGCCCAGGCCGCCCTGGTGCGAATGCGCGGCTTCGGCCTCGGCGATGGCGTCGAAACGCTGCACGTTGACCAGCTCGCCGTTCCACTCCAGATAGAGGCTGTCGCCACGGCGGATTACCTGATGGCGGCGGCGCAGTTCACCGTCTTTCACGTCGAGCCACTGGCCGTCGAGCTGGGCAATCCGCTGCCCATCGGCATGGCGCAGGCGTACCACCTGGGATTCACCCTTGGCCAGCAGGTGCAGGTCGGTTTCCCCCGGCAGGCCGCTGCGCCAGCCGCTCTGGGCGGACCAGGGCGAATGGGCGTCATCGCCGCGCACACGGGCGGCTTCGCTTTGTACCCAGGCTTCGCCAGCCAGTTGCCAGAAGCGCTCGGGCAGGGCGGTCGGAGTGGGCAGCAGGGTGTCCTGGTATCGGGCGATGAAGCCGGTATCCAGCTCGCCATCGGCGAATGCGGGGTGGGCCAGCACGCGGCGCAGGAAGGCGAGGTTGGTCTTGAAGCCGCCGACCGCGGTTTCCGCCAGCATCGACAGCAGGCGCTGGCGCGCTTCCTCGCGGTTTTCGCCCCAGGCGATCAGCTTGGCCAGCATCGGGTCGTAGAACGGCGAGATGTCATCGCCCTCGCGAATGCCACTGTCGGTGCGGCGGCCGGGGCCGGCGGCGGGTTCGCGGTACAGCGCGAGGTGGCCGCTGGCGGGTAGGAAGCCGCCTTCCGGGTCTTCGGCATACAGGCGCACTTCGATGGCGTGGCCGTTCAGCGGCACCTGTTCCTGGGTGATCGGCAGCGGTTCGCCACGGGCGACGCGGATCTGCCAGGCGACCAGGTCGAGGCCGGTGATGGCTTCGGTGACCGGGTGTTCCACCTGCAGGCGGGTATTCATTTCCATGAAGAAGAACTGGCCGCTGCCTTCGTCGTAGAGGAACTCCACGGTGCCGGCGCCGACGTAGCCGATGGCCTGGGCTGCGCGTACAGCGGACTCGCCCATGGCGGCGCGCAATTCGGCGGAGAGGCCCGGTGCCGGCGCTTCCTCGACGACTTTCTGGTGGCGACGCTGGATCGAGCAGTCGCGCTCGTTGAGGTACAGGCAGTGGCCGTGCTGGTCGGCGAACACCTGGATTTCCACGTGGCGCGGCTTGGTCAGGTACTTCTCCACCAGCATGCGCGAGTCGCCGAAACCGGACTGCGCTTCACGCTGGGCGGATTCCAGCGCCTCGGCCAGTTCGGCCTCGCGCTCGACGACCTTCATGCCCTTGCCACCACCGCCGGCGGCGGCTTTCAGCAGCACCGGATAGCCGATGCGCTGGGCTTCGCGCTGGAAGGTGGCGTAGTCCTGCGCCTCGCCGTGGTAGCCGGGCACCAGCGGCACGCCGGCGGTTTCCATCAGTGCCTTGGCGGCGGACTTGCTGCCCATGGCGTCGATGGCGCTGGCCGGCGGGCCGAGGAAGATCAGCCCGGCCTCTTCGCAGGCGCGGGCAAAGCCGGCGTTCTCCGAGAGGAAGCCGTAGCCGGGGTGGATGGCCTGGGCGCCGGCAGCCTTCGCGGCGGCCAGCACGGCGTCGGCACGCAGGTAGCTTTCAGCCGGTTTGGCGCCGCCCAGGTCGATGGCGATGTCCGCCTCCTCGACGTGGCGGGCGTTGCGGTCGGTGGCGCTGTGCACGGCCACGGTGGTCAGGCCCAGGGCCTTGGCGGTACGCATCACGCGGCAGGCGATTTCGCCGCGGTTGGCCACCAGCAGGGTATCGATCTTCTTCATCAGACTTGCTCCTGCCAGGCCGGTTTGCGTTTTTCCAGGAAGGCATGCAGGCCTTCCTGCCCCTCGGGGCTGATGCGGATGCGGGCGATGGCGGCTTCGGTGTAGCGGCGGCGTTCGGGGGTGAGTTCGCCGGCGCCGATTTCCTGGAACAGCGCCTTGCAGGCGACCAGCGCCGCCGGGCTGTTGTTCATCAGGTTGGCGATCCAGGCCTCGGCTTCATCGTCCAGTTCGGCGGCCGGGTAGTGCTCGTCGACCAGGCCGAGCTCGCGGGCACGGATGCCGCTGAAACGCTCGGCGGTCATGGCGTAGCGGGTCGCGGCGCGCTGGCCGATGGCCTTGGTGACGAAGGGGCCGATGGTGGCCGGGATCAGGCCGATGCGCACTTCGGACAGGCAGAACTGCGCGTCCTCGGCTGCCAGCGCCATGTCGCAGCAGGCGGCCAGTCCGACACCGCCACCGAAGGCCGCGCCCTGCACGATGGCAAGCGTCGGTTTCTTCAGCTGGTGCAGGTTGTAGAGCAACTCGGCGAGCTGCTGGGCGTCATTCAGGTTGCCCTGGTAGTCCAGCTTCACGGATTCCTGCATCCACGCCAGGTCCGCGCCGCCGCAGAAGTGGCGGCCACGGCCGCGCAGCACGACGAGGCGCACACGGTCATCGTTGGCCACGTCGTCCAGCGCCTGGATCAGCTCGGCGATGGTCTGGGCGTTGAAGGCGTTGTTCTTCTCCGGGCGGTTCAGCCACAGGCTGGCGACGCCGCGCGGGTCGATATCGAGCTCAATGTTCTGGAATTCTGTCATGTGACCATTCTCAAGTTGGGCAGGTGGGTCGTCCCTCACCCCCGGCCCCTCTCCCAGAGGGAGAGGGGAGAAGAGCATTACATGCGGAAGACGCCGAAGCGGGTCGCTTCGACCGGCGCGTTGAGCGAGGCGGAGAGGGCGAGGCCGAGCACGTCGCGGGTCTGCGCCGGGTCGATCACGCCGTCGTCCCACAGGCGGGCGCTGGAGTAGTAGGGGTGACCCTGGCGCTCGTACTGTTCGAGAATCGGTGCCTTGATCTTCGCCTCGTCTTCGGCGGACAGCGCGTTGCCCGCGCGTTCGGCCTGCTCGCGCTTGACCTGGGCCAGCACGCCGGCGGCCTGTTCGCCGCCCATTACGCCGATCCGCGCGTTGGGCCACATCCACAGGAAGCGCGGGTCGTAGGCGCGGCCGCACATACCGTAGTTACCGGCGCCGAAGCTGCCGCCGATGATCACGGTGAACTTCGGCACCTGGGCGCAGGCCACGGCGGTGACCAGTTTGGCGCCGTGCTTGGCGATGCCGCCAGCCTCGTACTTCTGGCCGACCATGAAGCCGGTGATGTTCTGCAGGAACACCAGCGGGATGCCGCGCTGGCAGGCCAGTTCGATGAAGTGCGCGCCTTTCTGCGCGGCTTCGGCGAAGAGGATGCCGTTGTTGGCGAGGATCGCTACCGGGTAGCCGTGCAGGTGGGCGAAGCCGCACACCAGGGTGGTGCCGAACAGCGCCTTGAATTCGTCGAATTCGCTGCCGTCGACCAGGCGGGCGATGATCTCGCGCACGTCGAAGGGCTGCTTGCTGTCCACCGGGATCACGCCGTACAGCTCGTCGGCGGCGTACAGCGGCGCGCGTGGGGCGCGGGTGTTGAGCTTGCCCTGCTTGGTCCAGTTGAGGTTGGCGATGCAGCGGCGGGCGATGGCCAGCGCGTGCTCGTCGTCCTCGGCGTAGTGGTCGGCGACGCCGGAGGTCTTGCAGTGCACATCGGCGCCGCCCAGGTCCTCGGCGCTCACCACTTCACCGGTGGCGGCCTTCACCAGCGGCGGGCCGGCGAGGAAGATGGTGGCTTGGTTGCGCACCATGATGGTCTCGTCGCTCATCGCCGGCACGTAGGCGCCGCCGGCGGTGCAGGAGCCCATCACCACGGCAATCTGCGGGATGCCCTGGGCGCTCATGTTGGCCTGGTTGAAGAAGATCCGGCCGAAGTGTTCGCGGTCGGGGAAAACTTCGTCCTGGCGCGGCAGGTTGGCGCCGCCCGAATCCACCAGGTAGATGCACGGCAGGCGGTTCTGCTGGGCGATGGTCTGGGCGCGCAGGTGTTTCTTCACGGTCAGCGGGTAGTAGCTGCCGCCTTTCACCGTGGCGTCGTTGCCGACGATCATGCATTCCACGCCTTCCACGCGGCCGATGCCGGCGACCACGCCGGCGGCGGCGACGTCTTCGCCGTACACCTCATGGGCGGCGAGGGCGGAGACTTCGAGGAAGGGCGAGCCGGCGTCGAGCAGGCGGTTGATGCGCTCGCGCACCAGCAGCTTGCCACGTGCGGTGTGCTTGGCCTGGGCGGCCGCGCCGCCGCCTTCGTGGACGCGGCCGAGGACGGCGCGCAGGTCCTGGACGTTCTCCAGCATGGTCGCGGCGTTGGCGGCGTATTCCGGGGAACGGGTGTTGAGTTGGGTGCCGAGGATGGTCATAGGGGCTCCACGAGCGGGAAAGCTGCATTTGTAGGAGCGGAGCTTCTCCGCGATGTTGTTGTCCCGGCGTTGCCGGGATTTCGCGGACAAGGTCCGCTCCTACGGTCGGGCAGGAGCGGGTGGGCTCAGCGGGTCTCGTTGAACAGCTCGCGGCCGATCAGCATGCGGCGGATTTCGCTGGTGCCGGCGCCGATCTCGTAGAGCTTGGCGTCGCGCAGCAGGCGGCCGGTGGGGAACTCGTTGATGTAGCCGTTGCCACCGAGAATCTGGATGGCGTCCAGGGCCATCTGGGTGGCGCGCTCGGCGGTGTATAGGATCACCCCGGCGGCGTCCTTGCGGGTGGTCTCGCCACGGTCGCAGGCCTGGGCCACGGCATAGAGGTAGGCACGGCTGGCGTTGAGCTGGGTGTACATGTCGGCGACCTTGCCCTGGATCAGCTGGAACTCGCCGATGCTCTGGCCGAACTGCTTGCGGTCGTGGATGTAGGGGACGATCACGTCCATGCAGGCCTGCATGATGCCGATCGGGCCGCCGGCGAGGACCACGCGCTCGTAGTCCAGGCCGCTCATCAGCACCTTCACGCCACCGTTGACGGCGCCCAGCACGTTCTCTTCCGGCACTTCCACGTCATCGAAGAACAGCTCGCAGGTGTTGGAGCCGCGCATGCCCAGCTTGTCGAACTTGCTGCCACGGCTGAAGCCTTTCCAGTCGCGCTCGACGATGAACGCGGTGATACCGTGGGCACCTTTCTCCGGCTCGGTCTTGGCGTAGATCACGTAGGTGTTGGCGTCCGGGCCGTTGGTGATCCAGGTCTTGCTGCCATTGAGGACGAAGCGATCGCCGCGCTTCTCGGCGCGCAGTTTCATCGACACCACGTCGGAGCCGGCGTTGGGCTCGCTCATGGCCAGGGCGCCGATGTGCTCGCCGCTGATCAGCTTGGGCAGGTACTTGGCCTTCTGCTCGGCGTTGCCGTTGCGCTTGATCTGGTTGACGCACAGGTTGGAGTGCGCGCCGTAGGACAGGCCGACCGACGCCGAGCCACGGCTGATTTCCTCGATGGCGATGACGTGGGCCAGGTAACCCATGTTGGCGCCGCCGTATTCCTCCGCGACGGTGATGCCGAGCAGGCCCATGTCGCCGAACTTCTTCCACATGTCCGCGGGGAACAGGTTGTCGGAATCGATCTGCGCGGCGCGCGGGGCGAGTTCGCTGGCGACGAAGCCCTGCACCTGCTCGCGCAGCATGTCGATGGTTTCGCCGAGGCCGAAGTTGAGGGAGGGGTAGCTCATGGAATCACCTGTACTTGTATTTATATTCGGATGAGGGAGCGGGCAGGGCGGCGAGATCAGCTCGTGGCGCGCTGCTTGCGGGGTTTGTCGGTCTCGGCCATGGCCGCCAGGCAGCGCTCCTCGGCCGTGTCCAGTTCCAGTTTCATCTGCTCGATGTCGAGCAACTGCTGTTCCAGCTGCGCGCGGCGCGCGGTGATCTTGTCGAGGAAGGTCTGCAACTGCTTGGTGTTGCCGCTGCTGGGGTCGTAGAGGTCGATCAGCTCCTTGCACTCGGCCAGCGAGAAGCCGATGCGCTTGCCGCGCAGGATCAGCTTCAAGGCCACCAGGTCCTTCGCGCTGTAGATGCGCTCCTGGCCACGGCGCTCGGGGCTGAGCATTTCCTGCTCCTCGTAGAAGCGGATGGCGCGGGTGGTGACGTCCAGTTCGCGGGCCAGCTCGGAGATGGTGTAGGTAGTGGGCATGGAATGCTCTTGCTCGGTTGTTTACCTTTACGTTAACGTAAACCTACCTTGGGTCACTGTCAATACGACGCGAAGGCGGCACGGGAAGGTTTACTGGCGCGGGAATTGCCTTGCTTGCGGGGGCTAACCTTCCTGCCGGGGGCTTCCCCTTTACGGACGCCGCCTGCGGGTGTACACAGCCCTGACCAGCCTGCGAGTTCCGTGCCCTGAAAGAGGGCCCGGAACCTACCGGAGCGATGCATGACTACAAGAACAATAAGCAGCGATCTGCTGCGCGAAGCCCACCTTGCCCGTGAACACCTGCAACAGGAGGGCGAAGTGCCCAGCGGCGTGCTCCGCGAGGAGATCGACGCCTCCTGGCGGCGCAGTCTCGACCACGGCCTGGACTGCTCCAACGGCACCGAGCATGGCCTCGACACGCGGGTCAAACCTGACGTGCTGCTGGCCGGCAACCGCCTGCTGCTCGACGCCGCCACCCCCGAACTCGACTACCTGCAGCAGCGCCAGGGCCACGACGGCGTGATCATCCTGGCCAATGCCGATGCCACCATTCTTTCCGTCGAAGGCGCGCGCGAACGCATGCAGAGCAAGGGCCTGGCCGACATTGTCCAGGGCGCCTGCTGGAGCGAAGCCTCCCGTGGCACCAATGCACTGGGCACCGCGCTGGTGGAAAAGCGCGCCACGCAGATCGACTGTGGCGAACACTTCCTCGACCGCCTGAGCCGCTTCTCCTGCACCTCGGTACCCATCGAAGGGCCGCAGGGCACCCTGCTCGGCGTGCTCGATATGACCCGCGAAGGCCCGCTGTCCGGCCCGCGGGAAAGCCTCTCGCTGCTCAGCCTGGCGGTGTTCCAGATCGAGGCGCGGCTGTTTGCCGTCAGCCATCCGGGGCAGGTGGTGATCGCCTTCCATTACCGTCGCCAGTACCTCGATTCCGCCTGGCAGGGCCTGCTGGCGCTGGGGCTGGACGGTAAGGTGCTGGCCGTCAGCGGCCAGGCCTGCCAGTTGCTCGGCGCCAATCGCGAGGCCCTCGTTGGCCGGCGCAGTGAAGATTTCCTCGGCCTGCGCGGCGAGCAGCTTATCGCGCGGCTTTACCAGGGCGGCGTGGGCAGCCTGCAGACGCCCAAGGGCGAGCTGTTCTACAAGACCCTGCAGGCGCCGCTGCGCAGCCACGCGGTGCCGGTCAGTACGCGTGCACCGCGCCCGGCGGCTGGTCCCGAACTCGAAGCCCTTGCCGGCAATCACCCGCGCTATGCCCGTGCCCTGCGCATGGCGCGTCAGGGGTTGGTGAACGAACTGCCGGTTCTGTTGCTGGGCGAAACCGGCAGCGGCAAGGAAGTAGTCGCCCGCGCCCTGCACCAGGCCAGCGCGCGCAGCGACAAACCCTTCGTCGCGGTGAACTGCGCGGCGATTCCCGAAGGCCTGATCGAATCCGAACTCTTCGGCTACCGCGACGGCGCCTTCACCGGATCGCGGCGTGGCGGCATGGTCGGCCGGCTGCAACAGGCCCACGGCGGCACGCTGTTCCTCGACGAAATCGGCGATATGCCGCTGGCGCTGCAAGCGCGCCTGCTGCGCGTGCTACAGGAGCGCAAAGTAGCGCCGCTGGGTGCAGGTGAAGAGCAGGACATCGACGTCGCGCTGATCTGCGCCACTCACCGCGACCTCAAGCGCCTGGTCGAAGAGAAACACTTCCGCGAGGACCTCTACTACCGCGTCAACGGCATCAGCGTGAAGCTGCCGGCGCTGCGCGAGCGTGATGACCTCGCCGAACTCGCCAGCGGTCTACTGGCACGCCTGGGCGCACCCAAGGTGAAGCTCTCCGCCGAACTGCTCGGCCTGCTGCGCGAATACCACTGGCCGGGCAACATCCGCCAGCTGGAAATGGTCCTGCGCACTGCGCTGGCCATGCGCGAAGAGGGCGAGGAGGAGCTGAGCCTCGACCACTTGCCCGACAGCACCCTGGACGAACTCAGCGTCGGCGAACGCCCGCAGAGCGGCAGCATTCGCGAGAACGAACTGGAGCTGATCCGCCAGGCGCTGGAACGTCACCAGGGCAACGTCTCCGCCGCCGCCGACGCGCTGGGCATCAGCCGCGCCACGCTGTACCGCAAGCTCAAGCAACTCAAGGTGGGCTGATGTTCTTCACCCGCCTGATCGATAGCGAAGACCCACAGCAACTCAAGTCTTCGCTGCGCTGGCTCTACGGATTCGTGAAGCCGCACAAGCTGGCCATTGCAGGACTGCTCGGGTTGTCGTTCTGCGCTTCACTGCTGGTGCTGGCGCAGCCCTGGCTGACCAAGACGTTGATCGACGACGGCCTGCTGGCGAAGAACTTCCCGGTGCTGGTGACGGTGGCCGTGGCGATGATCGTCGTCGGTCTGGTGGGTACGGCGCTGTCAGGGCTCAACCGCTTCCTGCACACGCGCCTGTCCGGGCGCATTCTGTTCTCCCTGCGCGATGCTCTGTATCGCCATCTGCAGACCCTGTCACCGAGCTTCTTCGGCCGCCGTCGCATCGGCGACCTGATGTCCCGGCTGGACGGCGACGTCGCGGAAATCCAGCGCTTCGCCGTGGACTCGCTGTTCTCCGCGGTCTCCAGCGTGATCGGGCTGATCGGTGCGCTGGCTCTTCTGCTCACGCTGTCCTGGCAACTGTCGCTGCTGGTGGCGTTGCTGATTCCCCTGGATGTGCTCTGGCTGCGCTGGATGCGGCGCAAGGTCGAGCGCGAGGCGCGTGGGCTGCGCGAGCGTTCGGCGGACCTTTCGTCGTTCTTCGTCGAGACCTTGCCGGCGATGAAGTTCATCCAGTCCGCCGGCCAGCAGAATCGCGAAGCCGGACGCCTGGAAGGCCTGGGGCAGGGCTATCTGGGTCAGCTGCTGCGGCTGCAACTCACCGAGTTCTTCACCCAGGCCGTGCCGGGCACGCTGATGTCGCTGTCCCGCGCCTGCGCCTTCCTGGTTGGCGGGTACTGGGTAGTGCAGGGCACGTGGCAGCTGGGTTCGCTGATCGCCTTTTCCACTTACCTGGGCATGGCCATCGGGCCGGTGCAGAGCCTGCTCGGCCTGTACGTTGCGTTGCAGCGCATGACCGTCAGCCTTGGCCGGGTGATGGAACTGCGCGGCGAGGAAGCCAGCATTGTTTCACCGGTCACTCCACGTGCCATGCCTGCGGTTGGCGAGCTGCGCCTGGAGAACCTGAGCTACGCCTGGCCAGGCCGTGCGCAAGCCGTTTTGCAGGACGTGCAGGCGGTGATTCCTGCCGGCCTCAAGGTCGCGCTGAGCGGCCCTTCCGGCGTTGGCAAGAGCACCCTGATCGACCTGTTGCAGCGCTTCTACGACCCTGACCAGGGGCGCATCCTGCTCGACGGCGTCGACTTGCGTGAGCTGGACCTGCAAGCCCTGCGCCGGCGCGTGGCGGTGGTCAGCCAGGACATCGTGCTGTTCCGCGGCAGCCTAGCCGACAACCTGGCCTACAGCGCACCCGAGTCGAGCCGCGAGGCCATCGAGAAGGCCGCTCGCGCCGCGCAGCTGGACAGCTTGATCGCCAGCCTGCCCGAAGGCCTCGACAGCCCACTGGGCGAGCGCGGCCAGCAGCTGTCCGGTGGACAGAAGCAACGCATCGCCATCGCCCGCGCACTGCTGCAGGATCCGCTGATCTTGGTGCTGGACGAGGCCACGTCGCAGGTGGACGAGAGCACCGAGCGCGAGGTGATCGCGGCCATCGACCAGTTGTTTGCCGGGCGTACGCGATTGCTGATCAGCCACCGTACTTCGACGTTGGCTGCCGCCGACCTTTACCTGGAATTGCAGGACGGACAGATGCGCGTGCGCGCAGCGCAGCCGGTGCAGCGACATGAGGCCTGAGCTGCGGGTTGGGGTGGTCGATAGTGGCCACGCTGTCGAACACACCCGCTCGGTCATAGGTGGGCAGTGTTTCCGTCTCTCCGATGATGGATTGGACCTGCTGCCACTGTCGGTTGATCTACTTGGCCACGGAAGCGCTGTCTGCGAAGCCATTCTTTCCCATGCGCCGGATGTCCATCTGCTCGTTGCACAGGTTTTCGATGAACGCGGCGTGACCAGCCCCTTGCAGATCGCCGCCGCACTGCACTGGCTCGGCGAGCAGGATGTGCGGGTGGTCAACCTGAGCCTGGGCGTGCGCCAGGATCGTCCCATTCTGCGCGATGCCGTGGCGGAGCTGATCGAGGCAGGCGTGCTGATTTGCGCGTCCAGCCCGGCGCGGGGCGAGCCGGTGTTTCCGGCTAGCTATCCCGGCGTGGTCCGCGTGACGGGTGATGCGCGGTGCGGTGAGGGCGAGTGGTCCTGGCTGGACAGCCCGCAGGCGGACTTTGGCGCGGCGGTGAAGGTGGCCGGGCGCTCTGGCGCTAGCCTGGGGTGTGCGGCTTTCTGTGGGCGGCTGGCTGCATTGCTGGCGGAGCGGCCGGAGCTTTCCAATGTGCAGCTCATTGAGGTGATGCGTGAGCGGGCGGCGTTTCAGGGGATCGAGCGGAAGGTGAGCTTGTGAGTCATGGTGGGGTTCTTTGCCCTCACCCCAACCCTCTCCCAGAGGGAGAGGGGGCTGTCCTCTGCAAGCGTTCAGTATGGAGGTTTTCCTGCAGCCCTCGGCGTGCGCGGAGATTCCCATGCACACCGATCAGTCCCCTCTCCCTCTGGGAGAGGGCTAGGGTGAGGGCAGCCGGAGCATGAGCGAACTCCCAACCCTGATCCTCGGCGCCGGCCCGGCTGGAGCCGCCGTCGCGCTAGGTCTTCGCCGCCTCGGCCACCCTGTGACCGTGATCAGCGAATGGCGCCGCTTCGCGGCCGTCGAAGGTGTCTCCCAGCGCGTACTCGACGGCCTGCGCAATGCCGGCTTGCGACATGCGCTGGACTGCGCCGCGCCACCGTCGCAACGTCGCGTGCACTGGAATGGCGTGGAAAGCGCGCAGAACATCGAATGCGTCCTCGATCGCCCGCGCTTCGACGCCGGGCTGCGCGAGGACCTGAAGGTGGCTGGCGTCCAGTTGATCGAAGCCCGGGCGCTGGCCGTGGCGGAAGACGTTACCGGCTGGCGCGTGAAGCTGGAAGGCGGCCGGGAGGTGCGAGGAGCGTTTCTCGTCGAAGCCCGTGGCCGCCAGGCGCCACTGAGTCAAAAGGGAGAGAAGGCCCGGCGCGGCCCGGAAACCCTCAGCCTGCTCAATCGCTGGCAAGGCGAGCCCGGCCCGCTGGCGACGGCGGTGGAAAGCCTGCCCGACGGCTGGGCGTGGATGGCGCGGCTGGAGGATGGGCGCCGCTACTGGCAGCTCACCCTGGACGTCGCCAGCAGCCAGTTGCCGCCGCGCGAGCAGTTGCTGGACTACTGCCGCGAACGCCGCGCCGCGTCGAGTCTGGTACGTGGATTCTTCGGCGATGGTGAAGAGCGCGACCTGGACCTGCACGCCCGCAGCAGCACGGCGATCCTCTGCCTGGAAGCCTGTGGCAACAACTGGATTCGCGTGGGCGACGCGGCGATGGCGGTGGACCCGCTGTCGGGCAATGGCATCTTCCAATCGCTGTCTTCGGCGCTGCAGGCGCCGCTGGTCATCAACACGCTGCTGCGTGCGCCGGAACGGGCCGGGCTGGCCAAGCGCTTTCACCAACAGCGGGTGGAGCAGCTGTTCCTGCGCTTTGCACGGGTTGGCCGCGACTTCTATGCCAGTGAAACACAGTGGACCGATCAGCCGTTCTGGCAGGCTCGTCGCACCTGGCCGGACGAGCAGCCCAGCCACATGCCGGCAGACTTTGCCAGTCTGCGTATCGAGCGTGCTCCGGTGCTGAAGGGCGAGTTCGTCGACGAAGCGGAAGTGGTGGTCAGCGCCGATCAGCCGCTGGGCATCTGGCATCTGGACGGCCTCGAGCTGGCGCCCTGGCTAAGGCGCCTGCGTGCGGAGCCGGAAGCGCAAGTGCTCGCGGACCTGCCACCGGAAAGGCGTCGAGCTTTCCAGGGCTGGCTGCTCGCCCAGGGCTATCGACCGGTGTAGGAGCAACTGTCTTTTCTCTGCAGGTTCGTGCTTGTGTTTTTCCCTCACCCCAGCCCTCTCCCCGGGGGAGAGGGGGCTGTCTGTACCGGCTGACGCCAAGGTTTCATCTTGCACCGAACGGTCCCCTCTCCCCAGGGAGAGGGTGAGGGGCGACCCGAGCGCAGAAACCCAGGGTGGGAGCCGGTCACGGTTTTGCAGATCGTGCCAAGTCATAATGCTCGGCTCTTCGATGGAGAATCCCATGGCCTTCCTGCGATCCGCTTTTGCCCTGTCGCTGATCCTGCTGACGCTGTTCGATACTTCGCTCGCAGCTTCCACGCCGGCGGCTGACACCGCTGGTGCGGAGCGCTTCCTGCGCCAGCTGTACGCCAGTTATTCGCCGGACGGGCCGGGTGTGCCGAACAAGTCGCTGAAGGAAGAGGACGTCTACGACGCCTCGCTGATCGCCCTGATGAAGGCTGACCAGGATGCCGCTGATGGCGAGCTGGGCTATCTCGGTGGCGACCCGCTGTGCGATTGCCAGGACTGGGGCGATATCAAGGTGAAGTCGCTGGAGTTTGCCCCGGTGGACGACGAACGAATCAAGGCCCGGGTGGTACTCAAGGATGCACTGACGGGGGAGGACCGCGATCTTGGCCTGCTGTTGCATCGCACGTCAGGCGGCTGGCTGGTCGAGGACTGCTTCAACGAGCAGGGCAGCCTGGCCGAGAATCTGCGGCATAGCACCCGTGAGCTCCTGCAGCTGAAGAAGGGCACGGCCAAGCCCTGATGCAGAAGCGCCTCAAGTTCTTGTAGGGCGCATAACGCGCAAGCGTTATCCGCCGAAGGATGAGCCGGCGGATAACCTGTTCCAGGTTATGCGCCCTACGGCTTGAGGTCGGACTTCGGTCCGGTTCTGTTCGCGAGCAAGAAGTCCGCCCCTGCAAAGGCCCTTCTGCCTTGAACGAAACGCACGGCACATCGCCCATGAAAAAGGCCCCGCTACCGCTTGGCGATAGAGGGGCCTTCTGCTTTCAGAGCGGCTTACTTGCGGTCGATCCAAACGGTCTGCGGGTTGGTGAACTCGCGCAGGCCGAAGTGCGACAGCTCGCGACCGAAGCCGCTCTTCTTGACGCCGCCGATCGGTACGCGGGGGTCGGAAGCGGAGAAGCCGTTGATGAACACGCCACCGCTGACCAGGCGACGGGCCATGTGCTGGGCCTTGGCCTTGTCGGCGGTCCAGATCGCGCCGGAGAGGCCGAACTCGCTGTCGTTGGCCAGTTCCAGGGCGTGCTCGGCGTCGCGGGCGACGATCAGCGAGGCGACGGGGCCGAAGATTTCCTTCTTGAACGCGGTGTTGCCCGGCTTCACGTTGGCCAGCACGGTCGGCGCGTAGTAGTTGCCTTCGCCGTCGAGCTTGTGGCCGCCCAGCAGCAGGGTGGCGCCGTCGGCGATGGCTTGCTGTACCTGGCCATCCAGTTCGTCGCGCAGGTCGAAGCGGGCCATGGGGCCGACGAAGGTGTCGTCCGCCAGCGGGTCGCCGATCTTCAGCGCCTTGACCGCGGCCAGCAGCTTCTCGGTGAAGGCCGGGGCGATGGATTCTTCGAGGATCATGCGCTTGGCGGCGATGCACACCTGGCCGCAGTTGCCGAAGCGGCTGGCGACAGCGGCCTTCACGGCGGCGTCGAGGTCGGCGTCGGCGAGCACGATGAAGGCGTCGGAACCGCCCAGCTCCAGCACGCACTTCTTCAGCGCGGCACCGGCCTGGGAAGCGATGGCGGCACCCGCGCCGACGCTGCCGGTCACGGCGATGGAGGCGATGCGGTCATCGGCGATGGCCTTGGAAACCAGCGGCGGCTCGACGTTCAGCACCTCGAACACGCCTTCCGGCAGGCCGGCCTGCAGCCAGGCGTCGCGCAGCTGATAGGCGCAGCCCATGACGTTCGGCGCGTGCTTGAGCACGTAGGTGTTGCCGCCCAGGATGATGCTCACCGCGCCGCGCATGACCTGCCAGGTGGGGAAGTTCCACGGCATCACGGCCAGCACCGGGCCCAGCGGCAGGTAGGAAATGTACGCGCCTTCGATGCTGGTCTTCTCGTGTTCGAGCATGGCCGGGCCGTTGTCGGCGTACCACTCGCAGAGGTTGGCGCACTTGTTGATCTCGCCACGGGCCTGGGTGACCGGCATGCCCATTTCCTGGGCTTCCATGCGGGCCATCGGCTCGACGTTGGCGCGCAGCACTTCGGCCATCTTGCGCAGCACGGCGACACGTTCGGCGATGCTGGTGTCGCGCCATTGGCGGAACGCGGCATCGGTGCGGGCCAGCGAGGTTTCCAGCTGGGCGGCGTCTTCGAAGGTGTAGCGGGCCAGTTCCTGGCCGGTGGCGGGGCTGCGGGAGATGGCAGCGGGGATGGCGGCGATCTGGTTCATGGTGAGTCCTGCTTGTTCTGTGTAAGGGCGCAAGGCCGGTCGTTCGTCCGGGCGCGGTGGCTCCGGGATGGCGCAGAAATTAAGATGCCCAATCATTCATGTAAAATGAATAATCAAGAAAGACTCCTTCTCTCGGAGAGAATGATGGATCTCACCCAGCTGGAAATCGTCCGCGCCGTCGCTACTGAAGGCAGCATCACCGCCGCCGCGGCCCGTCTACATCGCGTGCCTTCGAACCTGACTACACGGATCAAGCAGCTGGAAGCGGAGCTGGGCACCGAGTTGTTCATTCGCGAAAAGCTGCGCCTCCGTTTGTCGCCGACCGGGCGCAGCTTCCTCGATTACGCCGAGCGCATCCTCGATCTGGTCGAGGAGGCCAGGCAGGTGGCGGTGGGCGCCGAGCCCCATGGCGGCTTCTCCCTGGGCTCGATGGAGAGTACGGCGGCAGTGCGCATCCCGGAGATGCTGGCGCGCTATCACCAGCAATGCCCGAAGGTACAGCTGGATCTGTCTACCGGCCCCTCGGGCGAGATGATCGACGGGGTGCTTTCCGGGCGCTTCATCGCCGCCTTCGCCGACGGCCCGGCCAACCACCCGCAACTGGACGGCAAGCCGGTGTACCGCGAGGAGCTGGTGCTGATGAGCGCCAGGCACCATGCGCCGGTGCACGATGCGCGGGATGTGGCGGGGGAGACGGTGTTCGCCTTCCGCGACACCTGCTCCTACCGCAAGCGCCTGGAGGGCTGGTTCGCCGAGCACCGTGTGGTGCCGGGCAAGATCGTTGAGATGGAGTCCTATCACGGCATGCTCGCCTGCATCGCCGCCGGCGGTGGCGTGGCGATCATCCCGCGAGCGATGTTCGACAGCCTGGCCGGGGGGCGCAACGTGGCGATCCATCGCCTGGCGCCGCACCATGCGCGCGCGACCACCTGGCTGTTCTGGCGGCGCGGCACCGACACACCCGCATTGCGGGCATTCATCGAACTGCTGGAGGCGCCGCGCGACGAGGCCGAAGTGGCCTGATTCCGGGGGCTCCAGCGAGGGTGTTTCAGCGGTGCTACGTATCACCGCCGAGACACCTGCGAAATACCCGCAAAGGCCTCTTGCAGAGCCTTTGCGTTGCGCTAACGTGAGCTTCACTGTCAGCCGTGCGAAAGCGCGGATTGCGCCCGTGGCTCTGCTTGCTGGCGCATGCCGTGGCGCTTCGCGACAGGGGATTCGACCAACCCCCTCGTTGCCTGGAGTGCCTATGGATACCCGGACCAAGAGTCGACGCGCCAACCACATGCAGATATGGACGATGGGCGCCGGCCTGATCTTCCTATCCCTCCTGCTGGCCTGGCTGCTGGTTTCGCTGTGGCCGCAGCATTATCCGGCGTTCCCCCCCGCGGGCCACGAAGGCGACCCGGAGGTCCAGTGCCTGCTCGGCTGGTGCCCGGGGCCGGACGCGCGCCTGCTGGTCATGGTGATGGTGGCCGGCGGCCTGGGCAGCTTCGTGCATATCGCCAAGTCCTTCGGCGATTTCGTTGGCAACGATCGCTTCATGGCCAGCTGGATCTGGTGGTACATCCTCAAGCCCTTCATCGGCATGATCCTCGCGGTGATGCTCTACCTGATCATCCGTGGCGGGTTTCTCACCGTCGGCAGCGGGACCGCGCAGGCCGATGGCGCGGTGAACGTCAATCTCTATGGCCTGATCGGCATGGCCTGCCTTGCCGGCATGTTCGCCAAGCAGGCCACGGACAAGCTGGGTGAACTGTTCGACACCCTGTTCCGCACCACGGGCGGGGACAAGCGCCGGGACGCCCTGGGCAACCCGGTTCCGTCCCTCACCGATGCGCAGCCGGGCGCGGTGGACGTGCAGTCGTTGTACGTCAGCCTGCAGGGCACCGGCTTCGTGCGTGGCGCGGTGGTGCAGGTCAACGGCGTGAGTCGCGAAACCACGGTGAGCGATAGCACCCGTCTGGCCGTGCAGTTGCTGGAGGAGGACCTGGAGCCCGGGCGTCCGCTGAGCCTGGTGGTGGTCAATCCGCCCCCTGGCGGCGGCGAGTCGGCGCCGCTGATGTTGCCGCTGCTGGAGGCGCCCACGGTGACGGACGGCCCGATGACCGGGCTCTCGGCGCGGACCGCGGTGGAATCCCCGGTGGATGTCGACGGCTGCGACTGCCCTATCGAACACGAGACCGCGGACGAGGATCTGCCCGCCGCCAGCGGAGGAGTGCAGGCATGACCTACGCATTGATCTGGTTGCCGGACGTGCTCGAAGCCGCCGGCCTGAAAGTGGCCCGCGTGGATGGCTGGAGCAGCCGTGGCGTGGGCGAGATGGGCCATGTGCAGGGCGTGATCTGCCATCACACTGCCGGTCCGCAGGGCGGCAACATGCCCAGCCTGAAGACCCTGGTCCAGGGCCGTAGCGACCTGCCCGGCCCGCTGTCCCAGCTTGGCCTGGGGCGCGACGGCACCTACTACGTGATCGCCGCCGGGCGCTGCAACCACGCCGGCAAGGGCACCTGGGATGGCGTCAGTTCGGGCAACAGCAGCTTCATCGGCATCGAGGCGGAAAACACCGGGTTGGGCGAGGCCTGGAGCGACGTGCAGATGGACAGCTACCAGCGCGGCGTAGCGGCGATCCTCGCGCACCTGGGGCAGGGCGAAGAGGCCTGTGCCGGGCACAAGGAATACGCATTGCCCAAGGGCCGCAAGAACGACCCGGATTTCGACATGGCGGCTTTTCGCGCCAGGGTCCGGGAGATCCTCGATGGCACGGCGATCCTGCGGCCGATGATTCCGGCGCTGGAGCCGGATGCGCCGCCCGGATCGGCGCCGCGGCCGACCCTGCGTCGTGGTGCCATCGGCGATCTGGTGCGGGTGGTGCAGCGCGCCTGCGGGGTGGAGGAGGATGGTCATTTCGGTGCGCAGACCGAGGCCGCGCTGCGGGAATTCCAGCGGCGCCACGACCTGGTGGCGGATGGCATCGTCGGTCCGAAGACCTGGAAACTCATCGACCAGAACCCATGAAAAAAGGCCCCGAAAGGGGCCTTTTTCGTTGTTGCCGGCGACTTATGCGCTGCTGTTTTCCGCCTCGCGCAGGGAGCGCTTGGGCGTCGGTGCGTGGTGGTCGTCGTGATCGTCGCTGATCACAGGCACCTCGTTGCCTTCGGCGTCGTACAGCTTGCCGTTCTGGAAGTAGTCACCCTCGTTCAGCGCGGCGATGTCGCGGTAGAGCAAGGTGCGTTCCTCGGCGGCGACGAATACCGATTGCTGGTCCGAGTTGCCGGTCTTGATGTGGTTGAACAGCAGGTTCAGGGCGATGGCCATGATCGCCGCCGAGCTGATGCCGGAGTGGAAGATGGTGGCGAACCAGCTGGGGAAGTGCTCGTAGAAGCTGGGCGCGGCGATCGGGATCATGCCGAAGCCGATGGACGTGGCGACGATGATCAGGTTCATGTTGTTGCGGTAGTCCACCTTCGACAGGGTGCGGATGCCGCTGGCCGCGACGGTGCCGAACAGCACGATGCCGGCGCCACCGAGGACGGAGGTCGGCACCGCGGCGATCACCCGGCCCATCACCGGCAACAGGCCGAGGGTGACCAGGATCAGGCCGCCGGTGGCTACCACGTAGCGGCTCTTCACGCCGGTCACGGCCACCAGCCCGACGTTCTGGGCGAAGGCGCTCTGGGTGAAGGAGCCGAAGACCGGCGCGATGACGCTGGACGCCATGTCGGCGCGCAGGCCGTTGCCCAGGCGCTTGGAGTCGACCTTGGTGCCGATGATGTCACCCACGGCGAGGATGTCCGCCGAGGTTTCCACCAGGGTCACCATGATCACGATCAGCATCGAGATGATGGCGGCGATATGGAAGGTCGGCAGGCCGAAGTGGAACAGCGAGGGGAGCGCCACCATCGGGCCTTCGGTGACCTGGGAGAAGTCGGTCATGCCCAGCGCGGCGGCGATGACGGTGCCGATCACCATGGCCAGCAGGATCGACAGGCGCGAGATGGTGGAACTGCCCAGCTTGCTCAGGAGCAGGACGATCACCAGGGTCATCGCGGCCAGGCCAATGTTGGCCATGCTGCCGAAGTCCGGTGCCCTGGAGTTGCCGCCCATGGCCCAGCGCGCCGCCACCGGCATCAGCGTCAGGCCGATGGTGGTGATGACGATGCCGGTAACCAGCGGCGGGAAGAACTTGGTGATGCGCGAGAAGATCGGCGTGATCAGGAAGCCGATGAACGAGGCTGCCATCACCGCGCCGAGTACGGCCGGCAGGCCGCCGCCTTCATAGCCGCCGCCGAGGATGGCAATCATGGTGGCCACGCCGGCGAAGGACACGCCTTGCACCAGCGGCAGCTGACAGCCGAAGAAGGGTATGCCGAGGGTTTGCAGGAGGGTGGCGAGGCCACCGGCGAACAGCGATGCGGCGATCAGCATGCCGATCTCGCTGGGGGAGAGCCCGGCCGCCTGGCCGAGGATCAGGGGGACGGCGACGATACCGCCGTACATGGTCAGAACGTGTTGCAGGCCGTACGCCAGGTTGGCGCCGATTCCGAGGTTCTCGTCTTCCGGGCGTGCTCCGGCGGACGCTACAGCTGAACGATCATTCATGGCTGAGGACTCGCTTGTTTTTGTTGTGCGAGCACTGTAGACAAAGTGCGTGGGAAATATCCACTGTTTTGTATACATGTTTATGTCCGATGGTCCGGAATCTGACCGGTCGGTTATGTGTTTTTTGCTCGGGAATGGCTCTGCAATAGGTGTTCTGCATGAAATCCTGACTCGGCATCGATTGCACGAAATGTGTGCATGACTGAATCCAAAAGCACCAGTTGGCTGCATGCAAAGCTTCGAAAGCTTCTTTGCCGGCACCTGTACGTAGGCCATCGCAAATTGCGGGCCAGCGGTGATCGAGAGTGCTCAGTCCTTGGTCGCGCTCCCAACCGCCGGGCGGCCCTGCTATAACCGTCCGCCACGGTTCCGGCAGGATGGACAACAGATGGCCTTACCACCGCTGCACAGCTTCAGGGTGTTCGAGAGCGTGGCCCGCCTGGGTAGCCTGGCGGCTGCGGCAGTGGAACTGCATGTCACCACCGGTGCGGTCAGTCAGCAGGTCAAGGCCTTGCAGGCCAGCCTTGGCGTGGAGCTGTTCGAGAAGCGCGGCCGGCAACGGGTGCTGACTGCCAGCGGGCGCGAATTGCAGAAGCGTGTGGCCAGTGCCATGGGCGAGATCACCGAGGCCGTCCAGGCGCTGCAGTCCGGCATTCGGCAGGAGGAGCGGGTAGCGATCAGCCTGTCGATTCCCCCGGCCGAAGGCGTGGAGTGGCTGACCCGGCCGTTGTTGCGCTTCATGGAGGAATCGAGCTCGGTGCGGGTGAGCGTGATTACCGCTCCCGGAATGCCCCAGGTGGACTGGCGCCGCGCCGACATCGCGGTGATCTACGGCACGCCACCCTGGCCGGGATTCTGGTGGAGCCTGCTGCATGGCATCCGCATGACGCCGGTGTGCAGCCCGCAATACCTGCGCGGGCCTCGGGCCATCCACGAGGTGGCGGACCTGGCGCGGCATCGCCTGCTGCATGAGGACGACGGCAGCCAGTGGCAACAATGGCTTAGCGAAGCGGGCTTCGGCCGGGGCGGCGCCGAGGATATCCATTTCGAGGATTTCGGCATGGTGCTGCAGGCGGCGCGTGATGGCTTCGGCGTGGCGCTGAGCGATGAGACCGTTTCCGCCCGTGACCTCGACGAAGGGCGCCTGGTGCGGCCGCTACCGATCTCGGTGCCGGCGGTACACAACTACTATTGCATATGCCCTGAGGCCACGCGCGAACGCCCGGAAATCCGGGCGTTCATCGAGTGGTTGCTGTCCATAGGCGAGTAGCTGTCCGGGAGGGACCACGCTCCCCAGGCGGATCATCGGCGCTTGTGCATGCCCCTCACCCTGGCCCTCAGGCAGAAGGGGCAGCCGGTGCCGGCTGACGCGAAGATTTCAACCTGCGCCGAACGATTCCCTCTCCCTCTGGGAGAGGGACTCTTTCGCGGAAGCGCTCAGTACCCATAACCACGTCCGTCGGTGAACTGGATATCGGTGAGGATGCTGATGTCCTTCTCCACCTTGTACAGCTCCGAACTCCTGATCAGCTCAGGATCACTGAAGGCCTCGCCCTTCGCGCGGCCGGCCTCGATCTGGACCATCTTGTCGCGGATCGCCACCACATCGGCGTAGGTCATGGCCGGTACCTTGCTCGGGTCCTCGTCGGCGTGGGCGCCGTACAGCGTTGTCTGCGGGTTGATTACCTTGAGCGTGGCGGAGAGCGAGGCGACGTAGTCCTTCAGGTTCCCCGCGAGCAGCCAGGATGGGTAGAGATGATCGCCGGACAGCAGGATGTTGTGCGCCTCGTCATACAGCGCCACTTCGTCCGGTGTATGGCCGGGCATGCTCAGCAGGCGCACCTTGAGGCCGCCCAGGTCGATCACTTCGTTGGGCTTGACCAGTCGCGCCACCTTGAAGGGCGGCAGCGTCATGTGGTCGATGTTGCCCAGGTACACCGGCTCCGGCACGTGGTAGAGGCCATCGGAACCCTTGAATTTGCGAGTGAAGGGCGAATCCAGCAGGAAGATGCTCTGGAAGTTGTGCAGCCCGCCCAGGTGGTCGAAATGCAGGTGCGAGGGCAGCACCGAGAGCGGCTTGTCGGTGATGGTTCGCGCCACCTGGGTGATGTCTTCCTTCTGGTTGGCGCCGGAGTCGAACATCAGCGCCTGCTCCTTGCCCACCAGCAGGTACGAGTAGTTCTTCTGGTAGTAGTTCGGCTCGCCGATGGCGTAGAGGAAGTCCGTCAGCTTGTGTACGACGAAGGCGGCGCTATCCGCCTTGGGCGCTTCATCCGCCTGCGCTGCGAACGGCGCAGCCAAGAGCGTGGTGGTCGTCAGGGCCAGGATCTTCATGAGCGTGCGCATGGGGCGCGAACCTCTTTTTCGTTGTTGTCGGTGGGTGTTGGCAGCGCGCTGGCTGCCTGCCCATCTCACCGTTCGCGAGGGCGCGCTTCAATGCACGATTTCTAAAGGCTCCCGGTTGAGTTCGGCTAAAGCGTTCCCCGGCGGACCCACATCGCCGGAGACGCGTGTCCTTGGATGGCGGCGGCGAGGTGCTCCGTGGGGAAACACCCCGTCGCTTTTCCCCTGCTTCAGAGTGAGGCCTGGCTCATCCGCGCCGACAACTGCTCGGCGCTTTCCTTGCGCTCGGAGTAGCGATCCACCAGGAATTCCTGGCGGTCGCGCAGCAGCAGGGTGAACTTCACCAACTCCTCCATCACGTCGACGACGCGGTCGTAATAGGGCGAGGGTCTCATCCGCCCGGCGTCGTCGAACTCCAGGTAGGCCTTGGGCACCGAGGACTGGTTGGGGATGGTGAACATGCGCATCCAGCGACCCAGAACGCGCAATTGGTTGACCACGTTGAACGATTGCGAGCCGCCGCAGACCTGCATCACGGCCAGTGTCTTGCCCTGGGTGGGACGGATCGCGCCGAGCTCCAGGGGAATCCAGTCGATCTGCGCCTTGAATACCGCCGACAGGGCGCCGTGGCGTTCAGGCGAACACCAGACTTGGCCTTCTGACCAGAGCACCAGCTCGCGCAATTCCTGCACTTTTGCATGCTCCACGGGGGCGTCGTCGGGCAACGGCAGGCCGGATGGATCGAACACGCGGGTCTCGGCGCCGAAGTGTTGCAGCAGGCGCGCAGCTTCTTCCACCAGCAGGCGGCTGAAGGAGCGATCGCGGGTCGAGCCATGCAGCAGCAGGATGCGCGGCCGGTGGCTGCTGGTTCGCGCCGCCGGCGGGGAAACGTCGAACAGGGAAAGGTCGAGGTTGGGCAGTTGTTCTGGCATGTGTCCTCCTCAGAGAGTGCCGATGCGGTCCAGTTCGCGCTTGAGTTCAGCGCGCTCGAGTGTGGTGAAGGGCAGGGCGAAGAAGGCCCGGCAGCGTTGTTCGATGCGCGCGAGGGTGGCGCGGAAGGCGGCGTTCACCGCCGCCTCGTCACCTGTCGCTTCCGATGGATCTTCCAGGCCCCAGTGGGATTTCAGCGCGGGGCCGAAGTACACCGGGCACGCCTCGCCGGCGGCCTTGTCGCAGACGGTGATGACGATGTCCGGCGGGTTGTCCGCGAAGGCGTCGTTGCCTTTGCTGCTGAGGCCCGCGATGGAGATGCCGGCCTGCTGCAGGGTCGTCAGGCTGCGAGGCAACACCTGGCCCTTGGGAAAGCTGCCGGCGCTCACCGCCTCGAATCCTTGTGGAGCCAGGTGGTTGAACATCGCTTCGGAGAGGATGCTGCGGCAGCTGTTGGCCGTGCACATGAACAGGACTCGCATGAAAGGGCTCCTCCGCTTCGTGGCGGACGTCAGAGGCTCAGGCGCAGGGCCAGGGCCGACAGGGTGATCAGCAGGACGGGCAGGGTCAGCAGGATGCCGACCCTGAAGTAGTAACCCCAGGTGATGCGCATGCCCTTGCGCTCCAGGACGTGGAGCCAGAGCAGCGTCGCGAGGCTGCCGATAGGCGTGATCTTTGGGCCGAGATCGCAGCCGATGACGTTGGCGTAGATCATCGCCTCGCGCACCAGCCCTTCGGCGCCGCTGGCCTGGATCGACAAGGCTCCGATCAGCACGCTGGGCATGTTGTTCATGACCGAGGACAGCAGGGCGGAGAGCAGCCCGGTGCCGATGGCGGCGCTCCACAAGCCACGCTCCGCCAGCCAGTCGAGCAGGTGGGTGAGGACGTCCGTGAGGCCGGCATTCTTCAGGCCGTAGACCACCAGGTACATGCCCAGCGAGAAGACCACCACCTGCCACGGCGCCTCGCGCAGTACGCGTCGGGTGGAGATACGCTGCCCACGGGCGGCGACGGCAAACAGGATGGCCGCACAGGTCGCCGCCACCGCGCTGATGGGGATGCCCAGAGGTTCCAGGGCGAACAGGCCGATCAGCAGAAGCAGCAGCGTCCACCAGCCGACGATGAAGGTGGCGCGGTCGTGGATTGCAGCCTTCGGCTCCTTCAGTGCGTCGAGTGCGTAGTGGCGCGGCAGGTCACGGCGAAAGAACAGGAACAGCACGAGCAGGGTGGCCGCGACGCTGGCGAGGTTCACCGGCAGCATCACCGAGGCGTACTCGGCGAAACCCAGGCCGAAGTAGTCTGCCGAGACGATGTTCACCAGGTTGGAGACCACCAGCGGCAGGCTCGCCGTGTCGGCGATGAAGCCGGCGGCCATGACGAAGGCCAGGGTCGCGGCAGGGGAGAAGCGCAGCGCGAGCAGCATCGACATGACGATGGGCGTGAGGATCAGTGCCGCGCCGTCGTTGGCGAACAACGCCGAGACGGCGGCACCCAGCAGGATGCAGAAGGCGAACAGGCGGTAGCCGCTGCCGCGCGCCCAGCGGGCGACATGCAGGGCGGCCCATTCGAAGAAGCCGGCCTCATCCAGCAGCAGGCTGATGATGATGACGGCGATGAAGGTGGCGGTGGCGTTCCACACGATGGCCCAGACGGTCGGGATGTCGTGCAGGGAAACCGCGCCCGCGGCCAGCGCGATGATCGCGCCGAAGGCTGCGCTCCAGCCGACGCCGAGGCCTTTGGGCTGCCAGATGACGAGGATGAGGGTGAAAACGAATACCGCGACGGCGACCAGCATGGGGAACTCGCTCAAGGTGACTTAGCAGCAGGCGTCGTCGCGTACCGGACGGCCATCCATGTTGTGCAGGCGGACGGTGTTGTCCTGTAGCCAGTCGGCATTGGCCTGCAGCGTCACCTGGAGCATTCCATGCACCCAGTCGGGCAGGTCCGGGTTGAGGCGGTAGTACACCCATTGGCCCTGGCGGCGATCCAGCAGCAGTCCGCTGCCGCGCAACTGGGCCAGATGCCGGCTGATCTTCGGCTGGCTGTCGTCCAGGGCGCACATCAGTTCGCAGACGCACAGTTCGCCCAGGCTGGCGATCAGCAGGGTGGCGCGGGCGCGGGTCTCGTCGGACAGGCTCTTGAAGACTTCGGGCGGGGTGATCATCGCGATGACTCTTCATATATGGATAATCAAATATACGGATATCCATATGTAAAGAGCAAGCCTTGTCGGACGATAGCGCGGGATCAGACGGTGTTTCCATCGTCCATCGTCCATCGTCCATCGTCAGCACCGGGTGGCCCAGCACGCGAAGCTCTCGTCGCGCGGCGCATGGCGCAGACAGGGGTCTGCCGCTGCACGCCCAGAGGGAGCCGACGATGCGGTGGTGGCCGTTTTCCAGTTCAGCGGGGTACGACTTCGATTTCGAGGTCAAGGTGATCGCGCGCCAGCCGCAGGGCAGGGCGCCGGGACGGGAGGGTTGGTTTTTCTTTACCATGCCGTCCTGTTTCGCTCTGCCAGGACTGCTCCGATGACTGCCCCGACCTTCCGCACCGCCACTCCCGCCGACACCGACCGCTGCTTCGAGATCGAAACCATCGCCTATGAAGGCGACGAAGCGGCGACCCGCGAGAAGATCGCCACGCGCATCGCGCAATACCCGGAAGGCTTCCTGATCATGGAGCTGGACGGCCAGGTGATCGGTTTCATCAATGGTGGCTGCGCCTTCGAGGTGGTGATGTCCGACGAGGCGTTCAAGGAGCTGGTCGGCCACGATGCGGCTGCGCCGAACGTGGTGATCATGTCGGTGGTGATCGATCCTGCGCAGCAAGGCAAGGGCTTCGCCTCGCTGCTCATGCGCACCTTCGTCGAGCGAATGGTGGACATGCACAAGCGCACCATCCACCTGATGTGCAAGGACCGCCATGTCCCGCTCTACGAGCGCATGGGGTATCGCTACGTGAAGCCGTCCGAGTCCGACCATGGCGGCATGGCCTGGCACGAGATGGTGATGGAGCTTCCCGCCAAGGCCTGAGCCCGGCGCGGAGGCCGGGCGGGCTGCGCGCCGATCAGCGCTCCGGGCGGTCGTTCACGCGGTCGCGCGTGGCGCGTTCGGCGAGTGCGTCGAAGGTTTCCGGCATCAGCGCGGCTTCGCCTTTTTCGTCGAGCAACTGGCGGAATACCAGGTGATCGGGGAAGCCTCGGCTGATCAGCGTGAGCAGTTCGTTGCCGCGCTCGGTCAGTTCGAAGTTGTTGCCGGTGCCGCCGTGGTCGCGTGGGCGCTCCTGGATGTAGCCGTTGGCGAACAGGTCGCCCTCCAGGTCGCCGGCGACCTTCTTCAGGTGATCGACGCTTTCGTCCAGCGGCTCGCCTTGCAGCCGGTGCTGCTCGGCCACTTCCTCACCGCATTCGCGGGCCTTGTAGGGTTCGTCGGCGCACTCCTGGGCGCGCAGCAGCAAGCGTTCGATCAAATCCCAGTCGTAGCTCATGGCATGTCCTCCGCAGTCGGAACAGAAGCCGGGATAGCAGGGCCTTCCTGTGTTGCGACCCGCGGGCCGCGGCAGGGTTCGAACTTCCTGCGCAGCGGCGACCAGCCATCAATACCAGGCAGAGTCACTATCGATCGAATCGAGTAGTGCGGGGCCATCCCGAGAATGACTATCTGTCCCGAGACCTTCCTGAACACTCCAATAACAGCAAGGGACAGATCCGATGAACACTTCACGCCCCGCACCGTCCCGCCTTGCCGTCCGTGTCGCCGTCGGCCCCCTGGTACTGGCGGTGGCCAGCCTGACCGGCTGCGCCCACACGACCCAATCGCAGCTCACCTGGGACAGCTACGGTGGTACCACCGCCCAGGGTGGCAGCGCTTATCTCCACTGCGTCGACGGCAGGATCAACCGCGACACACCCACCTTCCTCAGCGACCGTGGTACCACCCAGCAGCTCCTCACCGGCAGCGCCGATCCGCAGCATGCCAGCGGCATCGTCGAGGTCACCCCCATTGCCGGTGGCAATCGCTTCAGCGCTTACCAGCGCAACGCCTGGCAAGACAAGGGCGAGCTGCTCGACGCCGCCTACCTGTGTTCCCACAGCTGATCCATCGCTGACCCCTTCGCCCGTCGTTTCAGGCCGCCACGAGCGCCGCCTGGAGGGTTCGTTCGCCCATCATTCGAGGGACTTGAGCCATGCAACAACACATCCTGATCCTCGGCGCCGGTTTCGGCGGCGTCTGGAGCGCCCTGAGCGCAGCCCGCCTGCTGGACCTGCATGACCGCCGCGACGTCGGCATCACCGTGCTGGCGCCCCAGGCGGAGCTGCGTATCCGCCCGCGCTTCTACGAGCCCGACGTGGGCAAGATGTTCGCGCCGCTCGATGCGCTGTTCGACACGGTCGGCATTCGCTTCGTCCAGGGCGTGGCGACGCACATCGACGAGCCGGCGCATAGGGTCGGCTACCAGGATGCCGATGGCCGCCCCGGCGAGCTGGCCTACGATCGCCTGGTGCTGGCGACAGGCAGCCAACTGGCGCGGCCACCCGTGCCGGGGCTGGGCACCTATGCTTTCGACGTCGACCAGATCGAATCCGCCGTACGCCTGGAACGCCACCTCGATGGCCTGAAGGACTGGCCCGCCAGCCCCGGCCGCAACACGGTGGTGATCGCCGGGGGCGGTTTCACCGGCATCGAGACCGCCACCGAAATGCCGGCGCGCCTGCGCGCCGTGCTGGGCGCGGACCAGGACGTGCGAGTGATAGTGGTCGACCGTGGTCCTCAGGTGGCTGCCGCCATGGGCGACGGAATCCGTCCTTCCATCGTCGAGGCGTCCGAGCACCTGGGCATCGAATGGATACTCGGCGCCACTGTCTCGGCGGTGGATGCCAACGGCGTGACTCTCGATGATGGCCGGCGAATCGAGGCCAAGACGGTGATCTGGACCGTCGGCTTCCGCGCCAGCCCGCTGACCGAGCAGTTGGCCGGCGTGCGCGACCACCAGGGGCGATTGCACGTCGACGCCAACCTCAAGGTGAAGGGGCAGGGCGACATCTTCGCCGCGGGCGACGTTGCCTACGCCGCCACGGACGAACTGGGCAACTTCGCGGTCATGTCCTGCCAGCACGCCATCTCCCTGGGCCGCCACGCGGGCAACAACGTCGCCGCCGACCTGCTGGGCGTGGCGCCCACGCCATACAGCCAGCCCAAGTACGTCACCTGCCTGGACCTGGGCGCCTGGGGCGCGGTGTACACCGAAGGCTGGGATCGCCAGCTCAAGCTGGTGAAGCAGCCGGCGAAGGAGCTGAAGACGCAGATCAACACCCAGTGGATCTACCCGCCGGCCGCCGATCGGCGCGTTGCCCTGGCCGCCGCCGATCCTGCCATTCCGGTGGCCTGAACCGATGCCTGGCGGATTCCACCCAGCAAGGAGGACGGGTCATGTCCACTGTCTTCGAGAACGTCCAGCGGCTGCGGCGGATATCCAGCCGTCTGCTGGTGGGCGGCAGCCTGACGCTGATGGCGGGGGGGCTGCTGGCTTACGGCGGTGATGCCTACCTGTCGATGCGCGAGCTGCTGGCGGCGCATCTGATGACCATCCTCGGACCGGCCGCGATCAAGCTCGGCTATGTCCTGCGCCTGCAGGCGGGCAAAAGCCAGCGACCGAGCCTGCCACCAGCGTTGCCATAGTCCCTCGTTACCGGCGCGTCTCCCCGGCGCCGCGTTCTGCCCGCCATGCCCTGCCTGGCGGGCGTTTTTTTTAATTTACGCGTGTTGTGTATTCTGATCGGACATGCCAGTGTGTGCGCCCTGGCGGCCGCATTCGCCTCCGTTGCCTCAATTCGCGCATCCGGTCTGTCCGCCGGGCGCTGAACGGCGCCGCCAGCCGACGGTACACTCACTCCCGTCGCGTAACAGAAGTACAAGAGAATCGAGATGAACACGCACTTTCTGACTTGCGCCGTCTCCGTCCGCTGCGACGCAGACCACTCCCTTTCCACCCACCTTCAGCCGGCGGTGACAGCATGATCGAGGTAACCGAAGTTTCCATTGCGCAGCTGCGTGAAGCCCTCGAGTCGGGCCGCACCACTGCGGTCGAACTGGTCAAGGCCTACCTCGCGCGTATCGACGCCTACGACGGTCCCCTCAACGCCGTGGTCGTGCGCAACACCGAAGCCCTGAAGGAAGCCGAAGCCTCCGACGCCCGCCGCGCCCGTGGCGAGACCCTCGGCCCGCTGGACGGCATCCCCTATACCGCCAAGGACAGCTACCTGGTGAAAGGCCTGACCGCCGCCTCCGGCAGTCCGGCCTTCAAGGACCTGATCGCCTACCGCGACGCCTTCACCGTCGAGCGCCTGCGCGCCGGCGGCGCCATCTGCCTGGGCAAGACCAACATGCCGCCCATGGCCAACGGTGGCATGCAGCGCGGCGTCTACGGTCGCGCGGAAAGCCCGTACAACCCGAAATTCCTCACCGCGCCGTTCGCCTCCGGCTCCTCCAACGGTGCCGGCACCGCGACCGCCGCGAGCTTCTCGGCCTTCGGCCTGGCGGAAGAAACCTGGTCCAGCGGTCGTGGCCCGGCCTCGAACAACGGCTTGTGCGCCTACACCCCGTCCCGTGGCGTGATCTCGGTACGCGGCAACTGGCCGCTGACCCCGACCATGGACGTCGTGGTGCCCTACGCGCGCACCATGGCCGACCTGCTGGAAGTGCTCGACGTGGTCGTGGCCGAAGACACTGACAAGCGTGGCGACCTGTGGCGCCTGCAGCCGTGGGTGCCGATCCCCGCCGTTTCCGACGTGCGCCCGGCGTCCTACCTGGACCTCGCCGCCGGCCCGGAAGCCCTCAAGGGCAAGCGCCTGGGCGTGCCGCGCATGTTCATCAACAAGGACGAACTGGCCGGTACCAGCGAGAAGCCTGGCATCGGTGGCCCGACCGGCCAGCGCATCAACACCCGCGCTTCGGTCATCGATCTCTGGGAACAGGCCCGCAAGGCCCTGGAAGCCGCTGGCGCCGAAGTCATCGAAGTGGACTTCCCGCTGGTCTCCAACTGCGAGGGCGACCGTCCCGGCGCGCCGACCGTGTACAACCGTGGCTTCGTCTCCGAGCAGTTCCTGCATGACGAACTGTGGGAACTGTCGGGCTGGGGCTTCGACGACTTCCTCCGCGCCAACGGCGATCCCAAGCTGAACAAGCTGGCCGACGTCGACGGGCCGAAGATCTTCCCCCACGATCCGGGCACCCTGCCGAACCGCGAGGACGACCTCGTTGCCGGCATGGACGAATACGTCAACATGGCCAAGCGCGGCCTGAAGACCTGGGACCAGATCGAAAGCCTGCCGGATGGCCTGCGCGGCCTGGAGAAGACCCGCAAGCTCGACCTGGAAGACTGGATGGACGGGCTGAAGCTCGACGCTGTGCTGTTCCCCACCGTGGCCGACGTAGGTCCGGCGGACGCCGACGTGAACCCGGAATCGGCCGACATCGCCTGGAGCAACGGTATCTGGGTCGCCAACGGCAACCTGGCGATCCGTCACCTGGGCGTGCCGACCGTCACCGTGCCGATGGGCGTGATGGCCGATATCGGCATGCCGGTGGGCCTGACCTTCGCCGGTCGTGCCTATGACGATTCGGCGCTGCTGACCTTCGCCGCGGCCTTCGAGGCCACCGGCAGCAAGCGCCTGGTGCCGCCGCTGACGCCGCCGCTGGGCTGATCGGTTCGTCGCTTTCCGCGAAAAGAAAAGCCGCGATTCCCATGGGGTCGCGGCTTTTTTTTCGATGGTCGTCGCGCAAGAGCATCGCGGAGAAGCTCCGCTCCTACGAAGAGCCATGTGCGTGCCATGGGACACCGCGCAATGATCGGCCGTAGGAGCGGACCTTGTCCGCGAATCCCCCAGGACACGGCGAACGTCCCGGCCAACCCGGGGCACCGCTCACCTGACCGCCTTCACACAGCCGTGACGCGCCTCCTTGGACGGCGAGTAGCCGTAGAACGATGTGTAGCACTTGCTGAAATGGCTGGGCGAGACGAAGCCACAGGCCAGCGCCACCTCGTACATCGGCAGGTTGGAGTGCTGCAACAGGCGGCGGCTTTCGGTGATGCGCAGTTCCAGGTAATAGCGCACCGGCGTGGTCCCCAGTTGCTCCTGGAACAACCGCTCGATCTGCCGCTTCGAGCGCCCCACGTAGCGCGATAGCTGGTCCTGGCTCAGCGGTTCCTCGATGTTCGCGCTCATCAGGTTGATCGTTTCGCGCAGCGGTTCGCTGAGCTTTTCGTGCAGCGCCGGGCGAGTGCGGCGGAAGCGCGACTCCTCGAAGGCGAGGATGTCGACGATGGCGTCCACCAGTTCGCGGCCATGGCGCGCGTTGATCCACTCCAGCACCAGGTTGAAGGCACCGGTGGGGCTGGCGGCGGTGAGCCGGTCGCGGTCGGCCTGGTAGCTCTCGCTGGTCACGTCGCTATGGCGGGCGATCTCCGCCAGCGCCGCGCGGTTCTCGGGATGGATGGCGCAGCGGTAGCCGTCCAGCAGCCCGGCCTGGCCGAGGAACCAGGCGCCATTCCATAGCCCGGCGAGGGCGATGCCCCTGTCGGCGGCGTTCTGCAGGAGACGGGTCATATCCGGGGTGGCGCGCAGCGGCGTACGCAGGCCGCCACAGACGACCAGCAGGTCGAGTTCGGCGAGCGATGCCGAGCCGAGCGCCGCGTCGGGGCAGATCACCAGTCCCAGGTCACTGGTGATCGATGTGCCATCGAGGCTGAAGGTCTGGGTGGCGTAGGTCTGCGCGCGGATCAGGTTGGCGGTGACCAGTGTGTCCAGCGCCTGGGTGAAGGCCGGCAGGGAAAAGTGTTCGAGCAGCAGAAAGCCCACGCGCGCCAGGCGCGCGGGCTCCTTGGGCGGATCGGCAAGGTAACGCAGGTTGCGTCCCTGCATGGCACCACTGAACTGGCGGCGTTCGACCAATCGGCACCTCGTCTTCGAGTCGTGGCGGGCCGACTCAGCCGCTGAGGGCGCGTCGGCTGCATCGCGTATCACGCGTGGCTCACGCTAAGGCAGAAGGGACGTGGCCGGTTGCTTGAGATCGCCCCTGGCATGGCCAAAAGCGACATCCTGGTACCGTGCGATGCGGACTTGCCACGGGGTTACGGGGCGAATGAGCACGCTCCGCCGGGCTGGAGGGCGGTCGCTCAAGGCTCAGCGCGGAGTGCACCTGGCGTTGGTTGTCGACGTGGGTGCAGGCCTGCTGAAAACCATGGTCGGGCATTCGCGTCTAGGCTGAAGGCTTTGACTTGCCTCAGGTGTTCCCGCCATGTCCCTCGTGCTCTTCGGTCATCCGTTTTCCTCCTACACGCAGAAGGTGCTGATTGCCCTCTACGAGAACGCCACGCCCTTCGAGTTCCGCGGCCTTGGCCCGGATGAGCCGGACAACGGCGCGCACTGGCTGCGCCTGTGGCCGCTGGCGAAGTTCCCGGTGCTGCTCGACGGTGAGCACAGCGTCGCCGAGACCAGCATCGTCATCGAGTACCTGCACCTGAAACATCCCGGCCCGGTGCGCCTGCTGCCGGACGATCCGCTGGCCGCACTGGACGTGCGCTTCCTTGACCGTTTCTTCGACTGGCACGTGATGACCCCGGTGCAACATGCCGTGCTTGGCGCCATGAGTGGCGATGCGACCAAGCGCGCGGAGGGCCTGGCTCACGCCGTGAGCAAACTCGAACTGGCCTACGCCTGGCTGGAAGAAGAACTCGCCGGGCGTACCTGGGCGGCTGGGAACAGCTTCAGTCTCGCCGACTGTGCCGCCGCGCCTTCACTGTTCTACGCCGACTGGACCCATCCCATCGGCGACCAGTACCCGACCCTGCGCGCCTTTCGTTCACGCCTGCTCGCGCGCCCATCCTTCGCCCGCGCGGTGGAGGAGGCGCGGCCGCACCGGCCATTGTTCCCGCTGGGGGCGCCGGATCGGGATTGAGCGAAAAAAATCCCCCGGTCACTGCCGTGACCGAGGGATGCAAGACCCACGCAGGGGATGCGCGGGCGAGGTAGTCGAATGGGCTCCCGGTAGAAGCAACTGTCTTCTTCTGGGAAATCCATACCAGTTCATCCCTCTCACCCCAGCCCTCTCCCTCGGGGAGAGGGGCAATCCGAGCCGACTGGTTTCATCCTGCACCAAACGGTCCCCTCTCCCAGTGGGAGAGGGCCGGCCCAAGCGCAGAAGCATCTCGTAGGAGCGGACCTTGTCCGCGATAGGTTCGCATCACAGCGAAACCATCGCGGACAAGGTCCGCTCCTACCCAGCCTGCTGAGCCGTGTGTTGCTTACAGGCGAATCAGCACCGATTTCAGTTCGGTGTAGTGCTCGATGGCAGCGGCGCCCATCTCACGGCCAAGGCCGGACATCTTGTAGCCGCCGAAGGGCAGCGCCGGGTCCAGCGCGCTGTGGCAGTTGACCCACACCGAGCCGGATTTGATGCGCGGCACCATGCGGTGCACTGCCGCCAGGTCGTTGGACCAGACGCTGGCGCCCAGGCCGTAGGGGCTGTCGTTGGCCAGGCGCAGGGCGTCCTCGATGTCGTCGAAGGGCATGGCGACCAGCACCGGGCCGAAGATCTCTTCCTGCACCAGCGGGTTCTTCTGGTCGACGTCGACGATCACCGTCGGCTTGACGAAGTAGCCGGGGCCGAATTGCTCGCCGCCGCAGGCGATGGTGGCGCCTTCGTCGCGGCCCAGTTCGATGTAGTCGAACACGCGCTTCTGCTGCTTGGCGGAGATCAGCGGGCCCATGTCGATGCTCGGGTCGAGGCCGTTGCCCAGCTTCATGCCATTGGCGATGCCGGCGATGTCGGCGACCACGTTGTCGAAGTGCTTGCGCTGCACATAGAGGCGCGAACCGGCGCAGCAGACCTGACCCTGGTTGAAGAAGATCGCCTGGGCGGCACCGGCGGCGGCAGTGGCGAGGTCGGCGTCGGCCATGACGATGGTCGGCGACTTGCCGCCCAGTTCCAGGGTCACGCGGGTCATGTTGTCCATGGCCGCCTTGCCGATCTGCTTGCCCACCGGCGTGGAGCCGGTGAAGGTCAGCTTGTCCACCAGCGGGTGGTGGGAGAGGGCGGCGCCCGCGGTGATGCCGGTGCCGGTAACGACGTTGAACACGCCGGCCGGATAGCCCGCTTCGAGGACGAGTTCGGCGAGTTTCAGCGCGGACAGCGGTGTCTCGTCGGCGGGCTTGAGCACCACTGAACAGCCGGTGGCCAGCGCCGGGCCGAGCTTCCAGCAGGCCAGCAGCAGCGGGAAGTTCCAGGCGACGATGGCGCCGACCACACCGACGGCTTCGCGGCGGATGTAGCCGTGGAAGTCGCCATCGGGCATCAGCGGCATCGACACGTCGACGGTGGTGCCTTCGATCTTGGTGGCGTAGCCGGCCATGTAGCGCAGGAAGTCGATGGCCAGTTGCACGTCCATCACGCGGGCGACGGCGGCGCTCTTGCCGTTGTTCAGGCATTCGAGTTCGGCCAGCAGGTCGGCGTCGCGCTCCATCAGGTCGGCGAGCTTCCACAGCAGGTTCTGCCGCTCGCGCGGGCGGGTGCGGGTCCAGGCGGAATCGTCGAAGGCCTGGCGCGCGGCGCGCACGGCGCGGTCCACGTCATCGGGAGTGCCGGCTGGCACCTGGCAGAGCACTTCGCCGGTGGCCGGGTTGCGCAGGTCCATCAGGGCGCCGTCGCTGGCGGAGGTCCAGTCGGCGCCGATCAGCATCTTCGGGGCGCGCTGCAGGAAGGCGCGGGATTCGGGCTTGATGGGCAGGGAAGCGAGCATTGCGGTGGCCTCTTGTTGTCTGTTCTTGGAACGTTGAGGCGGAGCATCGCAACGGCTGTGCCAAGGCTGGGTTTTGTTTTTAACTTATTGAAATATAAATATTTAATTGATTTACGAGCGACGCAAAAGAGAAGCCACTGTCGCACATTGCGACAGCGGCTGAGACGGCGGATGTGCGTTTGCGGAACGGGCTTCGGAACTGGGAGGTCCCTCTCCCTAACCCTGGCTGCGCGCCCCGCTCCGAAGGGAGAGGGGACTGTTCCGCAGGCTCTGAAAGTTCACCTCTCGGCGGCGACTGAATCATGGAAGAGCGCCAGTGGTTCGCATTGCACGGAAAACCCCCTCTCCCTTCAGGGAGAGGGCTGGGGAGAGGGGCTCTCCGGCGTAGCACGACACATCAGTGGGTGATATCCCGATCCTTGGTCTCCGGCAGGAACAGAATGCCCAGCACCGCCGTCATCACCGCGATGACGATGGGGTACCAGAGCCCGTAGTAGATGTCCCCGGTGGCCGCCACCATGGCGAAGGCGACGGTGGGCAGGAAGCCGCCGAACCAGCCGTTGCCGATGTGGTAGGGCAGCGACATGGAGGTGTAGCGGATGCGCGTCGGGAACAGTTCCACCAGCCACGCGGCGATGGGGCCGTAGACCATGGTCACGTAGATCACCAGGATGGTCAGCAGCACCAGCATCATCAGGTGGTTGATCTTCGCAGGGTCGGCCTTCTCGGGGTAACCGGCTTCCTTCAGCGAGGCGGCCAGTTGCGCGGTGAAGACCTCGGACTGCACTTTGAAGTCCGCCGCGGGCATGCCGGCGCCTTCGAAGCTGGCGATGACCTTGTCGCCGATGTGCACTTGGGCCACGGCGCCGGTCTCAGCCTTGATGTTTTCGTAGGGAATCGCCCGCTTCGCCAGCAGGCTCTTGGCCATGTCGCAGGAGCTGACGAATTTGGCCTTGCCCACCGGGTCGAACTGGAAGGCGCAGGCATTCGGGTCGGCGACCACCGTCACCGGGTTCTTCTCCTGGGCGGCGAACACGTCCGGGTTACCGAACTGGGTCAGCCCATGGAAGATCGGGAAGTAGGTCAGCGCCGCGAGGATGCAGCCGGTCATGATGATCTTCTTGCGGCCGATGCGATCGGACAGGCTGCCGAAGAACACGAAGAACGGCGTGCCCAGTAGCAGGGAACCGGCGATCAGCAGGTTGGCGGTCTGCGGGTCGATCTTCAGCGTCTGCAGCAGGAAGAACAGCGCGTAGAACTGCCCGGTGTACCAGACCACGGCCTGGCCGGCGGTGCCGCCGAGCAGCGACATGATCACCACCTTGAGGTTTTCCCAGCGGCCGAAGGATTCGGTCAGCGGCGCCTTCGACGCCTTGCCTTCTTCCTTCATCTTCAGGAACACCGGCGACTCGGCCAGTTGCAGGCGGATGTACACCGAGATGATCAGCAGCAGGATCGACAGCAGGAACGGAATCCGCCAGCCCCAGGCCTCGAACGCCTCGGTTCCGAGCACGGTGCGGCAGGCCATGATCACCAGCAGCGAGAGGAACAGGCCCAGCGTCGCGGTGGTCTGGATCCACGAAGTGAAGAAGCCACGTTTGCCCTTGGGCGCGTGTTCCGCCACGTAGGTCGCCGCGCCGCCGTACTCGCCGCCCAGCGCCAGGCCCTGCAGCAGGCGCAGGGTGATGAGGATGATCGGCGCAGCGACGCCGATGGTGGAGTAGGCCGGTAGCAGGCCGACCACGGCGGTGGACACGCCCATGATGACGATGGTGATGAGGAAGGTGTGCTTGCGCCCGATCATGTCGCCCAGGCGGCCGAACACGATGGCGCCGAAGGGGCGCACCGCGAAGCCGGCGGCGAAGGCGAGCAGGGCGAAGATGAAGGCGGTGGTTTCGTTGACCCCGGCGAAGAAGTGCTTGGCGATGATCGCCGCCAGGGAGCCGTAGAGGTAGAAGTCGTACCACTCGAAAACGGTGCCCAGGGAGGAGGCAAAGATGACCTTGCGCTCCTCCTTCGTCACTCCGGTGGAAGGCGCGTTGCCCGCGGACGGGCTGTATGTCTGTGCCATGTTTGTCTCCGTCTTGTTCTTGTGATGGGCCGGAGTCCCTCAATACCGTTACCGCACTCGAGCCCAGGGCTGATGTCAGGTCGTACGGATTGCGCGAAGCTTGAATACAGGCAGCCCTGCGGCACGTCGCAAGGTCATCAAAAAGCATAATCGGCCTCGTGCGGATATCCACTTGCCATGACCGTCAAAGCCCCGGCTGGCGCGGATTGGCGCCTGTTCTGGACAGGCGGTAGGAAGCGAGGTGTCTGGTTGGCGCCTTTTCCCGGTTCGCTTCCTCACGGTGGCGCGGCGCAATTAGACCATCGTCTATAAGGGGTGAGGCTGTCTCAGACTGCTACAGCTGTCGCGATCTGCCACGTGTCGATGCCTGTCACCCGGCTGCAGCCTCCTGTTTTGCAAGGATTTTTCCCGCTGGCACGCATCGTGAAGGACGCTGGGTTTCGCCGCCCAACGCGTCGGCGTTGCACAAGGAGACCTGGCTTGAAAAGGATGCACCTGTCGTTGCCGTTGTTGGCTGGCTTGTCGGCTGCGCTGGCGAGCGTGGCGTTGCTATGGCTGATGCCGCTTCTGGGGAATGCGCTGCTCGGGCTGGTGGCGATACTGATCACCGCTGCCGCGCTGCGGGCGGAATGGCGCGCCCTGGCCTGGCCGACGGCGCTCGGCGTCCTGTGCGGCGCATGCCTGGCGCTGGCGTTGCACCTGTTGGCCGACCACTTCCAATTGCGCTATGCCTGGCTCTACAGCAGCGCGGCGCTGCCCGGCTACCTGAAGATGTCCAATCTCTGGGGCGGCGACGAGGGCACGGTGCTGCTGCTGGCGACCTTCTGCCTGGCCATCGCGCTGCCCAATCGCTCGCTGTCCGGCTGGGCGGGACGCGGCATGGCGCTGATCGCGGCCTGGTACGTCGCCACGGCCGCCTGGCTCGGGCCCTTCTCGGCGACACCAGCGGACTGGCTCGCCGCGCAGCCCAGCCAGGGCATGAACGCTCACCTGCAGACCTTCTGGATGTCGCTGCACGCGCCGCTGATCCTCTGCGCCTATGCCTGGGTGCTGGCGCCGGTCGGTGCTGCGCTGGATGCGTTGAGCCGCAGTGGCGCCGAGTACGCCTGGGTGATGCCGCGCTACAGCCGGCGCGCCTGGCTGATCCTCAGCGCCGGCATCGGCGTCGGCATGGTCTGGGCGATGGAGGATTTCACCTACGGCCAGCTCTGGCACTGGGACCCGGTGCAGACCTCGGCCTTCATCATCTGGGCGCTGCTGGGCGGCGTCCTGCACGGCGCGCGACGTTGGCGTGCGGATGGCGCCTACGCGCGCCTGCTGCCGGTGCTCAGCCTGCTGGCGGCGGCGATGGCCTGCGGGGCGATGGCGGTTACCCGCAGCACGGTACTGGCCAGTTCGCACCGTTACATCGGCACCACGTCCTGGCTCGCTCACCTGACGCTGGCGGCGATCCTGCTGATCCTCGCGCTGGGCTGCCTGCTGGCTGGGCGGCACTTCAAGCGTCGCGTCGAACGCCGCCGTGGCGACTGGACGCTGGACGTCGCCATCTACCTGTTCGCCGGCACCGGGCTGCTCGCGCTGGGCGCGCTGCTCCAGGCGCACCTCTACGAATGGCTGGGCATCGAGCGGCCCGCCGAACTGAAGCCTTTCTTCGAGACGCTGACCGCCTGGGCCACCACGGCGGAAATGGACAGCCTGCGCCGCGCCTTCGATCAGTGGGACGTCAACGGCTACAGCCTGGCGCACTGGATGCTGCCGCTGCTGGCGCTGTTCGGGCTGATCGGCGGCTACAGCTTCCTGCGCCGTTGCGGCCGCCCGCGCCTGGGCCTGCTCGCCACCCTGGCGATGGGTGGGGTCATGCTCGGCGTTGCCTTCAAGGGAGGGTGGCTGAGCGCGGGCTACAACGGCGACGGCATGCTCTCGCAGAATATCGTGACGGTACTGCCCTGGCTGGACGCGGCATTGCTGGGCGGCCTGTTCCTCATGGCGTCGTGTGTGCTGTGGGGCGCGCTGAGCCTCTGGCGCAGCCGGCGCCTGGGCAACCTGCGCTACAGCGGTGGACTGGCCCTGGTGCACGGCGGCGCGGTGATCGCGCTGGTGGGCGGGCTGGCCGCCACGGCGCTCAATAGCTACCAGCAGATCACCATCCCGCCAGGCACCTCGTTCGAGCAATGGCATTCGGTGATCGGCGGCATGCAGCTGCGTGTGTTGCCCGACGCCAGCCGGCCGGATTTCTCGGGCTACCACGCTGTGGCGCGGGTGGAGCTGCAGGAGGGCGGGCGGACGCTGGCCGGTCACGCGCTGTTCCAGGACAGCCGCGGCAATCCGCCGGCCTACCAGGGGCCGGTACGCCAGCTGTGCGAGATTCTTGATTACCACTACGCGCGTTTCGCCTCGGACCGTGGCTATGTGCTGCACCCGTTCATCATCCGTGGCTGGGGCAGTGACCTGCAGGTCTGGGTGCCCGCGTCGCCACGGCTGTTGAAGCAGTCCGGCGACGAGATCGAAAGCGTGGTGGTGGTACGCCGTTTCCCGTTCCTCTCGCTGGTCTGGGTTGGCCTGCTGGCGATGCTGTTCGGCGCCTTGCTGCTGCCGGCGGGCGGCGCTTTGCGCAGGCGCGACCATACTGCACCGGAGGCTGTCTCACCGGCCCTGTCTCAGAGTTAGACAGCAATCGCGAAATGTGACGGCACCAGCCCCGGCCCATTCGCCGGAAGTGCCCGCAAGTCGCGCCGCAAGCCTGATGTGGCGTGACTTGCACAGTAGTGGCACACAACCTGCAAAACCGCTTTGAAGAGCTTGCTCTTGGAATCTGCTTACGATCTTGCGAGCTAGGGCAGAACAAGGCGAAATCGGTTGAGGGAGCGAAGTTTACTCGCCGTAAATGAGCATCCCGAGATCGATTTCAACGCAGTAATACCGACGCGCAGCAGATCGTAAGCAGGTTCTTAGCCCATCGGTGGGCGCCAATAACCAACAAGAATACCGAGGAGGCCTGACCTTGAAGATGACACGACTTCGGCACTATCTGGGTGCCGGAACCCTGGCCGCACTGGCCCTTGCGCTGCACCAGACGGCCCAGGCCGCACCCGAAGGCCAGGCGATCATCAACGCCAAGTGCCAGGCGTGCCACACGCCCGAAGGCAACAATTCCCTCAGCCGTATCAGCCACCAGCGCAAGACCCCTGAGGGCTGGCTGATGAGCATCGCCCGGATGCAGGTGATGTACGGCCTGAAGATCACCGACGAGGAGCGTCGCTCGGTGGTCAAGTTCCTCGCCGACAAGCAGGGCCTTGCGCCCAGCGAGACCGATGGGGTGCGCTACGCCCTCGAGCGCCGGCTGAACACCGTCGAAGACTTCGATACCAACTTCGAGCAGATGTGTGCCCGCTGCCACTCGGCCGCGCGCATCGCCCTGCAGCGCCGCCCCGCAGCGGAGTGGGAGAAGCTGGTGAACTTCCACCTCGGCCGCTGGCCGTCGCTGGAATACCAGGCACTGGCCCGTGACCGTGACTGGTTCGACCTGGCGAAGAAGGAGATGGTCCCGGAACTGGCCAAGCGCTATCCGCTGGACAACCAGGCCTGGTCCGACTGGCAGAAGAACCGGCCGAAGGCCGAGGCGCTGGCCGGTGAGTGGAGCTTCGCCGGGCACATGCCGGGCAAGGGCGACATCGCTGGCAGCATGAAGGTGAGCAAGGACGGCGACGACGCGTTCAAGGTCAGCGTGAAAGGCCAGTACGCCGACGGCACGCCGTTCAACGGTGACGGCAGCGCGGTCCTGTACAACGGCTACGAATGGCGCGGCGCGGTGAAGGTCGGTGACGTGACCATGCGCCAGGTGTTCGCGGCTATGAACGGCCAGATGCAGGGCCGTATGTTCGACAAGGCCCACGACGAGCGTGGCCTGGACTTCGTCGCCGCGCAGAACGGCACCAGCCGCGTGCTGGGCGTGCAGCCGGCCTACCTGAAAGCCGGCGCCGAGACCGAAGTCAGCGTCATCGGCAGCGGACTGAAAGGCAAGCCGTCGTTCGGCCCGGGCGTCGAGGTGCTGTCGGTGGTTTCCGAGACGCCCGAACGCGTGACCGTGAAGGTCAAGGCCGCCGACTCCGCTGCCGTCGGCGAGCGCGATGTCGCCGTGGGCAGCGCCAAGGGCGGCAGCCTCGCGGTGTACAAGGACATCGCCGAAGTGAAGGTGGTGCCGGAGTTCTCCATCTCCCGCATCGGCGGCAATGGCGGTTCGACGCCCAAGGTCCAGGGCAGCTTTGACGCCGAGGCCTGGGGCAAGGGTGCCGACGGCAAATCGTTCCGCATCGGCGTGTTCCCCGCGCAGTGGTCGGTGGAACCGTTCGACGACCGCGCCAAGGAAGACCAGGACGTGAAGTTCGCCGGGGTGATGGACGCCGACAGCGGCATCTTCACGCCGGGCGACGCCGGCCCGAACCCGGCGCGCAAGATGATGACCAACAACGCCGGCAACCTGAAGGTGATTGCCGCGGTGGACGACGCCGGCCAGTCGCACAAGGGCGAAGGGCACATGATCGTCACCGTGCAGCGTTGGAACAACCCGCCGATCCCGTAAACCTCGGGCTCGGATGAACTGAACGCGTGAGTCCCGCCTTCGGGCGGGCACATTCCAAGAGTTCCGGGAGGTCGCCATGGGCGCCATCTTGAATCTGGTCGAACGCAACCTGCACGAAGTGCAGGTCGACGCCGACCGCCTGTTGTTCCATATCCCCAGTTCCTCGCTGTTCGCCAGCGACGCGCTGACCGGCGGGATCATCGACGCGCTGCGCGGGCATGCCTGCTCGCCGGACGAACTGACCCAACGCCTGGCCGGGCGTTTCGGCGCCGAGGAAATCGACGAGACCCTGCGCGAGCTGATCGCGCTGGAACTGGTCAGCGACGGCTCGCCGCTGCCCCCTGAAATCGGCATCAAGAAGGTTGACCGCACCGCGCTCAACACCGTGGTGCTGAACGTCAACACCGGCTGCAACCTGAGCTGCACGTACTGCTACAAGGAAGACCTGGACAAGCCCTCCGCCGGCAAGAAGATGGGCGCAGAAACCGCCGAGGCTTCGGTGGAAATGCTGATCCAGGAATCCCCCGACGAGCAGCGCTACACCGTGGTGTTCTTCGGCGGCGAACCGCTGTCCAACCGCCCGCTGATCGAGCACATGGTTGCGTACTGCGAGCGCCGTTTCGGCGAGCTGGGCAAGACGGTGGACTTCGTCATGACCACCAACGCCACGCTGCTCACCGAGGAAATCGTCGACTGGCTCAACGCCCATCGCTTCGGGCTGTCCATCAGCATCGACGGGCCGAAGACGGTGCACGACCGCAACCGCATCACCGTGGGCGGGCAGGGCACCTATGACGTAGTGCGGCGCAAGGCCGACATGCTGCTGTCGCGCTACACCGCGCGGCCGGTCGGCGCGCGGGTGACGCTGACCACCGGCGTCACCGATGTCGAGACCATCTGGAACCACCTGTTCAACGAGATGGGTTTCGCCGAAGTCGGGTTCGCTCCGGTCACTTCGGGCGACATCAGCAGCTACAACCTCACCGGGGACGAGCTGAAGGCGGTCTTCGCCGGCATGAAGGCCCTCGGCCGGCGCTACCTGGACGAGGCGCTGGAAGGGCGTAACATCGGCTTCTCCAACCTGCACCAGCTGATCACCGATATCCACGAAGGGCAGAAGAAGGCCCTGCCGTGCGGTGCCGGGCTGAAGATGCTGGCGGTGGACCACAAGGGCGAGCTGAACCTGTGCCACCGCTTCACCGGTTCCTCGCTGCCGACCTTCGGCAACGTGCATGAAGGGGTGAAGCAGGCCGAGCTGAACGAGTTCCTCTCCCAGCGCCTGGACCGCACCGACACCGGTTGCGCCACCTGCCACATCCGCAACCTCTGTTCCGGCGGCTGCTACCACGAGAGCTACGCGCGCTATGGCGACCCGGCGCACCCCACCTACCACTACTGCGAACTGATGAGGGACTGGGTCGATTTCGGCATCGAGGTCTACAGCCGGATCATGGCTTCCAACCCCAGCTTCATCGACCGCCACATCACTCCGCGGAAGGCGCACTGACATGAAACATCTGAAAGCGATCAACACCAAAGCACAGAAGCTCGAACAGGCCGCCGCCGAGGATCGCATCGAAGACGTGGTGGCGATGAACTCCGTGGCCGGCTGCGCGGCCACCACCGACCCGGGCTGGGAAGTCGACGTGTTCGGCGGAGTGTCCTCGCTCTGCCAGCCGATGGAAGCGGACCTCTACGGCTGCTCCGACCCGTGCTGGTGGCCAGCCCAGGTGCCGGACATGATGAGCACCTACCCCGACTGGAACAAGGATGCGCAGGCTTCGGCCGAGAACTGGCGCAACCTCGGCACCGTATTCCCGGACGACAAATGACCGGACTGACGAATATCGGCCCAAAGAGCATGGACCAGAAGAACAAGAGGAAAACCTGCATGTCCAGAAAAGCATTCGCCGCCGCGCTCGGCGGCCTCTCGCTGGCCTGCGCGCTGCAAGCCGTTGCCGCCGATGCCGGCGCCGACACCGGCAAAGCGCTGGAAAGTGGCCACGAGTACCTGATCAGCACCAACTACCCGAACAATCTGCACGTCATCGACATGCAGACCGACAAGCTCTACAAGACCTGCGCGATCCCCGGCGCCTATGGTCCGGGCATGACCCAGCTGTCGCCGGATCGCAAGGTCGCCTACATCCTCAGCAACCATTACGCGGACATCTACGGCATCCAGCTCGATGACTGCAAACCGGTGTTCCACGCCACCATCGCGCAGAAGGCGGGCGAGAACGCGCGGGCGATGTTCTCCATGACCGTCAGCCACGACGGCAAGGAGATCTACGCCATCGCCAACCCGACGCTGATCCTTGCCGAGCACTACGAAGTGCAGCAGCCGCGCTTGCAGGTCTACTCGGTGGCCGACGGCATGGGCGCCAAGCCGGTGCGCACCTTCCCGGCGCCGCGCCAGCTGACCATCATGCAGAGCGGCGACGACGGCACCCTCTACGTGGCGGGCCCGGACATCTACAAGGTGGACGTGAAGACCGGCAAGTTCGACGTGATCATCCCCAGCCGCAACTGGAAGCGCCCCAACTACGCGCCGCCAGATGTGCTCTACGTGTGGAACCAGCAGACCTACCCGCGTGACTTCTCGCTGCTCTACACCACGGCGAAGTTCAAGGACGCCAAGCAGGACATGGCCACGGCCGATTTCCTCTACGGCTTCTTCAACATCGACCTGGCCACCGGCAAGACCGAGACCGTCGATTTCGGCCCGGTCACCGAGGTGTACTTCAGCGGCATCCGCTCGGCGAAGGACCGCAACGTTGTCTACGGCGTGCTGAACCGCCTGGCCAAGTACGACATCAAGGAGCAGAAGCTGGTCAAGGCGGCGAACCTGGACCACTCCTACTACTGCCTGTCGACCAACAAGGCCGGCAACAAGCTGTACCTGACCGGCACCCTGAATGACGTGGCGATCTATGACGCCGACAGCCTGGAGCGCATCGGCGATCTGAAGCTGCCCGGCGGCGACATGGCAATCACCACCAGCCAGGCGTTCGTGGCCAACTGATTCACCTTCGCTGTACCGGACTGCCCGGAGCACTTGCGTGCTCCGGGCATTTCTTTTCGGGCCGACCTCAGACTTCCGGCTCGGGGCTCAGATAACGCTGCGCACCGCAGCGCAGGCAACGTTGGCAAACCATCGGCACATGGCCGACCTCGGTCAGATTCCCTTCATCCCAAGCACAGCCCAGGAAAAAGCAGCGCAATCGCATGTGTCCTCCTCCGGCATCGCCGGCGTTGAGACAGGCAGAAAGGTGCAGGTGGCGCTCCCGGTTTGTTCTTGTGTGGAGACGCCCGACAGCCTCTCGCGAGCGCTCTAGAATGGGCAATCTAAACCGCCAAATGGCTTCCAGGGCCCGTGCGGTACGGTCTGCCGCCACTCCGGTTACCACTCGTCACCCTCAGGAAATGGACCTTGACAGATAATATTATGAGCATAATATTCAGCTTCAGATGACGGCCATAATCTGAATCGGGTCGGACATTCCAGACGGCCAACCGGCCCTCCCAACCTTGCATGCGGGGCAACCGCCTCACTGGAGACAGAACCATGAATGCCAAATCCGAACTGGGCCGCGCACTGATCACCGGTGCTTCCTCCGGCATCGGCGCCACCTACGCGCAACGCCTGGCTGCCCAGGGCTACGACCTGCTGCTGGTGGCCCGCGACCAGCAACGCCTGGAAGCCCTGGCCGCTCGACTGGGCGAGGAGCACGGCGTTTCCGTGGATGTGCTCAAGGCCGACCTGACCCGTCGCGAGGATCGTGCCCGCGTCGAAGCGCGCCTGTCTGAAGACAGCAGCATCAGCCTGCTGCTGAACAACGCCGGCGTGGCGATCAATGGGACGCTGCTGGAGACCGACCTGGATCGTCTGGAAAGCATGATCGAACTGAACGTCACCGCCACCGCGCGCCTGGCTGGCGCTGCCGCCAAGGCCTTTGCCGGACGTGGGCGCGGCACCATCATCAACGTGGCCTCGGTGCTGGCATTGGCGCCGGAACTGTTCAACGGCAGCTACAGCGCCACCAAGGCCTTCGTGCTCAACCTGACCCAATCCATGCAGCAGGAACTGGCGCCGCAGGGCCTGCGCATCCAGGCCGTGCTGCCGGGCGCCACCCGCACCGAAATCTGGGACCGCGCCGGCACCGACATCTCCGCACTGCCGGCGGAAATGCTGATGGACGTGAACCACATGGTCGACGCCGCGCTGGCCGGCCTGGCCCAGGGCGAAGTGGTGACCCTGCCGGCTTTGCCGGATGCGGGCGAGTTCGAAGCCTTCACCGCCGCGCGCCTGAAGATGGCGCCGAACCTCTCGCGCAGCGCGCCGGCGCAGCGTTATGGCGTGGCGGTGGAATAACCGAGTAACTGAGTGGCGAAAGCTTGCCCCGGCCTTGTGCCGGGGCTTTTTTATGCGCGGATTTTGCTGGAGTACGCCGTGCGTGTAATGGCGCGCATGGGCTGAGCATCTGCGCTCGGACTGGCCCTCACCCTAACCCTCTCCCAAGGGGAGAGGGGACCGTTCGGTGAAGGATGAAATCATAGCGTCAGCCGGTACAGACAGCCCCCTCTCCCTTTGGGAGAGGGGCTCTCCGGTTCAGGAGGAAACCAGGGCGTCAGCCGACACATACGGCTCCCTCTCCCCCTGGGAGAGGGCTGGGGTGAGGGGAAAATGCAGGCACAAACTTTCCGAAAAAGCCTGTTACTCCTGCGGGTGTCCGCAGCCCTCACTCCGCCGCGACAATCTCCCGCTTTAAGTGCCGCCGGGTGCTCTCCAGGATGCGGTCGGCCAACTCCGTATCCGCCACACTGCGCGACAGCACCAGCGCGCCAATCAGCGTGGCGAGAAGGGCGACGCTTTCGTCCTCGGCATGCTCGCTGGGCAGCGCCTGCTCGATCGCTTCGATGCGCGCCTGGACGATGGCGTCCGTCGTGGCGCTGGCGTGACCACGGGCGCCCAGCTCCGCTGAGATGGTTGGCAACGGGCAGCCCTCGGTTCAGGAGGAAACCAGGGCGTCAGCCGGCACAGATAGCTCCCTCTCCCTTTGGGAGAGGGCTGGGGTGAGGGGAAAACGCAGGCACAAACTTTCCGAAAAAGCCTGTTGCTCTTGCAGGTATCCGCAGCAATCACTCCGCCGCGCCAATCTCCCGCTTTATGTGCCGCCGGGTGCTCTCCAGGATGCGGTCGGCCAACTCCGTATCCGCCACACTGCGCGACAGCACCAGCGCGCCAATCAGCGTGGCGAGCAGGGCGACGCTTTCGTCCTCGGCATGCTCGCTGGGCAGCGCCTGCTCGATCGCTTCGATACGCGCCTGGACGATGGCGTCCGTGGTGGCGCTGGCGTGACCACGCGCGCCCAGCTCCGCGGAGATGGTCGGCAATGGGCAGCCCTTGCCCGGCGCATTGCGGTGGCCGGTGGAGAGGTACTGGTCGATGAAGCCGGGCAGCGGGTCGTCCTTGGCGAACTGCTGGTCGACCACTGGGCGCAGTTGGTCGGCGGCCTGCTGCAGGGCGATCTCCACCAGCTCGTCCTTGGACTTGAAGTGCGCGTAGAAGCCGCCGTGGGTCAGGCCCAGCGCCTTCATCAGCGTCTGCAGGCCGGTGGCGTCGACGCCTTCGCTGCGGAAGCGCTGCGCCGCCTCGTTGATGATGCGTTCGCGGGTCTGGGCCTTGTGGTCTTCGGAGTAACGCATGACCGGATGTCTCCTGCGGTGCATGGAATGCTGGGTGACATTCTAACGCAGGGTGGGCGAGGGGAGGTGATTCAGGGCAGGCACGGAATGCCCTGAAAGACGATCGCGGACGGAGTCCGCTCCTACGGGGCTCAGCCTCGGGTAGGAGCGGACTCCGTCCGCGATGTCTTCACCCAGCGCCAGAGCGCTCCTTGTACGCCCTATGATCAGCGCACGGCTTCCAGCAAAGTCGCCACGCCTTGCCCGCCACCAATGCACTGGGTGGCAATGGCATAGCGCCCGCCGGTTTCCTTCAGCAGCGCCGCCGCCTTGCCGGTGATGCGCGCGCCGGTGGCGCCCAGCGGGTGGCCGATGGCCAGGGCGCCGCCGTGCAGGTTCACCCGGTCGATATCCAGCTCAAGCCCGCGCAGGCAGGCCAGGGCCTGGCTGGAGAAGGCTTCGTTGATTTCCACCAGGTCGATGTCGGCCATGCGCAGCCCCGCGCGATCGAGCAGCTTGCGGGTCGCGTAGAGCGGGCCCATGCCCATGACTTCCGGCGGGCAGCCCACCACGGCGACGGCTTTTACCCGCGCCAGGATGTCCAGCCCGTGGGCGCGGGCGAAGTCCTCGCTGCACACCAGCACAGCCGCCGCGCCATCGGTGAGCGGCGAGGCGGTCCCGGCGGTGACGCTGCCGCCGAATGCCGGTTTCAGCTGCGCCAGCGCTTCCAGATTGGTGCCGGGGCGGATGCAGCCATCCTCGTTGACTACGCCGTTGGGCGTGTCGATGGACACGATTTCTGCCGCCAGCAGGCCCTGCTCACGGGCGCGGGCAGCCTTGGCGTGGGAATCCACGGCCATGGCTTCCTGGTCGACGCGGGAAATGCCGAAGCGCTCGGCGACGATTTCCGCTGTCTGCCCCATGGGCATGTAGGCCTGCGGGAACTCGGCCAGCAGTCGCGGGTTGGGCGACAGGTTGAAACCGCCCATGGGCACTCGGGTCATGGACTCCACGCCGGCGCAGATGAAGGCGTCGCCGGCGCCGAGTTGGATCTGCCCGGCAGCGAAGTGGATGGAGGTCATGGACGAGCCGCAGAAACGGTTCACCGTGGCGCCGGCCACGGTTTCCGGCAGCCCGGCGAGGAAGCCGGTAATACGCGCCAGGTTCATGCCCTGTTCGGCCTCGGGATAGGCGCAGCCCATGATCAGGTCTTCGATCAGGCTGGCATCCAGGCCGCTGCGGGCGACCAGCCCCTTGACCGTCTGCGCGGCGAGGTCATCCGGGCGCACGTCAATCAGTGCGCCCTTCTTGGCGAAGTGGAAGGGGGAGCGGGCATAACCCGCGATAACGACGGAAGTCATGGTCAGTCTCCTGAACAGCTGTCAGCGCCCGAGGATCAGGCAGGTGGTGGAGCCGGTGGCGTAGAGCTTGCCGTCCACATCGTAGAGACGGCCTTCGGCCAGTGCGGTGGAGCGGCCGACATGCACGATCGTGCCCTCGGCGCGGATCGGCCCGGTGTCGCGGGTCAGTGCGCGGATGTAGCTGATGCGCAGGTCGGTGGTGGTGTAGCCCAGGCCCGGTTCGAGCATGGTGTGCACGGCGCAGCCCATGGCCGAGTCCAGCAGCGTGGCCGCATAGCCACCGTGCACGGTACCCAGCGGGTTGTAGTGACGCATGTCCGGCGTGCCCTGGAAGATGAAGCGACCCTGGCCCCACTCCAGCGGCACGAAGCCGATCAGCGCATTGATCGGCGGGGCGGGCAGTTCGCCGGCGCCGATGCCATCGAAGAATTCCTGGGGCGTCTTGCCGCGCAGCTCCTGCAGGGCGATCACGCCGGGTTCGGCCAGACGGCGGCGCATCTCGGTGGCCGCCGCCTCCCAGGCGGCGATCTTCTGTTCACGAGTCAGGGTCAGTTCGGTCATCGCAGGCTCCAACGCTCGAATAAATATTACGGTCGTCATACTAGCATTGAATGATGACCGGCATATAAGTGACGGAAGCGCCATCCAGCAGGGCTGAAACGACAGGGGGAAGGAGACAGGAGAGGGCGGCTGGCGGAGCGGACTCCGCCAGCGCGGGGGAGGAGCTTACTCGGCGGTGGCCGTGATGTTGGCTGCGCGCGCCTGGCTGCGCTGGGCCTTGTATTGCAGGGCGACAGCCGGCACCGGCGAAGCGACACCCGTCTCCACCCAGCGACGGATGCGACTGGCATCGGCCACGTGGGTACGCTTGCCGAAGGCATCGAGCAGTGCCAGGGCGACCGGGCGGCCGTTCATCATGGTGACCATCACCAGGCAGTGGCCGGCGTCGTTGGTGAAGCCGGTCTTGGTCAGGCGGATGTCCCACTTGCCGTTGCGCACCAGCGGGTTGGTGTTGAAGAAGCTCAGCGAGTAGCTGGGCTTGCTGAAGCGTGCGTCGCTGGTCGCCGTGGTGCTCATCGCGCGGATCTGCGGGTAGGTGTAGGCAGCCTTGGCCAGGCGGATCAGGTCGTTGGCGTCGGAGACGTTGTGGATCGACAGGCCGGTGGGCTCGACGTAATGGGTGCTGGTCATGCCGAGGGATTTCGCCTTGGCGTTCATCGCCGCGACGAAGGCCCTGGAGCCGCCCGGATAGTTATGCGCGAGGCTGGCGGCGGCGCGGTTTTCCGAGGACATCAGCGCCAGCAGCAGCATGTTCTGGCGGCTGATCATGCTGCCCAGGTGAACGCGGGAGAACACGCCCTTCATCTCGGCGGTCTCGGAGATGTCCACGGGGATCAGCTCGTTCATCGGCAGCTTGGCGTCCAGGGTGACCATGGCGGTCATCAGCTTGGTCACCGAGGCGATGGGCACCACCAGGTTGGGGTTGCTGGAGTAGAGAGTCTTGCCATTCTCCAGGTCGACCACCAGGGCGCTTCCGGAGGCGAGCACCAGCTCTTTGGGGGAAGCCGCCTTGGCGGGGGAGGCGGCGAAGGAGTTCGATGAACAGACAACAGCGGCACAGGCAAACAGCAGGCTCAGTATCGAACGACGAGTAGTCATGGATGTGATTCGCAAGCATGAGGTGGGAATGTGTCTACATCCATGTAGGCATTTTCGGCGAATTCTAATGCAAGGTCTGGCATAGCGCACGCGGCGCGAGGCGTCTCAGATTGCGACAGTTTGAGACCTGGTGACGCCCGCTGCGCAGACACCGCGACCCGCGCTGGCAGTCGCGGCGCGGCAGCTTGCCCGAGCTGTTGCGAAATGCAACTGGCCAGGTGCACCGGCGAAGCACTCGAAATCTTCTGAAGGCCGCGCCGGCTATGGGATTCAGGCCCTATGGCACGCTTTGTGACTGACTATTCTGAAATGTACGGAGGCACCCGGCGTATCGCATGGTCGATGGTCGGGGTTGCGTTTACCTTTACGTTAACGTAAACATGCTCCGTCGCCCGCGACCGGTCAGTCAGGCCGGCGGGGTAGGTTGGCTCTCGGTGCTTTGGCACCGCTGCCAGAGCCGATCGTTCAGCGTTGATCCCAGAACAAGCACAACAAGGGAAAGCCATGAACCACCTGAGTTACACCCGCGGCCCCCAGGACAAACCCCTGCTGGCCATGACCGTCGGCGCGGCCTTCGACGCCACGGTAGAGCGTTTCGCTGCACGCGAGGCTCTGGTCGTTCGCCACCAGAACCTGCGCTACACCTGGGCCGAACTGGCCGAGGTGGTCAATGGCATCGCCCGCGCTTTCCTTGCCCTCGGCCTGCGTCCCGGCGACCGTATGGGCATCTGGGCGCCCAACTGCGCGCAGTGGTGCGTCACCCAGTTCGCCAGCGCCAAGGTCGGCGCCGTGCTGGTCAACATCAACCCGGCCTACCGGGGCAACGAGCTGGAATACGCGCTCAAGCAGTCCGGCTGCCGCTGGCTGGTGTGCGCGGATGCGTTCAAGACCTCCGATTATCACGGCATGCTCGCCGACCTGTTGCCCGAGCTGGGGCAGGGGCGTCCGGGCGAGCTGTCCAGCGACCGCCTGCCGGAGCTGCGCGGGGTGATCAGCCTGTCCGATACGGCGCCGTCCGGCTTCCTGCGCTGGAGCCAGCTGGAGCCGCTGGGCCGTGGCACGTCCGCCGCCGAGCTGGCCGAGCGCCAGGCACTGCTGCAGTTCGACGAGCCGATCAACATCCAGTACACCTCCGGCACCACCGGCTTCCCCAAGGGCGCCACGCTCAGCCACTACAACATCCTCAACAACGGCCTGATGGTCGGCGATAGCCTGGGCCTCACCGAGCACGACCGCCTGGTGATCCCGGTGCCGCTGTATCACTGCTTCGGCATGGTGATGGGCAACCTCGGCTGCCTGACTCACGGTTCGACCATGATCTACCCCGCGCCCAGCTTCGAGCCCGAGGCGACCCTGGCTGCCGTGGCGGAGGAGAAGGCCACCGCGCTGTACGGCGTGCCGACCATGTTCATCGCTGAACTCGATCACCCGACCCGCCGCGAATTCGATCTCTCCAGCCTGCGCACCGGCATCATGGCCGGCGCCACCTGCCCGATCGAAGTGATGCGCCGGGTCATCGACGAGATGCACATGGCCGAAGTGCAGATCGCCTACGGCATGACCGAGACCAGCCCGGTGTCGCTGCAGACCGGCCCGGAAGACGACCTGGAAACCCGCGTCACCACCGTCGGCCGCACCCAGCCGCACCTGGAAAGCAAGATCATCGACGCCGACGGCCGCATCGTCCCGCGCGGCACCATCGGCGAGTTGTGCACCCGTGGCTACAGCGTGATGCTCGGCTACTGGAACAACCCGCAGGCGACCTCCGAGGCGATCAGCCCGGCGCGCTGGATGCTCACGGGTGACCTCGCCGAGATGGACGATGCCGGCAACGTGCGCATCGTCGGGCGCAGCAAGGACATGATCATTCGCGGCGGCGAGAACATCTATCCGCGCGAGATCGAGGAATTCCTCTACACCCACCACGCCGTGGCCGACGCCCAGGTGATCGGCATTCCCGACGAGAAGTACGGCGAAGAGCTGGTGGCCTGGGTCAAGTTCCACCCCGGCCACAGCGTCGAGGAAGACGAGCTGCGCGCCTTCTGCAAGAACGCCATCGCCCACTTCAAGGTGCCGCGCCACTTCCGCTTCTGCGAAGATTTCCCGATGACGGTGACCGGCAAGATCCAGAAGTTCCGCATGCGCGAAATCAGTATCGAAGAGGTGCGCGCCAAGCGTGGCTGATCGTTCGACACCTTCCTGCGCCCAGGCGCGCGTTCCTGACATCGGGGCGCCATGGGCGTAGAGAAGGGCACCATCTCCATCCGCCTGGTCAGCGAAGCGCTGGCCGAGTTTCGTCGCGCCGGTCGCGACGACGGGCCGCTGTTGGCCGCCGCCGGCATCGCACCGGAACTGTTCGGCAAGCCTTATGCGCGGGTTTCCAGCCAGGCCTACGCGCGGCTCTGGCTGCGCCTGGCGAAGGAGATGGACGACGAATTCTTCGGCATGAATGCCCGGCGCATGAAGTCCGGCAGCTTCAACTTCATGGCCGCCGCGGCGATCCGCGAGCCGACCCTGGAAGCGGCGATGAATGCCGCGCTGCGCTTCATGGGTCTGGTGTTCGATGACTTCACGCCGCGCCTGGTGCGCCAGGACGGCGTTGCCTCGGTCACCCTCGAAGAGCCCGCAAGCTCCGCGTCTCGCGCCTTCTGCTACTTCACCCTGTGGCTGATGCTGCACGGGCTGGCCTGTTGGCTGGTGGGGCGGCGCATCCCCATCCTCGCCATCGAACTGCGCTGCCCGCAGCCGGATTTCATCGAGGACTACCGGGTGATGTTCAGCGACAACCTGCGTTTCTCCCGCCGCCAATCGCGCCTGCTGTTCAACGCCGAAGCGCTGGAGCTGCCGGTGCGCCGTGATGAGCGCGAACTGCGGCGCTTCCTCAATGGCGCGCCGGCCAACATCCTGGTGCGCTACCGCGACCCGCAGAGCCTCGCCGCACGCACCAAGGCCTATCTGCGCAGCCTGAAGTTCGAACGCTGGCCGGACCTCGACGCATTGGCCAGCCACTTCTACATGGCGCCCTCGACCCTGCGCCGCAAGCTGGCGGCCGAAGGGCAGTCCTACCAGGCGCTCAAGGACCAGTTGCGTCGCGACCTCGCCATTGCACGGCTGGACAGCGGCGATGGCAACTTCGCCGATCTCGCCGAAGAACTGGGTTTTGCCGACACCAGCGCCTTCTACAAGGCCTTCCGCAAATGGACCGGATCGACGCCGGGGCAATACCGCGCACTGATCCGCCAGGAGCCCTGAAATTTAAGGGCTTGGCTCAAGTAGCCGCCTTAAAGGCCGATAGAACAACACAGAACCGCTCTCTCCCAAGGACGCCACTCCATGCCCCTGTCCCGCCTCTCGATCCAGTGGAAGATCACGCTGCTGACCGGCCTCTGCCTGCTCTGCATCGTCTGCCTGCTGGTCGGCCTCTCGCTGTTCCGGATGAACCACGACGCCGAGCTGATCAAGGCGGCCAACGCCGACATGCTCAAGGACGCCGCCAAGTCGCGGATGCAGGCGCGCAGCGAGCAGCAGGCGGAGATCATCCAGCGCTTCTTCACCGACGTGTACCACTTCGGCAACCAGTTCTCCCGCCAGGTCAGTCAGCTGCGCGAGCAGTCGACCAGACACGGCGCGGATGCCACCGGCGTGCGCAAGGACCTCAACCTGCTGGTGCGCGATGGCCTGAAGAGCAATCCGAATCTGCTCAGCCTCTACGTGGTCTTCGAGCCCGATGCGCTGGACGGCCAGGATGCCGCGTTCCATGACCAGCCCGATGCCGGCAGCAACGAGAAGGGCCGCTTTGGCGCCTACTGGGCGCAGAAGGCCTCGGGCGAGATGACCGGCCTGGCGGTGACCGAGGACATGATCGCCGACACCACGGCCATGCTCGACGGCAGCCCCTTCAACACCTGGCAGCTGTGCCCGCTGCAGACCCGCAAGGCCTGTGTGCTCAACCCGTATTTCGACAGCGCCTCGGGCACCAAGGTGCTGATGACCACCGTGACTTTCCCGCTCATGGACCAGGGTAAGGTCATTGCCGTCATCGGTATCGACATCAGCCTGAGCCGCCTGCAACAGCTGGCCGCCGATGGTGACCGCCAGCTCTACGACGGCGCCGGCAGTGTCAGCATTGTCAGTCCGGCGGGCCTGCTTGCCGGCTATAGCAGCGACGAAGCGCTGCTCGGCCAGCCGCTGGAGAAGGCCATTCCCGGCCAGGCCGCCGAGCTGCTGTCGCTGCAGGCCAGCGGCCGCCCGCAGGTGCTGGAGAAGGATGGCCAACTGCGCGTGGTCGAGCCGCTGCTGCCGATCCCGGACGCCACCAAACCATGGGCCGTGGTGCTGGACGTGCCGCAGGACGTCCTGCTGGCCCCCGCATTGGAACTGCAGAAGCAACTGGATGAACGCAACTCCAGCGGCGCGCTGTGGCAGACCATCTTCGGCCTGATTGCCGCCGTGGTCGGCTTGCTGCTGGTGTGGCTCACCGCCCGCGGCGTGACCCGGCCGATCCTCAACGTCGCCGCCATGCTGCGCAACATTGCCAGCGGCGAAGGCGACCTGACCAAGCGCCTGGACTACGCCGGCAAGGACGAACTGGGCGAGCTGGCCGGCTGGTTCAACCGCTTCCTCGACAAGCTGCAGCCGATCATCCGCGACGTGAAATCCTCGGTGCAGGACGCCCGCGCCACCGCCGACCAATCCTCGGAAATCGCCAGCCAGACCAGTGCCGGCATGCAGCAGCAGTTCCGCGAAGTCGACCAGGTTGCCACCGCTTCGCAGGAGATGAGCGCCACCGCCCACGACGTCGCCAACAGCGCCGCCATGGCCGCCGATGCCGCCCGTGGTGCGGACGGCGCGACCCGCGATGGTCTCAACGTGATCGACAACACGACCCGCCTGATCGACGAACTGGCCAGCGACATGAGCAGCGCCATGAGCCAGGTGGAAGGTCTCGCCGCCAGCAGCGAGCAGATCGGCTCGGTGCTGGAGGTCATTCGCGGCATCGCCGAGCAGACCAACCTGCTGGCGCTCAACGCCGCCATCGAAGCGGCCCGCGCCGGTGAAGCCGGGCGCGGCTTCGCGGTGGTCGCCGACGAAGTACGCAACCTCGCCAAGCGCACCCAGGACTCGGTGGAGGAAATCCGCCAGGTTATCGAGGGCCTGCAGAACGGCACCCGCGATGTGGTCGGTGCGATGAGCAACAGCCATCGCCAGGCGCAGGACAGCGTGTCCCAGGTCGAACAGGCCGTGGCCGCGCTCAAGCGCATCGGCGACGCCGTCGGGGTGATCACCGACATGAACCTGCAGATCGCCAGCGCCGCCGAGGAACAGAGCGCGGTGGCCGAGGAGATCAATCGCAACGTGGCGGGCATCCGCGATGTGACCGAGTCGCTGTCGAGTCAGGCGCAGGAATCGGCGCAGGTGAGCCAGTCGCTGAACAAGCTGGCCAATCATCAGCAGGGGTTGATGGATCAGTTCCGCGTTTAACAGGATGCGTCTGTAGGAGCGGATCTTATCCGCGACATCCCGGACAACCGGGGAGTTACACCGGCCTGCCGGCCGGATCGCGGATAAGATCCGCTCCTACAAAAAATCGCATCGGCGCAGGTTTGACGGTAGGCGTTGTGTCGAAACGGGCCCTGCAGGAGCGAGGGAGACGTCCGGTCCTTGCTCGCGCGCCGCACGGAATGGCCGGATCGCGGATAAGATCCGCTCCTACGCAAACCCAAGCCTCACACAGCGCCATGGCTGTCCAATCCGCTCATCCAGATTGGCGGCTTTCGACATTGCCCGCGTCCGCACACGGCGGGAACATCAGGGGACTCCAACAAGAACAACCCGGGAGTCCCAAGTGATGCGTTCCCATTCCGCCGCCGCTGCCGAATTCGATTACCGCGCCACCGCCGATGCCACGCTGGCCGGCAACCTCGACGCCCTCAACGCCTGTGTCGAATGCTGCGACCGCCATGCTATCCCCGGCCGCATCGCGCTGTTCTGGGAGGGCAAGGACGGCGACAGCGCCTCCTACACCTTCACCCAGCTGAAGGAACTTTCCGGCCGCTTCGCCAGCTTCCTGCACGGTCTCGGCGTGCGCCCCGGCGATGTAGTGTCCGGCATGCTGCCGCGTACGCCGGAACTGTTGATCACCGTGCTCGGCACCTGGCGCCTGGGCGCGGTCTACCAGCCGCTGTTCACCGCCTTCGGGCCGAAAGCCATCGAGCATCGCGTGAAGCTGGCCGGCAGCAAGGTGGTGGTCACTGACGGCGCCAACCGTGGCAAGCTCGACGAAGTACCCGACGCGCCCACGCAGGTCACTGTCGGCGGGCCGAAGGGGCAGGGCATCCGCCACGGCGACTACAGCTTCTGGGCCGAACTGGAACGCCACTCGCCGGACTTCGAACCGGTGCTGCGCAGCGGCAAAGACACCTTCCTGCTGATGTTTACCTCCGGCACCACCGGCTTGGCCAAGCCACTCGCCGTGCCACTGAAAGCCATCGTCGCCTTCGTTGGCTACATGCGCGATGCGGTGGGCCTGCGCGAGGAAGATTCGTTCTGGAACCTGGCCGATCCAGGCTGGGCCTACGGCCTGTATTACGGGGTTACCGGGCCGCTCGCCATGGGGCACCCGATCACCTTCTACGAAGGCGCGTTCACGGTGGAGAGCACCTGCCGCATCGTGCGCAAGTACGCCATCACCAACCTGGCCGGCTCTCCCACCGCGTACCGTCTGCTGATTGCCGCCGGTGATGCCGCGTCCAAACCACTCAAAGGCTGCTTGCGCGCCGTGAGCAGCGCTGGCGAGCCACTGACGCCGGAAGTCATCCGCTGGTTCGCCAGCGAGCTGGGCGTGACCATCCACGACCACTACGGCCAGACCGAGCTGGGCATGGTGCTGGCCAACCACCACGAGCTGGAGCACCCGGTACACATGGGCGCTGCCGGCTACTCCATCCCCGGCCACCGTGTGGTGGTGCTGGACGAGCAGGGCAACGAACTGCCCGCCGGCCAGCCAGGCACGCTCGCCATGGATCGCACGCGCTCGCCGATGATGTGGTTCGCCGGCTACCAGGGCATGCAGACCAAATCCTTCGTCGGCGACTACTACCTCAGCGGCGACACCGTTGAGCTGAACGCCGATGGCAGCATCAGCTTCGTCGGCCGCGCCGATGACCTGATCACCACCTCCGGCTACCGCGTCGGTCCGTTCGACGTGGAGAGCGCGCTGATCGAACACCCGGCAGTGATCGAGGCGGCGGTCATCGGCAAGCCAGACCCGGAGCGAACCGAGCTGGTGAAAGCCTTCGTGGTGCTCTGCTCGTCCTACCGGCCGGGCGCGGAGCTGGCCGAGGAACTACAACAGTACGTGCGCAAGCGACTGTCGGCGCACAGCTACCCGCGGGAAGTGGAGTTCGTCGACGAACTGCCCAAGACCCCCAGCGGCAAGATCCAGCGCTTCCTCCTGCGCAACCAGGAGATTGCCAAGCAACGCGAAGCGGCCGAAAAAGCGGCAGCTCACTAAGTACAGCGGAGAGACTTCATGCAGATCCAGAACAAGGTATTCCTGATCACCGGCGGCGGCTCCGGCCTCGGCGCCGCCACGGCGAAACTGCTGGTGTCCGCAGGCGCCAAGGTAGTGCTGGCCGACATCAACGCCGAAGCCGGCGCGGCCCAGGCTGCCGAACTGGGCGAAGCCAATGCGCGCTTCATCCGCACCGACGTGTGCAGCGAGGCGGACGGCAAGGCCGCCGTGCAACTCGCCCTGGACGCCTTCGGCGCGCTGCATGGGCTGGCCAACTGCGCGGGCGTGGCCCCGGCGGAAAAGGTCCTCGGCCGCAATGGCGTGCATGGTCTGGACAGCTTTGCCCGCACCATCAACATCAACCTGATCGGCACCTTCAACATGCTGCGCCTGGCCGCTGACGCCATGGCGCAGAACCAGCCTGACGCCGGCGGCGAGCGCGGCATCATCATCAACACTGCCTCGGTGGCTGCCTTCGACGGGCAGATCGGCCAGGCCGCGTACTCTGCGTCCAAGAGCGCCGTGGTCGGCATGACTCTACCGATCGCCCGTGAACTGGCGCGCTCGGGCATCCGCGTGATGACCATCGCCCCCGGCATCTTCGAGACGCCGATGATGGCCGCCATGCCCCAGGAAGTGCGCGACTCCCTCGGCGCCAGTGTCCCGTTCCCGCCGCGCCTCGGTCGTCCCGACGAGTACGCCGCGCTGGCCCGCCACATCATCGAGAACACAATGCTCAACGGCGAAGTGATCCGCCTCGACGGCGCCATCCGCATGGCCGCGAAGTAAGCAGGAGAATTGCCATGAACGATCCCATCGTCATCGTCAGTGCCACCCGTACTCCCATGGGCGGCTTCCTCGGCGAATTCAAGGATGTCACCGCCGCCACCCTTGGCGCCGCCGCCATCCGCGCCGCAGTCGAACGCGCCCGTCTGGGCGCCGAAGACGTGGACGAAGCGGTGCTCGGCTGCGTGCTCTCCGCCGGGCAGGGCCAGGCACCGGCGCGCCAGGCAGTGCTGGGCGCGGGCCTCGCGCGTGGCACGCCGTGCTCCACGGTGAACAAGATGTGCGGCTCGGGCATGAAGGCCGCGATGATGGCCCATGACGCCATCCTCGCCGGCAGCGCCCGCGTAGCATTGGCCGGCGGCATGGAGAGCATGTCCAACGCCCCGTACCTGCTGGAGCGCGCCCGCAGTGGCTACCGCATGGGCCACGGCAAGGTGCTTGACCACATGTTCCTCGACGGCCTCGAAGATGCCTACGACAAGGGCCGCCTGATGGGCACCTTCGCCGAGGACTGCGCCGAGAAATACGGCTTCACCCGCCAGCAGCAGGACGACTACGCCATCACCTCGCTGACCCGCGCGCAGAAGGCCATGAGCGAAGGCCGCTTCGCCGAGGAAATCGTTGCGCTGACCGTCAAGGCCGGTAAGGAAACACGCGAAATCAGCCAGGACGAACAGCCGCCCAAGGCGCGTCCGGACAAGATTCCCACCCTGAAACCGGCGTTCCGCGACGGCGGTACCGTGACGGCGGCCAACGCCAGCTCCATCTCCGACGGCGCCGCCGCGCTGGTGCTGATGCGCCTGTCCGAAGCCGAGAAACGTGGCCTGACGCCGCTGGCCGCGATCCGTGGCCACTCGTCCTTCGCCGATGCACCGAACCTGTTCCCGACTGCCCCGGTCGGCGCGCTGAACCGCCTGATGCAGCGCACCGGCTGGACCATCGGCGATGTCGACCTGTTCGAGGTCAACGAGGCCTTTGCCGTGGTCGCCATGGCCGCCATGCGTGATCTGGACATCCCCCACGAAAAGCTCAACGTCCACGGCGGCGCCTGCGCCCTCGGCCACCCGATTGGCGCATCCGGCGCGCGGGTGATTGTGACCCTGCTGTCGGCGCTCAAGCAGTACGACCTCAAGCGCGGCGTGGCCTCGGTATGCATCGGCGGCGGCGAAGCCACGGCTATCGCGGTCGAGTGCCTGGCCTAAGGAGCCAACCATGATTCCCAGTGAAGAAGACATCCAGATCCGCGACGTTGCCCGCCAGTTCGCCCAGGAGCGGCTGAAGCCCTTCGCCGCCGACTGGGACCGTGAGCACCGTTTCCCCGCGGAAGCGATCAAGGAAATGGCCGACCTCGGCTTCCTCGGCATGCTGGTGGCGGAGGAGTGGGGCGGTGCGCAGACCGGCCACCTGGCCTACGCCATGGCGCTGGAAGAGATCGCCGCCGGCGACGGCGCCTGCTCGACCATCATGAGCGTGCACAACTCGGTGGGCTGCATGCCCATCGCCAAGTTCGGCAACGACGAGCAGAAGCGCCAGTTCCTCGTGCCCCTGGCCCGTGGCGAAATGATCGGCGCCTTTGCCCTGACCGAGCCGCAGGCCGGTTCCGACGCCAGCTTCCTCAAGACTCGCGCGCGCCGTGATGGCGATCATTACGTGCTGAACGGCAGCAAGCAGTTCATTACCTCCGGCAGCCATGCCGGCGTGGTGATCGTCTTCGCAGTGACCGATGCGGCGGCGGGCAAGAAGGGCATCAGCGCCTTCATCGTGCCGACTGACACGCCCGGTTACCGCGTGGTACGCGTTGAGGACAAGCTCGGCCAGCACGCTTCTGATACCTGCCAGATCGCCTTCGATGATGTGCGCATCCCCGCCAGCTACCGGCTGGGCGAGGAGGGGCAGGGCTATGCCATCGCCTTGGCGAACCTGGAAGGCGGGCGCATCGGCATCGCTTCGCAAGCCGTCGGCATGGCCCGCGCCGCGTTCGAATACGCCCGTGACTACGCCCACGAGCGCGAGACCTTCGGCAAGCCGATCATCCAGCACCAGGCCGTGGCTTTCCGCTTGAGCGACATGGCCACCGAGATCGCCGTGGCGCGACAGATGGTCCACCACGCGGCCAGCCTGCGCGAAGCCGGCCTGCCGTGCCTGACCGAGGCCTCCATGGCCAAGCTGTTCGCCTCGGAAATGGCCGAGCGCGTGTGCTCCGCAGCGATCCAGACCCTCGGCGGTTACGGTTATCTGCAGGACTACCCGGTGGAGCGCATCTACCGCGACGTGCGCGTGTGCCAGATTTACGAAGGCACCAGCGACGTGCAGCGGCTGGTGATCGCGCGGAGTCTGTAAAGGGTTCCCCGGCCTGTTCGTTGGACAGGCACTTCGGCAGGGCTTATTGCTTTTGTAGGAGCGGATCTTATCCGCGACCCGGCCGGCAGGCCGGCATTCACCTCAACGGATGCCCCGGCTTCGCCGGGATTTCGCGGATAAGATCCGCTCCTACAAAAAGCGTGGTGTCAGGCGCGCTCCGCCGCTTCCCGCGCTTCGCGCGCCGTCACCTGCTGGCACAATTCGATGATCTGCTCGCGCATCCAGCGGTTGGCTGGGTCCTGGTCGGTGCTTTCGTGCCAGTACAGGTGGGTTTCCAGCTTGGGCACGTCATTCACCGGCAGGTCGACGAAATGCAGGCCGTGGTGGCGGGCGAAGCGCTCGGGCACGGTGACCACCATGTCAGTCTGCTGCACCACGGTCGACGCCATCAGGTAGTGCTGCGAACGCAGGGCGATCTTGCGCTGCAGGCCCATCTTGCCCAGCGACAGGTCGACATAGCCCAGGCCGCTGCGGCGGCTGGAAATCTGGATGTGCGCCACCGACAGGTATTCCTCCAGCGTCACCTTGTCCTTGGCTAGCGGGTGGCCCTGGCGCATGGCACAGACGTAGCGGTCCTCCATCAGCTTGACGTGGCGCACTTGCGGGTCGGTGTTGAGCGGCGCGTCGACGGCGAAGTCCAGGCGGCCGGCGGCCAGTTCCTTGGTGGTTTCGCGGCGCTTGGAGAGGAAGCTCTCGATGTGCACGTTCGGCGCCTGGCGGCGCAGGCGCTGGAACAGCGGCGGCAACACGATGGCCTCGGTGAGGTCGGTCATGCTGATGCGGTAGGTCTTGTTCGCCTGGGTCGGGGTGAAGGTGCGGCTCTCCTGCACCGAAACCCGCAGCAGCTGCAGCGCGTTGCGCACCGGCCCGATGATGTTCTGCGCCATGGGCGTGGGCACCATGCCCTGCGCGGTACGCACGAACAGCGGGTCGTTAAAGGTTTCACGCAGGCGGGCGAGGGCGTTGGAAACGGCGGGCTGGGTAATGCCGACTATCTGTCCGGCGCGGGTCAGGTTGGCTTCGGTGTAGATCGCATCGAAGACGATGAACAGGTTCAGATCGACCTTGCTGAGGTTCATTCCAGGGCTCCGCTTGTAGTTGTTCTGCGGCCGATCATACCCGAACGAGCGCTCAGGTCCATACGGGTTATGAATGTTCATTGATTCGGATAATAGGCTGGGTAAATGCCCTTGGCTGTTCTAGCATCATCACCACACATACAACCGCCGCCAGAAGGTTAGCCCCCATGGATTTCGCTTATTCCGCCAAGGTTCAGGACCTGCGTGAGCGCCTCACCGCGTTCATGGAAGCCAACGTCTATCCCGCCGAGAAGGTGTTCGAGGAGCAAGTGGCCCAGGGTGACCGCTGGCAGCCGACGCAAATCATGGAAGACCTCAAGGCCAAGGCGAAAGCCGAAGGCCTGTGGAACCTGTTCCTGCCCGAGTCCGAACTGGGCGCCGGCCTGACCAACATGGAATACGCACCGCTGGCCGAGATCATGGGCCGCTCGCTGATCGGCTCCGAGCCCTTCAACTGCGCCGCACCGGACACCGGCAACATGGAAGTGCTGGTTCGCTACGGCTCCGAAGAGCACAAGCGCACCTGGCTGGAGCCGCTGCTGCGTGGCGAAATCCGCTCCGCCTTCGCCATGACCGAGCCGGGCGTGGCGTCTTCCGATGCGACCAACATGGAAGCCAACGCGGTCCGTGACGGTGACGAGTGGGTCATCAACGGCCGCAAGTGGTGGACCTCCGGCGCCTGCGACCCGCGCTGCAAGATCATGATCTTCATGGGCCTGACCAACCCGGATGCGCCGCGCCACCAGCAGCACTCGATGATCCTGGTACCCACCGACGCCCCCGGCGTGAAAATCCTCCGTCCGCTGCCGGTATTCGGCTACGACGATGCACCGCACGGCCACGCCGAAGTGCTGTTCGAGAATGTCCGCGTGCCCTACGAGAACGTGCTGCTCGGCGAAGGCCGCGGCTTCGAGATCGCCCAGGGGCGCCTCGGCCCAGGCCGCATCCACCACTGCATGCGCTCCATCGGCATGGCCGAGCGCGCGCTGGAACTGATGTGCAAGCGCTCCGTCAGCCGCACCGCCTTCGGCAAGCCGCTGGCACGCCTGGGTGGCAACATCGATCACATCGCCAACTCGCGAATCGAGATCAACCAGGCTCGCCTGCTGACCCTCAATGCCGCGTACATGATGGACAAGGCCGGCAACAAGTTTGCCCAGAGCGAGATTGCCCAGATCAAGGTCGTCGCGCCCAACGTCGCCCTGCAGGTGATCGACCGCGCCATCCAGATGCACGGCGGCGCCGGCGTCTCCAACGACTTCCCCCTGGCCTACTGGTACGCCATGCAGCGCACCCTGCGCCTGGCCGACGGCCCGGACGAGGTGCACCGTGCGGCCATCGGCAAATACGAGATCGGCAAATACGTGCCTAAGGATGCGCTGCGCAGCTCGCGCTGAGGCTCCCGGCGGCGCTATACAAAGCGTCATGCTCGTCAATTAGAGAAAGCGCCATTTCTTCGACCTGGAGAAATGGCGCTTTGCTTTGTATCCAGCGCGATAAATCGCTCAAGCAAGACTCGAGAATCTGCTTGTGATGGATACAGTACGTGGCGAGTGTGAGCACTGGTTGAGGTGTCTTGATTAACCAGTCCGGGTCGCGCTCGCGGTGGGCAATTAGCTCATGAAGCAGGAGCTGCGATTGAGCTGACTCACTCCGGGAATCAGGCTGGATCGCTATCCTGCGCCTAGCATAACTACCAGTCGTCCTCGGCGCGCCAAGAGTGACAGAACTCCTTGTTCGAGCCGTTTTTATATTCATAAGAATACCTACCGTATCGGAGTTTTGCTCAGGTGCGCAGCGCCGTTTTTTGGGCTGGAATGGCTGTATTTTTGTTTGACGCTTTGCGCTCCAGCGTCCTAAGGCGATTTCTGCTTTTGGTTGAGTGAATTTTCCTAGGAAAATGTCCTTTAAGTAGTTATTTCTCCATTTTTTATAGACTTCTCCCTCAGAATTTATGAGCAGCCAGTCAGATCGGAGAGAAGAGATGGGGGGTGAGAAAATACTTGGGCAGTAATCGGGAAATGTCTTGTGTGGAGCATCGTGTGCGCTAACTAGAGTGGCGGCCGCAACGAATTCGGATTCAGAATTCAAACGGTGCAGTTCCTACAAGGATAAGTAATCTTCGATATGAACAAGGTGTGTAACGTTATCTGGAATGCCTCTAGAGGTTGCTGGGAGGTTGCTTCTGAATTGGTAGGCTGGTACGGCAAGACTTCCAGCAGTCAAGGCAGTCTATTTTCTATTGCTGGCTTCGTAGCAGCAACTCTGGCTTCGGTCGATGCTCAAGCAGAGAATAGTTCGATGTCCACCGCAATGGGTTCGATTGCGATTGCAAGTTCGAGCAGCACTAGCTATCAGATTTCAACCGCATTTGGGGGGGGTGATCTCCAGGCGGGCAGTATTGCCGCAGTGAGTGGGTCTGGATCTGGAGGTCCTCAATTCCAGAGGGGCAGTATCGCCCTAGTGAGTAGCTCTGGATTGAATATTTCTAACGATATGCCGATCCGGACTTATAATAAGAGCGAGCCTGGTATCTTTGCGCTGAGTTATTTTTATCGAGAGCACATTGCGTTGGGTGCTTCTACTGAGCGGGATGTGGTTATCGGCAACAGTGGCTCTATCTCGACCGAGGGTAATGCTGCGCCCGCCATTCTGGCGGCAACGTATACCTCGCATAGGATTTCCATCCTTAATTCCGGAAACTTGCTCACTCAGGGGAGTGGCTCTAGCGGAATCGAACTGCAGGCTAATTATGATTCTAGTGGCGGAAATGTAGGGCTATCCCCTGGCTTGTCCGTTCACAATGACGGACTGATCCGAACTACAGGTGGTGGTGGGGCTGCAGGGATTCGCGCCAGCAACGTTGCTGGTGGCGCTGTCAATATTTCGGGGTCCGGTGATATCCATATAGATAATCCGGAAAACTCCAATGGTCACGGTATATTGGCTATGTCCAATTCCGGTGATGTCCGAGTCGAGTATTCCGGCGACATAACCACTCATGGTGAGCAATCTGCTGGTATTCTTGCTATAGCTGGGAGTTCGCTACTCTTAACTGATGATGGAGATGTTCGCGTAACTAGCGATGAGGGCGGTAGCGGAATCATCGCTGCGGCGATAGACGGAACTTCGGTGGGGGCGCAGGGTGCTGGGGTAGTTGTAACAGGTGATTTATCTAGCAGTAGGGCCATTGAAAAAATTAATATCACCAACAATGGGGATATCTTGATGCATGGAGCTTCCAGCGCAGGCATCGAAACCCATGCCACCAAAGGTGCGACCAATATAGAAAACAGCGGAATTATTCGTGTTGAGTCGGATGGCTCCAGTGGGATACAAGCCGTATCTACAATGGGCGGTGAGATCGGCATACAAAATCATGGAACGATTCAGACTCTCGATGCTTCTTCTCCGGGTATAAATACAGTCACGATAAATGGCCACCAACGTATCACTAACGATGGCGTGCTGGAGGCTCGAGGCGAAGCCGCCGATGGCGTGAGCGCTATTGACATCGGTAGCGGCCAGATCGTGGTGGAGAACGTCGGCGGCATCTCAAGCACTGGTGAGGACGCAAGCGCCATTGTGGCATTGAGCGCCGCTGGCAAGGTCAGCGTGACCAATTCCGGGCAAGTACAAGGCGGAAGCAGGTTCGGAGCCGGTGTTGTCGCAGCAGGTATTGAGCCGACTGTCAGCAATAGCGGCGATTTGTCCGCTCTCAGCGATCAGGCCGTTCTCTTCTACATGGACGATACAGCGGCTGGTAATGCGTCCCTTCGGAACGCGGGGAAGCTGGCCGGCATGGTCCAGGGCTTCGGTTCGACCGTCACCATGGAGAACACCGGCCTCTGGGAACTCCGCAATTTTGCCGATACCGATGGTGATCAGGTCCGTGACACGCTGGGGGTTGCAATCAGCGATCTCGGCAATCATGGGGAAAACCGCATCGACAATAGCGGCACCATTGCCCTGCTCGGCGATGGAGGTTTGGCCGCAGCGCTGACCCCGGAAGGTGAATACCGTACCGGCTACGCTGCCAATTCAATGTCCTTGGCTGGGCCGGTGCAGGCACAGCTGCTTGGCGTACATGTTTTCAGCAACAGCGGCACTCTCGACCTCAGCGGTGACCGTCAGCAAGTGGGAGATGTACTGGTTATTTCCGGTAGCCAGGCGGCAGGAGTTTCCGGTGGCGGGGTATTCATCAGCAACGGCGGGCAGATCAAGCTCGATACCGTACTCAATGAAGGTGGCGCCAATAGCCGGAGCGACATGCTGGTGGTTGATGGCACCAGCGCCGGTTCCTCTCCGACAAGCCTGGTCGTGAATAATGTCGGAGGGGAAGGTGCGCAGACCGTCGGCAATGGTATTGAACTGGTTCGAGTGCTGGACGCCGGTCAGTCCGCAAACGGCGTATTCCAGCTGTCGGGACGCCTGGCCGCCGGCGCCTATGAATATGATCTCTACCATGGCAGCGCGACGACAGCTGCGGACGGTAACTGGTACCTGCGCTCGGTCAGTACATTGCCCCCCACCCCGCAGCCGGCCCGCAGCAAATCGCCGCGTCCGGAAACCGGGGCCTATGCGGCGAACCTGGCGGTGGCTGGCACGATGTTTGTGCATACCCTGCATGATCGCCTTGGCGAGCCGCGTAATGCCGAGGCCGAGAAAGACCGGGAAGTCGTGCCTGCCGGTTGGATTCGCGTGGTGGGTGGCCAGGAGAAGGGGCGCGCTGCAGGCGGCGACATCGACACCCGGACCAACAGCCAACTTCTGCACTTTGGCAGCGATATCGCGCAATGGGGAGGGAGCGGCAGCGACCAGCGCTACCTCGTCGGGGTAATGGGCTCCATCGGCCATGCAGACATTACGGCCGCCAACAATGACATCAAATATACCCAGAACGGCACGCGGCGCAGCGCCAGCGGGACGGTCGACGGCTACGCGCTGGGAATGTATGGCACCTGGTACCTCAATGGTGATGCGAAAGACGGCCCCTATGTGGACTCATGGTTGCAGCACGGCTGGTACGACAGCACTGTCAAGGGCAAAGGCCTGGCTGGCGAGCATTACGACAGCAACGGCTGGATAGGGTCGATCGAGGGCGGCTGGGCTTTCATGCTGGGTGGTTTCGGCGATCGCCAGATCATGTTGGAGCCGCAGGCGCAGGTTATCTACAGCGATATTCAGCAGGACAGCCACAGGGAACAGAGCGGTACCCGAGTGAATGATGCCGATGCATCTGGTATCACCACTCGGGCGGGTGCGCGCCTGTTGAGTCGCGATACGCACAATGGCAACGCGGTTCAACCATTCATTGAGGCCAACTGGTGGAACACTGATGTGCGCAACAGCCTGGACTTCGATGCTGCTCGCATCGGTGCCCAGACTCCGAGCAGTACCTATGAACTCAAGGTCGGGATCCAGGGCGAGCTCACCAGTGGTCTGCATGTATGGGGGCAGCTGGGGCAGCAGTGGGGTGAAGACAGCTATCGGGCCCATGAGGGAACGGTGGGACTCAGGTACGATTTCTGAGGATATCGGATCGCATTGAAAATCGGCCGAGCAGTGCTCGGCCGATTACTGCTTCATTGATCCCGTTCCGGGAGATTCGAAGCCTCTTGCGCCAGCCACCACTGCCGCCGCGTATGCAACTGGGCGGCGAAGGCACGCGCGGCGGCTTCATGGGGGAAACGCAGCGCGCGGCGACCGAGGCGGACCTGCCAATAGGCCCGGCCGCGAAACTCAACGGCTTCGATCCTCACCTCCAGCGCTTGCATGGATCCTCTCCTGGCTGACGATTTCCAGCGGTTCCTCGCTGGTCCGGCGGGTCTTGAGCAAGGATAGCAGTATGCCACCCGCCAAAAGGCCGAAGGTTACGCCAAGGGATAGGGCCGCGGGAACCTTGCCGATGAATCCGTGCAGGAAAATTTTCGTGCCGATGAACACCAGGACCAGCGCCAGGGCGTACTTCAGGTACACGAAGCGATGGATCATCGCCGCCAGCGAGAAGTACAGGGCGCGCAGGCCGAGGATGGCGAAGATGTTCGAGGTGTAGACGATGAACGGGTCCTGGGTGATGGCGAAGATCGCCGGCACGCTGTCCACGGCGAATACCAGGTCGGCCAGCTCGATCAGGATCAACGCCAGGAACAGCGGGGTGGCGTAGCGCACCAGCTTGCCCGAGGCGTCCGGCATCTTCACGAAGAAGTGGTGCTCGTGAATGGTGTCGGTCATGCGGATGCGCTTGCGCAGGAACTTCAGCACCGGGTTGTTCGCCAGGTCCGGCTCGCTGTCATGTTTGGAGAACAGCATCTTCACGCCGCTGAACAGCAGGAAGGCGCCGAACACGTACATGATCCACTCGAATTCCTTAACCAGCGCGGCGCCCAGGCCGATCATCAGCGCGCGCATGACGATGGCGCCGAGGATGCCCCAGAACAGGACCTGGTGCTGGTAACGGCGGGGGATGCCGAAGAAGCCGAAGATCATCGCCATGACGAATACGTTGTCCATGGACAGCGACTGTTCGACGAGGAAACCGGTGTAGTACTCCACCGCGCTGGTGGAGCCGAATTCGTACCAGACCCAGCCACCGAAGGCCAGGCCGCAGGCGAAGTAGCCGGCGGAGAGCATCAGGCTTTCGCGCACACCGATTTCGTGGTGGTCGCGTTGCAGGACGCCCAGGTCGAGTACGAGCAGAAGAATCACGATGGCCAGGAAGGCCAGCCAGAACCAGGTGGCGGTTCCGAGGAATGGTTCGGTCAAAAAGGCGTGCAGAGCTGTCATGTGGCCCCTCCCTTAGTGTCATTGTCGAAAAGTGACTCCGACATGGCGGTTGGCAACCGTCAGAGGGGCCCGGCGTCACTGGCGGGAAAATAGCAGAGCGGCCGTTGCAGGCAAGCACGGGAACGTAACAAGTTCCTTCGCAGACGCTCGCAGGGGAAAGTCTAGACGTTACTGGTTTGATCGCTCCGCCGCTAAGGGTGATGAATTGGGAATTTTCCCACCCAAGACTCAGGGCGCGAGGGCCGGCGCTTTCATGGGGGCTCCCTAGAATTGCAGCCGCTCGCCGAAGGGCCTCGCCCGCCCGCCGAAAGCGACGCTCTCTCCTCCAGTGATAAGGCCCCGAATGAATCTCAAGACTCTCGTTGTCTCCCTTGCCATCGGCACTTCCCTGGCCGGCTGCGATCAGGGGGCGAGCCGGACGCCCGGTCCGACGAACTGGGTCAGCGTGCCGACGCTGCCGATCATGCAGGACGCGATCATCACGATGGCGCCCACTTTCAACGGACAGCGCGACGTGTTGCTCAGCGGCCAGATCTGCGCCCTGGCGACTGGCCAGGCGACCCAGGACCAGGTGAACGATCAGTTGCGCAAACTCAACATCGAACCCACTCGCCTGCCGTTGAACAGTCCGGATTCGGTGTCGCTGCTGGTCAATGGTGATCGTGCAGGGCAGATCATGTCGTGTGCCGCCTTCCAGGCGACGGAAGTGCTGCGTCCGGTCGATCCGCAGGAGTTCATGAAGGCCGCGGTGGCTGTTACCGACGCGCAGAAGCCTGAGGATAAGCCCGCGCACGTCGCCGTGAGCGAGCAGAAGCCGGAATTCGATGGCGCGCTGCTGGCTCGCGTGTTGCCCTTGCGCATCGCCCAGGCACGCGCCAACGCGGACGTGTTCGCGCTGATTGCCGAGCAACTGCAGCGCACGCCGGGGCTCAGCGTCCAGGAATATCGGGACAAGACCCGTGAACTATTCGCGCGCCTGGCGCCGGCCTACCTCGAGCGCGTCCGCCTGCAGATGCCGCCGTCCAATGCCAGCTATCAGGTGGTCCAACTGGACAAGCGCCACCTGGTATTCGGCAACAATGTCGGGACGCGCTACGACTTCTCAGCCGACAACGGTCTGGTTCTGACCCAGAACGGGCAGATCTGGTACGGCAAGGGACATTTGTTGGGCTCGATCTACCGGCTGCGCGCCGCGTATTTCCCGGCGGATGTCGCCAAGCTGCTGTCGGCTAGGCGCAACTGAGTCGCCAAGAGCGAGCGGGGCACTGCGAGTGCCCCTTTCGACTCAATAGACCCAAACCTCGACACGGCGATTTTTAACGCGGCCGTCATCATCGCTGTTGGCAGCCACCGGCAGTGCGTCACCCATGCCGCTGATGTCGCGGAACATCACGCCTTCCTTGGCCAGTTCGCGGCGTACGGCCATCGCTCGCAGCTTGGAGAGCAATTCGGCGCGGGCGGGGTCCTGCTTCGGATCGCCAAAGCCGACCAGCACTGCCTGCTTGTCCATCTTGCTGTTCTGTTGCAGGTAGGCGAGCAGTCGCTCGATATCACGTTGCGCCTTGTTATCCAGCGTTGCGCTGCCTTCGCGGAAGCGGAAGTTCACCGACAGACGCTCGGCATTGCGCGCAAGCGCCTGATAGGCCTCCGGCATGCTTGCCCTGGGCGCCATTTTCACTGCCTGCACGCGCTGACCGACAAAGCCGCTGGCGCTGACCAGGGCCTGGCCCTGATCGCCCTGGGCGAACTGCAGCAGGGCTCGCGCCCAGCGATTGCTCTCGTCGGGCTTCATGTAAAGGAACAGGCGGCGGGAGAGGGGATAGTCCTCGGTGGCGATCAGCGTGGCCGAAGGGTGCATGGCCTGCGATTCGCCGTCGGCAATGGCGAGCGCCTTGGTCTTCTGTATCGAGGAGAGACCGACGAAGCCGATACCTTGCGGATCGGCGCTGATCTGCGTGGATAGCTGATCGCTCGATTCGAAGCGAGACACGCCTCCGGCCAGTGCCTTGCCGTGGCTGGCCAGCACCAGTTCCTTGAAGGTATCGAACGTGCCGGAGTTTTCGTCGCGCGCATACAGGTGGATGACGCCTCCGCGACCGCCAATCTCTTCCCAGGTCTTGACCTCTCCGGAGAAGATCTTCGCCAGGGTGTCCGTGGTCAGTTCATCGAGGGGATTGCTTGGATTGACGATGATGGCCAGCCCATCGATGCCGATGACTTGCTCGGCCTTGGCGCTGCGCAGGTTCCCGGAAGCGGAAAGGGACGTTGCCTCCACATCCTTGATCGGACGCGACGAGGCGGCCAGTTGGGCGGTGTTGTCCTTGAGTGCTGCGAAGCCGGTGCTCGAACCGTGGGCCGCCAGGTCGATGATGGCTTCTCGTCCGTCGCTGCTGCGGCCATGGATGCGCTGTTCGTTCTCGGCCTTGCCGGGTTCGCTCGATACGTTCGCGAATCCTTCGCTGACGAGCAGTCCCTTGACCAACTCCGGAAGCAGGTGGGCGCCGATGGTGTTGGAGCCCTGGATTCTCAATACCGGTTCACTGCCCTGCGATCCTGGTAGGGCCGCGAAAGCCTGCCAAGGCAAGGCGTAGCAGACGAAGCCGATGACCAGCCATGCGATGGTGACGGGCCAGGTTTCGTTTTCCCGGGCTGGCGAGTGGTGCGGCATGGAGCGTCTTCCCTGTAATGCGTGGTTTGCGCGGCAGCGTACGGGGCGTTCATGTCAACGATGTGACCTTCTTGTGACGGAATCCGGCGTGGCGGCTAAGTAAAAAAGAGCGGCGAACGGGGCTATTCCTCGCGCGTAGTCAGAGAGTTCCTATCTGCTGAGAAGTGGACGTGATGATTAGATATCTCTCTCAAAGGAAAAGGAGACCGAGATATGTTCGAGAGCGCATCGGAGTTATTGAAGGCACTCTTCATCGTCGCCGCCTTCGCTTTGTCAGTCATTTGCATCGCTCTGCCAAACATGGCCGAAATATACCTGTCGAGCGCAGTTTTCCTGATAGTTCCCTGCGCGCTTTTGGTGTTGTTTCTCGAGGTTCGAAGGCTGAGCGGTCATCACCATTGACACGATACCCGTAGCCCCAAAAAAAGCCCGACATCGTGTCGGGCTTTTTTGTTTGTGTGGGAGCGCAGTTTTCTGCGCTGTGTCGATTCTCTGAATCTGGGTGTTGGAGTTTTCTGGAAAGTCCTGCCCCATGCGTGCTCGCTTATTTTGAGTTTCTGTCGGAGCTTTCGAAAGCTTTGTGTCAGTCAATAATGCAGCGAGTGAAGTTGCGCAAAAGTGATCGGAAAACTCCTACTGGGCTATCAGGTGGCGGTTGATATTCTATCCAGGGATCCCTAAATAACATGATCGTCGTAGAAATTTAGCGATGATTTTCATGATCTTGCCATCAGTACATGAAGTGATTTCTAGGTTGTTCTCTCGCCTGGATGAAGCCCGGAGGGATTGTTCCGTGCAGTCCTCTAGGGATGCTTCCCTCTCACTTTTCAGTAACGTGCGACAGTTTTTTTTCGATGTTCAGGAACGCTTTTCTTTAGTGGCAAAAACCTGCCTGCGTATTGATTCATTGCACCCCCTGCATTGTCTGCTCGATGCGCATCTGTGCTGCAGTCATATATCGATCTCAGCTATGAGAAATTCCTGCATTGCCAGTCCGAATCAGCCATGCGCACTTCTTTGCTCAGGACGGCCACCCGTACTGCGATCGAGATTAGAGCCCCAGTTATTCCCTCGCGAACCATCTCTCTGCGAACCAGCGGCATTTGGCTGTCCGCCGAACCAGTCGCGGTATCGGTAGTTCCTGGTATCCGCCCCAGGACTTACCCGCACATTCATTTCTTCGCTCATTTATCGGGCGGATTTCGACGCATTCAGCGTAATTCGGGGTGCCATGCCCCTTCTGGAGTAAAAATGAACAAGGTGTATCGACTGGTATGGAATGCCGCCCTGAATGCCTGGGTGGTTGCGTGCGAGTTCGCAACGGCGAACGGAAAGGGTAAACGTGGAACTCGCCGCAAGTCGGCAAAGAGCGCCAACCTGGCCGCTACGACGCTGGCCGTCGCCATGGTCATTACAGCGCCCGCTTGGGGCAGCACGGAATCCCATTACTACAGCGTCAATGACGGCAATACGCCGGCAAGCAACTACCTCAACGATGGTGCGAGCGGACCCAACTCCATTGCCGCGGGCGTGGCCGCATTGGCGGCAGCGGATAACGCGCTGGCCTTTGGCTTCAGTGCTTCGGCGGCAGCCGCCGACAGCATGGCCATCGGTACGGGAGCCTATACCTCGGCCATTCGCAGCATGGCCCTGGGCGACGGTGCGTCGGCTGCTGGCGTTGGCGCCATCGCGCAAGGCAGCTCGGCGAGCGCGTCTCCCAACGACTCCATCGCCATTGGTACGCAGGCCAAGACCTTATTCAATGATCCGAGCATCGCCATTGGCCGGGAGTCCACTGCGCAGTCGGTGCTGGGCACCGGCGCCATTGCGGTAGGCAACCGTGCCAGCGCATTGACCAGCGGCAGCATCGCAATCGGCAACGACTCTCTGGCCGATGAAGTCTCTCCGCCCAGCGCCTTCACCGGTAACATTGCGATCGGCGTGCGCGCGCACACGACGAACTCCCTGGCCAACCCCAGCGATGCGTCGAGTGCCATCGGCACGGACGCTTTTGCCGACAAGGGGGGCTCCGCATTCGGCGAGGAAGCACGTGCTGAAGGCAAGCTGGCCACCGCCTTGGGGCATACGGCCCTGGCATCGGGTGATACCACCGTAGCCATCGGCAACAAGGCCAAGGCCACGCAGCTGGACTCGGTCGCGATCGGCAACGGCGCTATTGCGCAGAACAATCGCGCCGTAGCGTTGGGCGTTGGTTCCACTACCAGCGCTGCGGTCGCGACGTCCAGCGTGACCATCCGAGGCACCACCTATACCTTTGCCGGCACCACTCCGACCAGCACGGTCAGTATCGGCAACGTCGGCAACGAGCGGACACTCACCAACGTCGCGGCGGGCCGCATCAGCCAGACCAGCACCGATGCCATCAACGGTTCGCAACTGTATGCGACCAACCAGGCCATCGATACGCTGGGCAACAAGGGCATCACCTTCACCGGTAACACAGGCAGCACCAGCAAGAAGCTGGGCGATACGCTCAACGTGAAAGGTGGCGGCACCACTGCGGGCACCTACAGCGATGCCAACCTGCAGACCCAGGTCGATGCCGCGGGAACACTCAACCTGCAGATGGCGGACAACCTCCAGGTCGAGTCTGTCACCGCAGGCGGCAAGACCAAGCTGGATGGCAATGGCGTTACCATCACCAACGGTCCCAGCATGACCGTCAACGGCATCGACGCGGGCGGTGGCAATATCACCAATGTGGCTGCAGGGGTTGCCGGTACCGATGCGGTCAACGTCGATCAGCTGAACGACACCATCAACGGTGCCGCCAAGACGCACTACTACAGCGTCAACGACAACGGCGTGCAGGGTGCCAACTACGACAACGATGGCGCCACCGGTGTGAATGCACTGGCAGCCGGTGTCGGCGCTTCTGCCGTGGGCACGGGCTCGGTGGCGATGGGCGAGGGTGCCTCGGCAGCCGATACGAATTCCGTGGCCCTGGGCAGCCATTCCGCCACCGCGGCAGCCGTCGGCACCGCCAGCGCCACCATTGCCGGTACCACCTATGACTTCGCCGGCACCGCGCCGGTGGGCACGGTCAGCGTCGGCAGCGCGGGCAACGAGCGGACCATCACCAACGTCGCGGCTGGCCGTGTCAGCCAGACCAGCACCGATGCCATCAACGGCTCGCAGCTGTTCGCCACCAATTCGGCGATCAACACGCTGGATGCCAATGCGGTGAAGTACGACCTCAACCCCAACGGCACCGTCAACTACAACAGCGTTACCCTGGGTGGCGACACCTATGACAGCACCACCAAGACCGGTGGTACGCACATCAAGAATCTCGCCGCTGGCGTAGATGGTGGCGATGCCGTCAACGTCGATCAGTTGAACGACACCATCAACGGTGCCGCCAAGACGCACTACTACAGCGTCAACGACAACGGTGTGAAGGGTGCCAACTACGACAACGATGGTGCCACCGGTGTGAATGCACTGGCAGCCGGTGTCGGCGCTTCCGCCGTGGGCACGGGCTCGGTGGCGATGGGCGAGGGTGCCTCGGCAGCCGATACGAACTCCGTGGCTCTGGGCAGCCACTCCGCCACCGCGGCAGCCGTCGGCACCGCCAGCGCCACCATTGCCGGGACCACCTATGACTTCGCCGGCACCGCGCCGGTGGGCACGGTCAGCGTCGGCAGCGCGGGCAACGAGCGGACCATCACCAATGTCGCGGCTGGCCGTGTCAGCCAGACCAGCACCGACGCCATCAACGGCTCGCAGCTGTTCGCCACCAATTCGGCGATCAATACGCTGGATGCCAACGCGGTGAAGTACGACCTCAACCCCAACGGCACCGTCAACTACAACAGCATCACCCTGGGTGGCGACACCTATGACAGCACCACCAAGACCGGTGGTACGCACATCAAGAACCTCGCCGCTGGCGTAGATGGTGGCGACGCGGTCAACGTCGATCAACTGAACCAGACGCTGGACGGTGCGAAGTCGCACTACTACAGCGTCAACGACAACGGCGTGCAGGGTGCCAACTACGACAACGATGGCGCCACCGGTGTGAATGCACTGGCCGCCGGTGTCGGCGCTTCCGCCGTGGGCACTGGCTCGGTGGCGATGGGCGAGGGTGCCTCGGCGGCCGATACGAACTCCGTGGCCCTGGGCAGCCACTCCGCCACCGCGGCAGCCGTTGGCACCGCCAACGCTACCGTGGCCGGTACCACCTACGACTTCGCCGGCACCGCGCCGGTGGGGACGGTCAGCGTCGGCAGTGCGGGCAACGAGCGGACCCTCACCAACGTCGCGGCTGGCCGTGTCAGCCAGACCAGCACCGATGCCATCAACGGCTCGCAGCTGTTCGCTACCAATTCGGCGATCAACACGCTGGATGCCAATGCGGTGAAGTACGATCTCAACCCCAACGGCACCGTCAACTACAACAGCGTTACCCTGGGTGGCGACACCTATGACAACTCCAGCAAGACGGGCGGTACGCGTATCACCAATGTCGCCCGGGGCGTAAACGACAGCGACGCAGTGAACATGTCGCAGCTGAGCGAGACCAACGCCCAGGTTGCGACCAACACGACCGACATCGGCAATCTCGATGGTCGTGTCACCAACATCTACGAGAATGGCACCAAGTACTTCCACGCCAACTCCACCGGCGCGGACTCCGTCGCGTCGGGTGTCGACTCCGTGGCGATCGGCATGGGCGCCGTGTCCAGCCATGACGGCAGCGTCGCCCTGGGTGCCGGTTCGCATGCCGATGGCAGCACCTTGCAGCACCAGGCCTATCTCGCCGGCGGCACCGCCATCGGCGAGGTCAACATTGGCGATCGCCGCATGACCGGCCTGGCGGCGGGTGCCGACGATACCGATGCAGTCAACGTTGCGCAGTTGAAACTGGCTACCAACGAAGCGAACGCCGGCGCGGTCAAGTACGACCTCAATCCGGATGGCAGCATCAACTACAACAGCGTTTCGCTCGGTGGCAACACCTACAACAGCACCACCAAGACGGGCGGCACGCGCATCACCAACGTCGCCCGCGGCGTGGACGACAGCGACGCGGTGAACATGTCTCAGCTCAACGAGACCAACGGCGACGTCGCGAACATCAACGCCACCGTCAACAACATCGCCGGCAACACCAGCAGCGCCTACACCGACGCGCATGGCACCGGCATCCGCTACGCGCGCACCAATGAAAACGGTCTGGCGAAGAGTGACTCCTTCGCCGATGCAACGGGCAGCACGGCGGTGGGCTACGAGGCCACCGCCCTGGGCGAAAGCAGCCTGGCGCTGGGCCGCGGAACCCATGCGAACTACACCGGTGATGTCGCGCTGGGGGCTGGCTCCAGCACCCAGGCCGCCGTTGGCACGGGCGGCACCACTATTCGCGGGATCAACTACGGCTTTGCCGGCACGACACCGACCAGCACCGTCAGTGTCGGTAGCGTCGGCAACGAACGCACCATCACCAACGTCGCGGCCGGCCGTATCAGTCAGACCAGCACCGATGCCATCAACGGCTCGCAGCTGTATGCCACCAACCAGTCCATCGAAAACCTGACCGACAACATGGGGGCGCTGGACAGGGGCGCCGTCAAGTATCGAATCGACAACGGCAACGTCGACTACTCCACGGTGGCAATGGAGGGGCCGACCTACAACAGCACCACCAAGAAGGGCGGCACGCGTATCTCCAACGTCGCCATGGGCACCGAAGGCAGCGATGCGGTCAACGTCGACCAGTTGAACATCGCCATGGCCAACGCTGGAACGCATTACTACAGCACCAACGACAACGGCACGACGGGCGGCAACTACGCCAATGACGGCGCCAAGGGCATCAATTCCCTGGCGGCGGGCGTGAATGCTTCGGCGGAGGCCGAGGGCAGCGTCGCACTGGGCGGCGACTCGGTCGCCAACCGCCAGGCCGGCGTCGAAGGCTACGTTCCGGGAACCGCCAGCGACGATCAGGCGCAGAAGATCAAGGCGACAACCAGCACCACAGGCGCTGTCAGCGTGGGCGACGCGGCGAATGGTGTTTACCGCCAGGTCACCGGCGTGGCCGCCGGCACCGAGGACAGCGACGCGGTCAACGTGTCGCAGCTCAAGGGGGTGATCGGCGCGACCAACGCGAACGTCACCAACATCGCCGACGGTACCGATGGCATGTTCCAGGTGAACAACACCAGCAACCTGCCTCAGCCCAAACCGACGGGCAAGGACGCAGTGGCCGGTGGCGCCGGAGCGAGCGCGGAGGGCGACAAGTCGGTGGCCATCGGCACTCGCTCGAAGGCGTCCGCCAGGAATGCCGTTGCGCTGGGCACCGATTCGGTCGCCGATCGCGACAACAGCGTGTCGGTCGGCAGCGCCGGCTCCGAACGCCAGATCACCAACCTGGCCGCCGGTAGCGCGGACACCGATGCCGTCAACGTGGCCCAGCTGAACAAGGCGACCAGTGATCTCGGCAACAGCATCAACAACGTCTACTCCGACCTGAAGCACGACCTGCACAAGCAGGACGACATCCTCAGCGCGGGTATCGCCGGCGCCATGGCAGCCGCGACCCTGCCGCAACCCTATGTACCGGGCGCCAGCATGGCATCGGCAGGGGTGGGCAACTATCGCGGGCAGAACGCCTTGGCCATCGGTGTCTCGCGCATTTCCGACAACGGCAAGTGGGTGACCAAGCTCTCGGGCAGTACGGATACCCAAGGCCAGTTCGGCATGTCGGTCGGTGTCGGCTATCAGTGGTAATCCATCGCTAATCGAAGGGCCCGGCACGCGCCGGGCCATCCGAACAATTTCCGAGGTTCAACAGATGTTCGAATTCAAACTCAGCGGCGTGAAGCTTGCTCTGGCCGCCTCTGCGCTGGCTGCGCTTGCCGCCTGTACCAGCACGATCAGCGATGTCGACGGCCAGGGGCACACCCAGGAGCCGAAGTTCCCGGCCATGAACGATGCGAGCGTGCCGGAAGGCATCTACGTCAACCTGGAAAACCTGGGCAAGATCCGCCCGGGCATGACCAAGCGTCAGGTCCAGGACCTGATCGGTCACCCGCAATTCGCCGAGGGCATGTTCGGCGTGCGTGAGTGGGACTACATCTTCAAGTTCCGCCAGGGCGAAGGGCAGCCTGACAAGGTCTGCCAGTTCAAGGTGCTGTACGACAAGGACCTGATCGCGCAGTCGTTCTTCTACCTTCCGGAAAACTGCATGAAGCAGGCCGAACCACGGCAGGCGGAAGCGCCCCGCGACGTGCCGGCCAAGACCCGCACGCTCAACCTGGCGGCGGATGCGTCGTTCGCCTTCGGCAGCGCCACGCTGCGGCCTGAAGGCAAGGCCAAGCTCGACGAGCTTGCCGAAGGACTGCGCGATTCGCAGGTGCAGTCGGTGCGAATCGTGGGCTACACGGACCGTATCGGCAGCGAACAGAGCAATATCCGCCTGTCGCTGGCGCGGGCCGGTGCGGTGCGCGACTACCTGGTCGCGCGGGGTGTCGATCGGGATGTCATCGATGCGCTGGGCCGCGGCCCGACCGAGCCGCTGGTGACCTGCCCGGGGTCGGCATCACCCGAGGTGATCGCGTGCCTGGCGCCCAATCGCCGCACGACCGTGTCGGTCACGGCCAACTGATCGAACGCTGAGCGTTCGATGAAAAAGCCCGGCAATCGCCGGGCTTTTTCATTGCGCTGGATTACTTCAACTGCAGCCAGATCGGCGCGTGGTCCGAGGGCTTTTCCATGCTGCGGATATCGTAGTCCACGCCGGTGTCGGCGATGCGGCCGCGAAGCGCTTCCGACGCAAGGATGACGTCGATGCGCAGGCCGCGCTTGGGCGTGTCCTCGAAGCCGCGGCTGCGGTAGTCGAACCAGCTGAAGCGGTCGTCCACCGACGGGTTCTGCAGGCGGAAGCTGTCCACCAGACCCCAGCCTTTCAGGCGCGCCAGCCATTCGCGCTCTTCCGGCAGGAAGCTGCACTTGCCGGTCTTCAGCCAGCGCTTGCGGTTCTCTTCGCCAATACCGATGTCGCAGTCTTCCGGCGAGATGTTGATGTCGCCCATCACAATCAGCTGCTGGTCGGGCTGGAAGCGGGTTTCCAGCAGGTCCTGGAGATCGGCGTAGAAGCGCTGCTTGGCCGGAAACTTCACCGGGTGGTCGCGGCTCTCACCCTGCGGGAAGTAGCCGTTCATCACGGTGATCAACTGACCCTGGGCGTCCTTGAAGGTGCCCCAGATGAAGCGGCGCTGGGATTCCTCACCGTCGTTGGGGAAGCCGCGCTGCAGCTCCAGCGGCTCCTGGCGGGAGAGCAGGGCGACGCCGTAGTGGCCTTTCTGCCCGTGGTAGTGCACGTGGTAGCCGAGGGCTTCGATTTCCTCGCGGGGGAACTGCTCGTCGGCGACCTTGGTTTCCTGCAGGCCGATCACGTCCGGCTGGTGGCGCTCGATGATCGCCTGGAGCTGGTGGGGACGTGCGCGCAAACCGTTGATATTGAAAGAGACGATTTTCATCCTGGGCGCCCTGGCAAAAGCACGATGCTAGCCCATGGTTGCCGATCCTGGCGACCCCGGCGAGGCGCTGCTAGGGTTTTGTGGCTGGGCCCATAACCATAAGAAGAACCCACAAGAGGCGTCCACATGCCTGATTCCCTCGCAGAAGTCCGTCTGCTGAACGGCGGCTACAGCCGCGAAGTCCGCTCGCTGCTGTATCACGCCTATCGACACGAACCCACGTTCGCCTACCTGTTCGAGTCCGATCGACCTGGCTTCGACCAGCGCGTGCGCGCCACTATTCGCGAGCTGGTGAACCAGCACTTCCTCGAAGAGCTGCCGGCCATAGGCCTGCTGCTGGAGGATCGCCTGGTCGGCGTGGCGCTGATCGTTCCGCCGCAACGCCGGCTGGACGTCACCGAGAGCTGGTTCTGGCGCATGCGCATGCTCCTGACCACGGGACTGGGGTGCACCCGGCGCTACCTGGACTATCACGCCGCCGTGCTCGGCTGCCTGCCGCCGGGGCCTTATCACATGCTGCCACTGATCGGCGTGCATCCGGAGTTTCAGGGCAAGCACCTGGGCGAACAGTTGCTCGACGCCCTGCATGCCTGGTGTGCCGAGGACGGTGGCTCCCAGGGGCTGGTGCTGGATACCGGCAACGCGCGTTACCTGGAGTTCTATCGCCGGCATGGCTATCAGGAACTCGGCGAAGTGGCGTTGGGGCCGATCCGCGAGCACGTGTTGTTCCATCCGAATCCAAAGTCGGAAAGCAGGGTAGTTGGCTGATGATTGTTTCGGACTGAATCTTTCGGACCGTTCTTAGGCTCTACAAGAAGGCATTGCGGGGAAATCCCGTGCTAGCATTTCGCGCCATGAGAGTTGTCCAAGGATTGCTTGGGCTGCTGCTGGTAATGGCCTTCTGCTTTCAGACGGTCCTGGCGGCTGAAGCCCATCTCGATGTTCGCATCACCCCCGCCAACGCTGCGCTCAAGGCCAATATCGAGGCCTATGTGGGCAGCCTTGGCGAGCGTGACCTGGCGGCCCTGCAACGATTTCGGCGCAATGCCGAGGAGCAGGCGCAGAAGGCCGCCCAGGCGCTGGGCTATTACCAGGCGCGGATTCGCAGCCGGGTGCGCGACGACAAGGTACCGACCCTGCGCATCGTGGTGACGCCGGGCGAACCCATCCATCTGCGCCAGGTGACCGTGCGGGTCGATGGCCCGGCGGCCAAGCTCAAGAGTTTCCGCGTTCCCGGCGGCGATGCCCTGAAGCCAGGCGCGCAGCTCAATCATGGCGCCTATGAGGACGCCAAGCGCCTGATCCAGAACCAGGCCTCGCGTTTCGGTTTTTTCCGCGGGCAGTTCACCCAGCAGCAATTGCGTGTCGATCCGCAGGCCGGCGTCGCCGACATCGAACTGGTGTACGCCAGCGGTCCGCGCTATCGCCTGGGCAAGGTCGACTTCGCTGGCGACTTCCCCTTCGACGAGGACCTGCTGCAACGCATGGTGCCGTTCAAGGAGGGCGCCGAGTACGATTCCGAACAGATCGCCGATCTCAACCAGGCCCTGCAATCCAGCGGCTATTTCGATGGTGTGCGGGTCGATGCGGCGCCCACCCAGAGTGATGGTGAGGTGGTGCCGGTGCATGTCCACCTGGAGGCGCGCAAGCCGCGCACCATGGGACTCGGCCTGGGCTTCTCGACCGATGTGGGGCCGCGCGCCAAGGCGACCTGGACGCGCCATTGGGTCAACCCCCAGGGCCACAGCCTGGGCTTCGAGGCGGAAGTCTCCGCGCCCCGGCAGAACGTCGGCGCCTGGTACGAAATCCCGCTGGACCCGCCGCTGACCGACAAGTTGCGCTTCACCAGCGGCTACCAGTACGAAGACCTGGTGGACACCGAGAGCAAGCTGCTCACCCTGGGCGGCGAGTGGCACCACAAGCTGGACAGTGGCTGGCAGCGCGTCGTCTCGCTGAACTGGCAGCGCGAGGAATACAAGCTCGGCGACGACGCCGGCACCAGCAGTTTCCTCATGCCGGGGATCGGCTATTCGATCCTGAAAGCCGACAACAAGATCGACCCTAACGAAGGTTATCGCTTGCAGTTCGAAGTCAAGGGCGCGAAGGAAGGCCTGATGGCCGACGCCGATGTGGCCCACATCAACGCCATGGCCAAGGGCCTGACCAGTTTCTGGGGCGGCCAGCGTGTTCTCGGACGCATTCAGGTCGGCGGCATCGCCACCAACGACTACGGTGCAATCCCACCGTCGCTGCGCTTCTTCGCGGGCGGCGATCAGAGTGTGCGCGGCTACGACTATCAGACGCTGTCGCCGAAGAACTCCGAGGGCGACCGCATCGGCGGCCGCTACATGATCGCCGGCAGCGTCGAATACCAGTACCCGATTGCCGAGCGCTGGCGCCTGGCGGCCTTCGTTGACCAGGGCAATGCCTTCAACTCCCTGGACTTCCCGTCGATCAAAACCGGCGTGGGCATCGGCATCCGCTGGATCTCGCCAGTCGGACCGCTGCGCCTGGATCTCGCCGATGGCCTGGACGAGGACGGCGGCATTCGCATCCACTTCTCCATGGGGCCGGAACTATGAGCCGGGCGGGCTGGATGCGCGTACTGCGCTGGGGCGTGGGTGGCCTGCTCGGGCTGATTCTGCTGTTGGTCATCGCCGTGGCCGCATTGCTCGGTACGCCGGCCGGCAGTCGCGTGGCGTTGAGCTGGGTGCCGGGCCTTGCCGTCGACGATTTCGACGGCCGGCTCGCGGACGGCTTTACCGCCAGGCGCCTGGAGTGGACTGATGGCGCCACGCGCCTGGTGTTGGAGCAGCCGCAGATCGACTGGTCGCCGGCCTGCCTGCTGCGCATGACCCTGTGCCTGCACAAGGTCGTCGCCAATCAAGTGCTGCTGACCCTGCCGCCCAGCGATCCCAGCGCGGCATCGTCCGGGCCCATCGAATTGCCCGACCTGGACCTGCCGCTGTCCCTGGAACTGGGTGATATCCGCATCGGCCGGTTCCTGCTCGACGATCAGGAGCAGTTGCGCGATGCCGAGCTGGTGGCGCACTGGGACCGCGAAGGTCTGCATATCGAATCCGCCAAGCTTGCCCGCGATGGCCTGAGCCTGTCGCTCAAGGGCCTGCTCAAGCCCACCCGGGGCTGGCCGCTGGAGGCCGAGGGTACGCTGGGCCTGCCGGCGCCGGGTGACCAGCCCTGGTCGTTGCAGCTGCAGGCCAAGGGTGAGCTGATGGGTCACCTCAAGCTGCAGGCGCAGAGCAGCGGCTACCTGAACGGCTATCTCGAAGGCGACCTGCAGCCGCTGGCGGAGAACCTGCCCGCCACCGCGCTGGTCACCGCCGATGGCTTCAAGGCCGATGCCTCGCTGCCCGATACGCTCACCCTGAACCAGCTGCGCCTGAACGCCAGTGGCAACCTCAAGGACGGCTACCAACTGGCCGGCGCGGCCGTGCTGCCGGCGGAGGAAAGCCCGGTGGTGCTGACCCTGCGTGGCCGCGTCGATGCCGAAGGCGCGGATATCACGGCGCTGGACCTGAGTGCGACGAACGACCAACGCGTGGCAGTGACCGGTCGCCTCGACTGGAAAGACGCATTCGCCGTCAACGCCCAACTCGACTGGCTGGACTTCCCCTGGCGCCACCTGTACCCGGCAATCGACGAGCCGCCGGTCAGCGTGCACACGCTCAAGGCCGAAGTGAGCTACAGCGAGGGTGCCTATCTCGGCAACTTCGACGCCGCGCTAAATGGCCCGGCCGGTGCCTTCACCGTGGCCAGCCCGGTGTCCGGCAACCTGTCGGAAGTCTTCCTGCCCTCGCTGAAGCTGGTGGCGGGGCAGGGCAAGGCGGAAGGCCATCTGAAGGTCGGTTTCGCCGATGCCGTGAGCTGGGACACCGCGCTGGACCTGTCCGATCTCGATCCCGCCTATTGGCTGGAGGAAATGCCCGGCCGGCTCGGCGGGCCGTTGCGCAGCAAGGGTTCGTTCAAGGGCGACGTGCTGACGCTGGATGCCAACCTCGATCTACAGGGCCGTCTGCGTGGCCAGCCGGCCATCTTCAAGGCGCAGGCGACTGCGGCGGGGCAGGCGTGGAAAGTGGATGGCCTGTCGTTGCAGTTGGGCGACAACCGCATCAGTGGGCAGGCGGGGCTGGACCAGCGTCTCTCCGGCCGCCTGGATATCGCCCTCGGCCGGCTTGGTCAGCTTTGGCCGCAGCTGTTCGGCCGGGTCACTGGCCAGCTCGACCTGGCCGGTACGCTGCAGGCTCCGCAGGGCCAGTTGAAGCTGAGTGGCCAGCGCGTGGCCTACGCGGACCAGGGTTTGCGCTCGCTGGACCTGAGCGCCTCTCTGGATGCCGCCCAACGCGGGCGCCTGAGCCTGACTGCGCAGGGACTGCACAGCGGCGACAGCGATTTCGGTGTGTTGAAGCTGGACGGCAGCGGTGATCGCCAACGCCAGCAACTGACGCTCAACCTGCAAGGTAAACCGGTGGTCCTCGACCTCGGCCTGGACGGCAACTGGAACGGCAAGGATTGGCGCGGCCGCCTGGCCAGCGGCGAAGTCCAGAGCGGCGGCCAGGACTGGCGGCTGCAGCAACCCGCCCGCCTGGAGCGATTGGTCGATGGCCGGGTCAACCTGGGTGCCCATTGCTGGGCATCCGGCCCGGCCAGCCTGTGCATGGAAGACCAGCGCCTGATGCCGGACCCGCGCCTGCGCATACACCTGCGCGAGTTTCCGCTGGACAGCCTGGCGCGCTGGTTGCCGGACGATTTCGCCTGGAAGGGTAAGCTCGATGGCGACGTCCAGCTCGACCTGCCGGCCAGCGGCCCGAATGGCTCGATCCTGATCAACGCCGGCAACGGCACGTTGCGGATCAAGGAGCAGGAGGAGTGGGTCGATTTCCCGTACCAGCGCCTGCAGCTCGAAAGCCGCCTGACACCGCGCCGCATCGACACCAGTCTGCAGTTCCAGGGGGAAAAACTGGGTAGCCTGGACGCCCAGGTGCAGCTCGATCCCCGGCCGAAATCCAAGCCGGTGAACGGCAGCTTCCGACTCGATGGCCTGGATATCTCCGTCGCCCGGCCGTTTGCACCCATGGTGGAAACCCTGAAGGGCCATCTCAATGGCAGCGGGCAGATTTCCGGTGGCCTGCTGGCGCCGCACGTGGAGGGCGAGCTACGCCTGAATGACGGCGAGATTTCCGGCGGCGACCTGCCGACCCGCTTCGAGCACTTGCAGGTCACGGCGCGCATCGCCGGTGAGCAGGTCGACCTGAGTGGCGACTGGCGAGCGGGGGAGCATGGCAATGGCAGCCTGTCCGGGCGTATCGCCTGGGACAGCGGCCTGGACGTCGACGTCAAGCTGCGTGGGACGCGCCTGCCGGTGACGGTGGAGCCCTACGCCAACCTCGAAGTGGAGCCTGAGCTGGCGGTGAAGATGGCCGGTGAACGCCTGGCGGTGTCCGGCAGCGTCCAGGTTCCGCGCGGTGCCATTACCATTCGGCAGTTGCCGCCATCCACCGTGAAGGTGTCCGACGACACCGTCATCGTCGGCGAGAAGCAGGAGCAGAAGTCCGCCACGGCGCTGAACATGGATATCGACGTGATCGTCGGCAAGGACAAGCTGACCTTCGAGGGCTTCGGCTTGAGCGCCGAGCTGGCCGGCCAGGTGCACATAGGCGACAACATGGACACCCGCGGCGAGCTGCGTCTGAACAACGGCCGCTACCGCGCCTACGGGCAGAAGCTGACTATCCGCCGCGCGCGCCTGACCTTTGCCGGCCCCATCGAACAGCCGTATCTGGATGTCGAGGCGATCCGCAAGGTCGACGACGTGGTCGCCGGCCTGCGCCTCACCGGCAATGCCGAGCAACCGCGCAGCGAGGTGTTCTCCGAGCCCGCCATGAGCCAGCAGCAGGCGCTGTCGTACCTGGTGCTGGGCCGGCCGATGTCCACCGGCGAGGACAGCAACATGCTCGGCGAGGCAGCCCTGGCACTCGGCCTGGCCGGCAGTGCGCCGCTCACCGGCGAGGTGGCGCAGAGGCTCGGCATCCAGGACTTCCAGCTGGATACCGAAGGCACCGGCAACAGCACCAGCGTGGTCGCCAGCGGCCAGTTGTCCGACAAGCTCAGCCTGCGCTACGGCGTCGGTGTGTTCGAGCCGGCCAACACCATCGCGCTGCGCTACCTGTTGAGCAAGAAGGTCTACCTGGAGGCCGCCAGCGGCCTGGCGAGTTCGCTGGACATCTTCTACAAGCGCGACTTCTGAGTGGGGGAATGGGGCGGCTGTAGGTGATTTTTGAAGGAGGTTCGGAAAAGTCTGTAACGGCTTGCGGACTCGGGTGTCGGAGAGCGCCTGACGGCAGAATGCGCCGCAGTTTTGCTGGCCCGTCCAGCATCCGGCGCTTTCGAATCGACAGGCAATTTTCCGTGTCCACGACCGTCCAGAACACTTCGGCTTTCCCGCGTACCTCGCTCTGCTTTCCTCGTTCATCGGCCGAAAACCTCGCGGCCATCGCCTGGCTGTTCGGCCTCCAGACGCCACGGGTGGAAACCGCTCGAATACTCGAGCTGGGCTGCGCCAGCGCCGGTAACCTGATTCCCTTCGCCACGCGCAATCGCCGGGCCACGCTGGTCGGTGTGGATGCTTCCACGGCGGCGGTCGAGGCGGGGCGCCAGTGCATCGAGAGCCTGGGCCTGGGCAACGTCACGCTGCATTGCGCCAGGCTCGATGAGCTGACCGCGGAGCTGGGCCAGTTCGACTACATCATCTGCCACGATCTCTACAGCCACGTCACGGCGCAGGACCGCCAGGTCATCGCCCGGCTTTGCCGCGATCACCTCGCCGCCGACGGCGTCGCCTACGTCAGCTATAACGTCTACCCCGGCTGGAAAGGCCGGGAAATGGTGCGCGATGCGTTGCTCATGGAAGCGCAGCACGCCGCGGACAGTGGCGAGAAGCTGGCCCGCGCGCGGCGTCTGTTCGCCTTTCTCAAGCGCTGCGCGCCGCACGATGGCAGCTCGATGCGCAGCGCTGTGGACGAGTGCGAGTCGATCTGTGCGGACGATGCGGCGCTGTCCGAGTTCCTCCAGCCGAACAACGTACCGTGCTACTTCAGCGATTTCGTCGCCCGCGCCGAGGCGGAAGGGCTCGCCTACCTGGCCGATGCCAATCCGGTCGGGATGTTCGTCAGCAACGTCGCCGCCGATGCACGCGAGGCGCTGGTCGACGCTTGCGGCCACAGCCAGGTGGCGTTGGAGCAGCGCATGGACTTCCTCGGCAACCGCAGCTACCGGCAGAGCCTGCTGGTACACGCCGACCGGGCCGGCGAGATCGTGTACCGGCTTCAGCCCGAGCGCCTGGCACGGCTGCATGTCGCCGCGCGATTCGAAAGCCCCGAGGCGGTGCGCCTGGACGATGACCAGCAGTTCTTCACCCTGCACGATGGCCGTCGTATCGGCCTGCGCGGCGCTGTCGCCAAGGTTGCCGCGTACCGGCTGAACGAAGTCTGGCCGCGCACGCAGAACCTTCCGGCGCTGCTGGGGTATGTCGAGCAGCAATTGGGAGCGTTGCCCGAGCAGGCCGAGGCGCAACTGATCGCGCTGTTCGAGCGCCTGGTGGTGGGTGGTTTCGGCCGTTACCGCCTCAGTGCGGTGGTGGGCGGACCGGGCGCCGCCGGCATGCCACGGGTGGAGCCGGAAGTCATCGCGTTCGCCGAGGCCACGCAGACCGTGACCTTCAATCCCTGGCACGAATCGATCGTGCTCGATCCCTTCTCGTCGCTGTTGCTGCCGCTGCTCGATGGCTGCCACACGCAGGACGAGCTGCTCGAGGTCATCGCCGCCGCCATCGCCGATGAACGCCTGGGGTTCATGCGGGATGGCCAGCCGATCACCGACCGGGAAGAACTCGACCGGACCGGCGTCCTTCACCTGCATCGGGTCCTGGATTCGCTGATGGCCTGACCGGGCCTCTTCATGGCGCCTTAAGAAAGGCCGAGCAGACTGCTCCCGCCGCCGGCCGATGTGGCGCACAAGGGGAGTCATCATGCGCCTGGATATCATCAGGACCCACCTGCTCGAATTCATCAACAAGGGCTTTCCCGCCCGGCAATTGCGCCGGCTGGCATCGCGCGACCTGCTGCGCGGTTCGGCCGCTGGACGGCAGGCGCCCGCTCAGCTGACCTCGGCGCTGCTGGAGTGGTCGGCGCTGGAAAGTTCGGCGGTGCTGGAGCGCCTGGAAAGCCGACGCGAAGGTCTGAGCGAGGCGGAGGCGGAGGAGCGTCGCCTGCGCGGCGGCCTGAACGAGGTCGACCAGGACCGCCCCATCGGTGCCTGGCAGCACCTCTGGTTCTGCTACTGCAACCCCTTCAACCTGCTGCTCACGGTACTGGCGGCCATCTCCGGCTTCACCGGCGATGCCGAGGCGGCCGTGGTCATCGGCAGCATGGTGGGGATTTCCACGCTGCTGCGCTTCATCCAGGAGAAGCGCTCGAACCGCGCGGCCGAGCAGCTCAAGGCGATGGTCAGCAACACCGCCACGGTGTTCCGCAGCGCCGAGGATGATGGTCCCGCGCGCCGCGTGGAGGTGCCGATCCGCCAACTGGTCCCGGGCGACGTGCTGTGGCTGTCGGCCGGCGACATGGTCCCGGCGGACGTGCGCCTGCTCAGCGCCAAGGACCTGTTCCTCGGCCAGGCGGCGCTGACCGGCGAGTCGTTGCCGGTGGAGAAATTCGCTCAGCTGCGCGACGCCCGCCAGGGCAACCCGCTCGAGCGCGACAGCCTGTGTTTCATGGGTACCACGGTGGTCAGCGGTTCCGCCCAGGCGGTGGTGATCGGCACCGGGGCGCGCACTTATTTCGGCTCCCTGGCCGAGCGGGTCATCGCCAGCGATCCGGCGCCGACCGCCTTCCAGGCTGGGGTGAACCGCGTCAGTTGGCTGCTGATCCGCTTCATGCTGGTGATGGCGCCGGTGGTGCTGCTGATCAATGGTTTCACCAAGGGCGACTGGCTGGAAGCGGCCTTGTTCGCGCTGTCCATCGCGGTCGGCCTGACCCCGGAAATGCTCCCGATGATCGTCACCTCGACCCTGGCCAAGGGCGCGGTGGTGCTCAGCCGGCGCAAGGTGATCGTCAAGCGCCTGGACGCCATCCAGAACTTTGGCGCGATGGACATCCTCTGCACCGACAAGACCGGCACCCTGACCCAGGACCGCATCGTCCTCGAGCGTCATACCGACGCCTTCGGCCACGTGCAGGACCGCGTGCTGCAACTGGCCTTCCTCAATAGCCACTACCAGACCGGCCTGAAGAACCTGCTGGACGTCGCCGTGCTCGAACACGTCGAACTGCGCCACGCACTGAAGGTGGACAGCCGCTTCCGCAAGCTCGACGAGATTCCCTTCGACTTCGCCCGCCGGCGCATGTCCGTGGTGGTCAGCGAGCGTGACGGCCAGCACCTGCTGATCTGCAAGGGCGCGCTGGAAGAAGTGCTGGCGGTCTGCGCCACGGTGGAAACCGCCGAGGGTGTCGAGCCGCTGACCGGCGCGCGCCTGGAGCGTATCCGCGCGGTGGCGGACGAGCTCAACCTGGAAGGATTGCGCGTGGTCGCGGTGGCGACCCGCGAGCTGCCGCCCAATCGCGACGTCTACGGCGTGGCCGATGAAGAGGCCTTGTGCCTGGCCGGCTATATCGCCTTCCTCGATCCGCCGAAGGAGACCACGGCGCCGGCGTTGCGCGCGCTGGCGCGCAATGGCGTGGCGGTGAAGGTGCTGACCGGGGACAACGAGCGCGTCAGCCTGAAGGTCTGCCGTGACGTCGGCCTCGCCGTGGAGGGCGTGCTGCTCGGGCCGCAACTGGACGATCTCGACGACGCTGTACTGGGCGAACGGGCCGAGCGCACCACGCTGTTCGCCAAGCTCACCCCCAGCCACAAGGAACGCCTGGTGCGCGTGCTGCGCGAGCGTGGGCATGTGGTCGGCTTCCTCGGCGACGGTATCAACGACGCCCCGGCGCTGCGCTCGGCGGACATCGGCATCTCGGTGGATTCGGCGGTGGACATCGCCAAGGAAGCTGCCGACCTGATCCTGCTGGAGAAGAGCCTGATGGTGCTGGAGGAGGGCGTGATCGAAGGGCGCCGGACCTTCGCCAACATGCTCAAGTACATCCGCATGACCGCCAGCTCCAACTTCGGCAATGTGTTCAGCGTGCTGGTGGCCAGCGCGTTCATTCCGTTCCTGCCGATGCTGCCGCTGCAACTGCTGGTGCAGAACCTGCTCTACGACCTGTCGCAGATCGCCATTCCCTTCGATAACGTCGACGAAGAGCTGCTGCGCAAGCCGCAGCAATGGAACCCGGACGGCCTGGGGCGCTTCATGGTGTTCTTCGGGCCGATCAGCTCGATCTTCGACATCGCCACTTTCCTCGTGCTGTGGCATGTGTTCGGCGCCAATTCACCGGAACACCAGACGCTGTTCCAGTCCGGCTGGTTCGTCGAGGGGTTGATCTCGCAACTGCTGGTGGTGCACATGATCCGCACCCGGCGCATTCCCTTCCTGCAGAGCCGCGCTGCCTGGCCGCTGCTGGGCATGACCCTGGTGATCGTCGCCGTGGCGGTCTTCCTGCCCATGGGCCCGCTGGCGCATTCGTTCCGCATGCAGGCGCTGCCGCTGGACTACTGGCCCTGGCTGGCCGCGATCCTGCTGGGCTACATGGCGCTGACCCAGGCGGTGAAGGGCTGGTTCGCGCGGCGCTACGGCTGGCAGTGACGTACATGGAGCGAACGTCCGAATAGCGGCGGTACTGGTCACCGAGGGGCGCTGTTCAATACACTCGGGCGATCCGTCTTCTCCTGTCGTGAGCCGTGATCTTGCCGCCAGCCGTTCGCCTGTCGTTCTTCATTGCCGCACGTCTGCGTCCTCTGGCCGTGCTGGGCCTGGCCTTGCTGTCGGTGCCGCTGGGCGCCTGCGAGAAGACGCTGCGCTGGGATGACGATCCGCCGTTCAGCATGCAACTGCCCGATGGCAGCGTTGGCGGCCTCTACGTCGAGCTGAATCGCGAAGTCCTGGAGCACCTGGGTTGCAGCGTGAGGATGGTCAAGCTGCCGTGGGCACGCGCGCTCAAGGAGTTGGAGCTTGGCCGGCTGGACGTGCTGCCCGGCGCGTTCCGCAAGCCCGAGCGCGAGGCATACGCCTATTTCTCCGGCACGGTGCTGCCGCCATCACGCAACATTCTCTTCGTCCGCCGGGACTTGCCGGCCCGCGACAGCCTGCACGAGCTTGCCGACCTGCCGCGCAACGATTTCCGTCTGGGCGCACAGATCGACGTGTCCTACGGCGAGCCCTTCCGCCAACTGATGTCTGACCCGGACTACGCCGCGCGGGTGTTCTTCAATGCCAGTCGCAGCAACCTCTGGCACATGGTCGACAAGGGCCGCATCGACGGCATCATCGCCGACGAGCACAGCGGTCAGTACGAGTTGCAGCAACTGGGGCTGGCATCGAGCATCGAGCCGACGAAGGTGGTGGTCTCGGCTGAGTCGGCGGAGGTCGCCTTCAGCAAGCGCACCCAGGACGAGGACTTCGTGCAGCGCTACGCCCAGACGCTGAAGGCGCTGGTGGACGAGGGCGAGGATCGGCGCATCCTGCAGCGCTACGTCAGCAACTGAGGCGGCAACCGAGCGGGTCGCTCAGGGCGTGCGCCACAGGTTGGTGCGCCGCACCTTGGCCTCGTGCTCCTCGAACTGGTACTGACCTACTTCCTCGGGCGTCTGCGCGTCGCTCTGACGCCAACGCGCGAGGCCGATGCTCAACTGGGCGCGGCCGATATCCAGGGTATGGCCGCAGTTCGGGCACTCTGCCGGGGTGACCCAGACGGCCGCGCGCAGGCTGCCATCGGGCTGCTGTTCGGCGTGTTTGAGCGTGGCGCTCTTGCCCAGGGCCAACTGCACCAGGGCCGCACGGGAGCGCTGGCCGAAGTGGTTTTCCAGTTCCGGAGCATCGATGCCGCGCAGGTGGATGGTGGTGTCGGTGCCGTCCGCGCGCTGGCAGGTCAGCTGGTCGCCGCTGTACACGGCCGTCACCTGGCATTCCTCGTCCGCGAGGGCGGCGAGGGGAAGGAAAAAGAATACGAACAGTGCGGCGGGAACAAATCGCATGGAGCCTCCGATAGACGCCGTCAGCATAACCGCTGCGCGCGTCCACCGGAGCCCCTGGCAATCGGCCGTTACTGGATCAGGCTCATGACCTGTTCGCTGTAGCGACCGCCGGCGGCCGCGCCGGCGGGGAAGATCGCGTCCAGTTGCAGCAGCTCCACTGATGTCAGCGCAAGATCGACGGCAGCGACATTCTGCTCCAGGTACTTGCGCTGCTTGGTTCCGGGGATCGGCACCAGGTGATCGCCCTGGGCCAATACCCAGGCCAGCGCCAGTTGTGATGGCGTGACCCCGCGAGCCGCCGCGAGTTCGGCCACCTTGTCTACCAGCCGCAGGTTCTTCGCGAAGTTCTCGCCGGTGAAGCGCGGGCTGGAGCGCCGATAGTCGTCTGCGGCGAAATCGTCGGGGCTCTTCAGCGCGCCGGTGAGGAAGCCGCGCCCCAGTGGGCTGTAGGGCACGAAGCCGATGCCCAGGCGCGCGCAGGTTGCCAGCACGGCGTTGTCCTCCGGGTCGCGGGTCCACAGCGAGTATTCGCTCTGCAGCGCGGTGATCGGGTGGATCTTGTGCGCCCGTTCGAGGGTTTCCGCCGAGGCTTCGCTGAGCCCCAGGTAGCGCACCTTGCCGGCCTTCACCAACTCGGCCATGGCGCCGACGGTTTCCTCGATGGGCACCTTCGGGTCGACGCGATGCTGGTAGTAGAGGTCGATGTGATCGGTGCCCAGGCGCTTCAGGCTGCCTTCCACGGACTGCCGCACGTACTCCGGGCTGCCGTTGGCGCCGCGCACCTGCGGCTGGTCCGGGGTGCGCACGATGCCGAACTTGGTGGCGAGGAAGACCTGCTCGCGCTTGCCCTTCAGGGCGCGGCCGAGCAGTTCCTCGTTGGTGTGCGGGCCATACATGTCGGCGGTATCGAACAGGGTGACGCCCAGTTCGAGCGCGTGGTGCAGGGTGGCGATGGATTCCTGCTCGTCGCTGCCGGTGGTGTAGAAGTCGGACATGCCCATGCAGCCGAGGCCGATGGCGGAGACGACGGGGCCTTGCGGGCCCAGGCGGCGGGTCTTCATGCGGGTTTCTCCGGGTCGTGAGATGGACCTGTTCATTCTTGTTGTTTGGTATCCATGGATAAACCGGCTGTTTACGGTTTAACTATTCGCTATGGGCAAATAATCGGAGCGTGCCATGGACCGTCTGCAGGCCATGCAGGTGTACACCCGCATCGTCGAACTCAAGGCTTTCGGCAAGGCGGCGGACAGCCTGCAACTGCCGCGGGCCAGCGTGACCCAGTTGATCCAGCAACTGGAAACCCACCTCGGGGTGCAACTGCTGCGCCGCACCACCCGGCAGGTCAGCGTCACCGCCGACGGCCAGGCGTATTACGAGCGCTGCGTGCGTCTGCTGGAGGACCTGGAAGAGGCGGAGAACTGCTTCTCCGATTCGCCGGACAATCCGCGCGGCAAGCTGCGCGTCGACCTGCCCAGCTCGCTGGGGCGGCTGGTGGTGATTCCGGCGCTGCCGGACTTCTGTCGGCGCTACCCGCAGATCGAACTGGAGCTCAGCCTGAACGATCGCCAGGTCGACCTGGTGCGCGAAGGCGTCGACTGCGTGCTGCGTGCCGGTGAGCTGCCGGACTCCAGCCTGGTGGGACGGCGCATCACTGAGTTGCACCAGCTCACCTGCGTGAGTCGTGCCTATGTGGAGGAGCACGGCCTGCCCGAGCATCCGCAACGACTCGACGGTCACCTGGCGGTGAACTACCAGTCGGCTTCCAGCGGGCGCATCTTCGACCTCGAATTCGTCTTCGACGGCGAGCTGCGCACGCTGCGGCTGCCCAGCCGGATCACGGTGAACAACGCCGACGCCTACATCGCCGCCTGCCGCGCCGGTTTCGGGATGATCCAGGCACCGCGCTACCACCTGGAGGAAGGCCTGGCCAGCGGTGAGCTGGTGGAAGTGCTGCGTGACTGGCGGCCACCGGCCTTGCCCGTGAGCGTGCTCTACCCGGCGCGGCGACAGATTTCCCGGCGTCTGCGGGTGTTTTCCGACTGGCTGGCAGCGTTGTTCGCCGAAAGGACATAAGGACGTTGATGGCGAAATATCTGACTTTTTAGGTAAAAAACATCCTGTATCAAATCAGAAAATTTTTGTGATTCAGTTCTCATTGTCATGGGTGGTCCGGAAATTCTACTGTCCGAAACCTCGGAGCCTCGCAGTGGCTCCACTGGGGCTTCGGGGGGATTTCACATGCCGTATCGTCGCTTGCGTGGTGTAGGGGTTGTCTGTCTCATGTGGTGGGGACTCTGCGCGGTTGTCAGGGCTGAAGCGGCGATACCGGAGGGCGACTACTACGTCGTCTCCCAGGCGTCCTACAAGTTGCTGACTGCCTATTCGACCAGCGAGGGCGCGGTGGAGGTGGCGCAGTTTGGCTGGAGCGCGCGGCGCGATCCGGCCCAGACCTGGGTGCTGCGCCGTGACGGCAAGGGCTACAGCCTGTTCTCCCGGAAATATGGGCGCTATCTCGCCGTCCCCGGAGCCAGCCGCGAGCCTGGCACCTTCGTCTCGGTGCTTCCCGAGCAGGAAGGAGGTCGGCAGCGCTGGACGTTACAGCCCTACGCCGACAGCTATCGAATCGTCGCAGCCGAGAGCGGCCTGGGGCTGAACGTCAGCGAGGGTTTCCTCGCGGACGGAATGGACCTGACGCTGGAAGAGCCGCGGAACAACGCACCGAGCGAGCGCTTCCTGCTGATCCGCAGCGATGCGGGTGGGCACGGGAGCCATGCCCCCGATCTGGGCGCGCTGGAGAAGTCGCGCTATGACAACGTAGCGCGCCGCTACCATCTGGTCGCGCAGGTTGCCGGTAGCCTCGATGCCGATCGCACTCGGCGTTTCAAGAGCATGGAATATCACCCATCCGGGATTTACCTGGCGCAAGGAGAGACCCTCGATTTCGACGTTGACGGCCTATCCAGCGGACGGGATGCCCTGGTCCTCATGATCGGTCCGGCCAACGGATTCATGGACCCGGTGGAGGCCAACGATCCCGCGGAGCGGATGGCGAATCCCGGGTTCAACAGCTTCGTCGCGCCGCGCGCCGGCATGCTCTATTTCCGCTATGTCGACAGCGGAATCGGCGGGCAGCCGCTGCCGCCGGTGGACATCCGCATCGTCAGCGGGGGCAGCGCCGTACCGTTCTACATCCGCGGGCAGACCTCGGCCGAGCAGTGGCGCGCGATGCTGAAGGACAGCAAGGCGCCCTACGTCGAGATGGTCGGGCCACGGGCGGTCATCACGGTGCGACGGGAGATGTACGACCAGTCGAAACGCACCGACCCTGCCATGCTGCTGGCCTACCTCGAACGGGTGATCGGGCTGCATGACGACCTCTCCGGACTGGACGGCGCCACGCCGTTGGACCGACCCTCGCCGCTGCGCCTGCAGTACTTCCAGGATGACGTATCGTCGGCGAAGTCCCTCGAGGGGGTGTTCATGTATGCCGGCGACAACTTCATCGGCATGCCCGGCGCCAGTGCGCTGGTGCTGCTCAACGAGCCGTGGGCAACCGATCCCTGGGCGCTATGGCATGAAACGGGGCATACCTACCAGCAGAGTGATTGGTTCTGGGAGCCGGTGGTCGAGGTGACGGTGAACCTCTATTCCCTGCACGCCCAGCAGCGTTTCGGCTTGCCGTCGCGGTTGGCCGAGGTGGAACCGGAAACCGAGCGCACTCCTTATGAAAACGCGGTCGACTATCTCACCCAGGAGCGCCGTGACTTCAATGACGATGCCTCGTTCCCGGGCAATACCGCCGTCTGGACGCGGTTGGTCATGTTCGAGCAACTACGCGACGGATTGGGTGACGACTTCTATCGCCGGCTGCACAAGTATTACCGGCGACATCCGCTGGTCTTCAGCCAGCTCAATGACAACAGCACGCAGGTCCAGGAGTTCATCTACCGCAGCAGCCTGGTCGCGCGGGCGGACCTTTCCGGCTTCTTCAAGGCGTGGGGCCTGTCGATCAGCCCTGATACCGAGCGGCGGACGCGCAAACTGCGATTGCCGCAACCCACGGGGTTGATGCCTGCCCGCTGAGCAAGTGCGAGCCCGGTGCGTGAAGACTTCCGCTGCCTGCGGAACCCGCTTGCCCCCCGATTTGGCGCGGGTTCGAAGCGGGCGAGTTTGGTGCGGCCACGCGGAAGTCGCTCGTCGGAAATTTCACTCATCACCCGACCGGGATTTTCCGCCAATCTATGCTGAAGCCCGCCGTAGAGCGGTTTGCAGTCGCTGGAGTTGCGGCGTTTCTTTTCACCCATCACATGAAGGAAACGACCCAAATGAGCTTCGTCAAAGCGAAAGATGGCACCGAGATTTTCTACAAGGACTGGGGCAGCGGGCAGCCGGTGGTGTTCTCCCATGGCTGGCCGCTCACTGCCGACGCGTGGGATGCGCAGATGCTGTTCCTGGTGCAGAAGGGCTACCGTGTCATCGCCCATGACCGGCGCGGGCATGGGCGCTCCGGCCAGCCGGCCAATGGCAATGACATGGACACCTATGCCGACGACCTGGCGGCGGTGATCGAGGCGCTGGACCTGAAAGGGGCGACGCTGGTGGGCCATTCCACCGGCGGCGGCGAGGTCGCGCACTATATCGGCCGGCATGGCACCAAGCGGCTGTCCGGCGCGGTGCTGATCGGCGCCGTACCTCCGCTCATGCTGAAGACGGCGGCCAATCCCGGCGGCCTGCCCATCGATGTGTTCGATGGCATCCGCAAGGGCGTGAAGGAAGATCGCTCACAGTTCTTCAAGGACCTGGCGGTGCCGTTCTATGGCTACAACCGGCCGAACGCGAAGGCGTCGCAGGGTGTGATCGACAACTTCTGGCTGCAGGGCATGTTGGGCGGACACCTGGGCCAGTACCTGTGCATCCACGAGTTTTCCGAGGTGGACTACACCGAGGACCTGAAGAAGATCGACGTGCCGGCGCTGATTCTCCACGGCGACGACGACCAGATCGTGCCCATCGGCGCCGCCGGTCAGCGCTCGGTGGAGCTGGTGCAGAAGGGTGAGCTGAAGGTCTACAAAGGCGGCCCGCACGGCATGTGCACGACCCTGGCGGATCAGGTGAACGAAGACCTGCTGGCGTTCCTGAATCGCTGAGAGCTCGTCCCGGACATCGCGAGCAAGCTCGCTCCTACAGCAAGAGCCCCTTGGCACCTGTAGGAGCGAGCTTGCTCGCGAACCCACTCTTCAATGGACGTGCTGCAGCACGTTCACCAGCGTACCCAGCGGATCTCGCACGTAGAAGCGCCGCACGCCCCAGGGCTCGAGGGTCAGCGCGTAGGGAATCTCATGGCCGGCGGCCAGGGCGCGCTCATGCACCTCGTCGAGATTGTCCACTTCGATGGACAGGTCCGGCACCGGCGCGCCAGAGCCACCTTCGCTGGCCAGGCTTATCTGCGCCAACGCGCTGTTGTCGCTGGCGAGGGTGATCAGCCAGCCGTGGTCCATCACGATCTCCAGATCGAACAGTTCCCGATAGAAACGCGCGACTTCGGCGGGCTTGCCGGTGGCGAGGTTGGCGACGATACGGCGGACGGTCATGGCGGCGCTCCGTGAAGGGACGCCGCCAGCATAGACCTTCAGTGCGCCGGGCGCGCTGGCGGGACGCGGCGACGGTGGATGCGGTAGAACTGGTAGAGCACGCCGACGATCAGCCCCAGCAGGGCGATCATCACCGCCATCTGCACCGGCGGTGAATCCGGGCCCTGGCCGATGGGGTTGGACGGTGGCAGGCGCGACAGGGATTCATTGAGCGTCGGGATCATCATCAGGAAGAAGCTGAAGCTCATCGCCGCCGTTTCGACGTATTCACCCAGACCGCCCAGGGCGCCGACCCGCTGGGCGTAGCTGCCCACCGCGATGGCGACCAGGCAGAGGATGCCGATGGCGTGGCCGGCATTGAAGCCGCCGGTGCTGGACAGGCCGAAGGCGGTGAGCACGCCGAGAATCATCCCGTAGACGTACCACCTGCCGACAGGGCTGCGCGGGTCGATGCGCCCCGCTCGGTAGAAGGCCCAGATGCCGGCGATCAGCGGCACCAGACTGATGGCGGTATGCACGATACCCAGGGTGGAAAGGGGGTTGGCCATGACGAACGCCTCCGCAGTGAGCACAGGGACGCCACGCATCCACGAACTGTGCCTGAGCACGGAGGGGCGGGTGTGTTGTCAGGTTAGACGCAACCCGCGTGGGAGCAGGGCCGAGGAAGGATCAGCCGACGAACGTCACAGGCGCTTGTTGAGCCAGCGCGCCAGGCGATCGCCGCCGAACTGGATCAGCGTCACCAGGGCCACCAGCAGGATGATCACGGTGAGCATCACCTGGGTGTCGAAGCGCTGGTAGCCATAGCGATACGCGAGATCGCCCAGGCCGCCGGCACCGATGGCGCCGGCCATGGCCGAGGAGTTGATCATGGTCACCAGGGTGATGGTGAAGCCGGCAACGATGCCCGGCCGCGCCTCCGGCAGCAGCACGTTCCAGATGATGTGCCGTGGCTGGCAGCCCATCGCCTGCGCCGCCTCGATCAGGCCGTGGTCGACCTCGCGCAGGCTGACCTCGGCGATGCGCGCGAAGAACGGCGTGGCGGCGATGGTCAGCGGCACCACGGCCGCCCATACGCCGTAGCTGGTGCCGACGATCAGGCGGGTGAAGGGGATCAGCGCCACCATCAGGATCAGGAAGGGGATCGAGCGCAGCACGTTGACCACGCTGCCCAGACCCTGGTTGACCAGGCGCGCCTGGAAGATCCCGCCGGACCCAGTGGTGACCAGCACCAGGGCCAGCGGAATGCCCACCAGCAAGACGATGGCCGAGGACGCGCCGATCATCAGCAGGGTGTCGAGCAGACCTTGCAGCAAGCGATCAGGCATGGGTGAGCACCTCCAGGCGATCGGCGACATCGCGGGCACGTTCGAGCAGTTCGGGAGCCGTGGAGGCAGGCGCGGCGACACTCAGCAGCAGCCGGCCGAGGGCGCGGCCCTGGATGCGCTCGATACCGCCATGCAGCAGGCTGACGCGGTTGCCCAGGGCCTGGGCGATGGCCAGCAGGTCGGGTTCCTGTTCGCGCACGCCGGTGTAGTGCAGGTCGAGAATGACTTCGTTGTCCGACGGATGTTCCAGGCGCGCCAGCAGGTCTGGTGGCAGGTGCTGCTGTAGCGAGCCGAGCAGGGTGCGGCTGACTTCGTGCTGCGGGTTGCCGAAGACTTCCCAGACATCGCCCTGTTCGACGATGCGCCCACGTTCGAGCACCACCACGCGGTCGCAGATTTCGCGGATCACCGCCATCTCGTGGGTGATCAGCACGATGGTCAGGCCCAGGCGACGATTGATGTCGCGCAGCAGGGCGAGGATGGCCTGGGTGCTCTCCGGGTCCAGCGCCGAGGTGGCCTCGTCGCAGAGCAGGATTTCCGGCTGGTGCACCAGCGCGCGGGCGATGCCGACGCGCTGTTTCTGGCCGCCGGAGAGTTGTGCCGGGTAGGCATGGCGCTTGTCTTCCAGTCCCACGAGCTGCAGCAGTTCGTCTACCCGCTCGGCGATGCGCGCCTTGGGCACGCCGGCCACGCGCAGCGGCAGGGCGATGTTCTGCGCTACTGTCTTGGCCGACATCAGGTTGAAGTGCTGGAAGATCATGCCGACCCGGCGGCGCAGGCCGACCAGTTGCTGGGCGTCGAAGGCGCCGATGTCCTCGCCGTCGATCAGCACTTGGCCGACGCTGGGTTTTTCCAGGCGGTTGAGGGTGCGGATCAGCGAGCTCTTGCCGGCGCCGCTGCGGCCGATGATGCCGAACACTTCGCCACGGCGGACGGAGAGTTCGATATCGCTGAGCGCCTCCACCGGGCCGTGGTGGCCGGCGTAGGTCTTGCCCAGCCCGCGCAGGGCGATGTGCTGGGTGGCGAGTTCGAGGTTGCGGTTGAAGCTGACCATGGTGGGGGCCTGTTCTTGAGATCGGAGAAGGCTGGCTGCCCTCTCCCTAGCCCTCTCCCTGAAGGGAGAGGGGACTGGTTCGGTGTGGCCGGATAGCACGGAGCAAGCTGGCTGTTCAGGGGGAGCTGCAGTATCCGCTAGCATCGGACGGCCCCCTCTCCCTTCAGGGAGAGGGCTGGGGAGAGGGAAAAAGCTCCGCCTCGGCTTCGCAGAAGAAGACATTTACCCTTACCGATGAACGTCGGCGCGCTTACTGCCAGCCCGGCTGGTAGAGCGAGCCGTGGGCCTTGTCCAGCGCGGCGCGGACCTGCGGCGAATGCTGGTAGAGATCGACGAACTTCTTCAGCCGGCCGTCCGGGTCCTTGTAGTCATCGCGGGTGACGAACTGGATGACGTACTCCTTGTTCTCGATGCCATCGAACAACAGCGCGCTGTTCGGATCGATGGTCCCGGCCAGGCGGATGTAGTGCGGATAGCCCTGGGCCAGGTCGACGTCGTCCAGCGCGCGCACCAGTTGCACGGCCTCTAGCTCGATGATCTGGATGTTTTTCGGGTTGGCCACGATGTCGTCCAGGGTCGCCTTGTAGCCCACGCCATCCTTGAGCTTGAGCAGCCCGGCCTTCTGCAGCAGCTGCAGCCCACGACCGCCATTGATCGGGTCGTTGGCGATGGCGACCTTGGCGCCGTCGGGCAGGTCGGCGATGGCCTTGTACTTGGTCGAGTAGAGACCGACGTTGTTGATGATCCCCGGCGCGAACGCCTTCAGGTGCAGGCCGCCCTCGCGGTTGGCGTTCTCCAGGAAGGGCGTGTGCTGGAAGTAGTTGGCGTCGATGTCGCCGTGGTCGAGGGTGATGTTCGGCGCGTTCCAGTCGGTGAACTCCACCAGTTCGACTTTCAGGCCTTGTGCGGCGGCTTCCTTCACTGCCACTTCCAGCGGTGGAGCGAAGGCGGCAGTGGTGCCCAGGCGCAGGGTGTCGGCGGCCTGGGCGAGGCCGGCGGCGAGGAGGCTCAGCGAGAGGCCGAGGGTGAGCTTGAAGCGTGCATGCATGGCAACGAGTCCTTATAGGTTTTAGAGCCTGATGGCCTTTTAAAGAGAGAAGGCTGGAGTCGCTCCAGTGGCGGTTGCCTGGCGATAGCTCGCCCCGACATGCCGCGCAGGCAGTCGGGCGCGGCCGGCGCCGAAGAGTTTTTCCCGCAGCGGACCCTCGGCGTAGGCCGTCTTGTAGGCGCCACGGTTCTGCAGTTCGGGCACGACCAGCTCGATGAAGTCGGCGTAGCTTTCCGGCTCCACGGTGCGGGTCAGGTTGAAGCCGTCCAGCCCGGCATCGTTGATCCATCCCAGCAGCTCATCGGCGACCTGCAGCGGGTTGCCCACCAGCGTGGTGTAGCGCCCGCCGAGAGCGAGCTGTTCCAGCAACTGGCGCACGGTGGCGTCGGTGCGGGCGACGGTCAGGGCCTTGGTGGCGGACTCGATGGCGTTGGTCTTCTCGTAACGGATCGGCTCGTCCAGCGCATAGCGCGAGAAGTCGATGCCGGTGGTGCTGGCGAAGTGCGCAAGACCGGCTTCGGCGCTGGCGAAGCGGCGGTACTCGGCGAGCTTGTCGCGCGCCTCGGCCTCTGTTGGCGCGACGATCACATTGATACCCATGAACACCTTGATGTCGTCCGCCCGGCGGCCCGCGTCCACCGCAGCGTGGCGGATGCGGTCCACCAGTACGCGCGTGGCTTCGCGGGTCTGTGCCGAGACGAACACGCACTCGGCATGGCGCGCGGCGAAGGTGAGCCCGCGATTCGATGCGCCGGCCTGGAACAGCAGCGGCGTGCGCTGCGGTGACGGCTGGCTGAGGTGGTAGCCCTCGACATCGAAGAACTCGCCGTGGTGCCGCACCTTGTGCACCTTGCCCGGCTGCGCATAGACGCGGCGCTGGCGGTCGGCGATTACCGCGTCGTCTTCCCAACTGCCTTCCCAGAGCTTGTAGAGCACTTCCAGGTACTCGTCGGCGCGGTCGTAGCGGCGGTCGTGGTCGATCTGCCGGTCCTGGCCCATGGCGCGTGCGGTGCTTTCCAGGTAGCCGGTGACGATGTTCCAGCCGATCCGGCCGTCACTTAGGTGATCCAGTGTCGAGAGCCGGCGGGCGAACGGGTAGGGTGCCTCGTAGGTGAGGTTGGCGGTGACGCCGAAGCCCAGGTGTTGCGTAACGCCGGCCATGGCCGAGACCAGCATCAGCGGGTCGTTCACCGGCAGCTGGATGGCTTCTTTCGCGGTGAGCTCGATGCCGTTCTGGTAGACGTCGTAGACGCCGAGGATATCGGCCAGGAACAGGCCGTCGAACAGGCCTTTTTCCAGCAGGCGTGCGAGGTCGGTCCAGTGGCTGAGCTTGTTGAAGTCCGTCGAGCGATCGCGCGGGTGGGTCCACAGGCCGTGGTTGATGTGGCCGACGCAATTCATGCTGAAGGCGTTGAGGAGGAGCTGTTTCTGGCTCATGGAGTTTCCTTGCGCTGGCGGCTCGGCAACTGCGCTGCGGCATGTGTAGGGCGAATGACCCGGAACGGGTTATCCGCCGCGTGGGCGGATAACGTCGTAGGCGTTATGTGCCCTACATGGGGGTGTTCGCTTGATGGGGATGTCGGCGCTGACGCTTCCCCCTCACCCCAGCCCTCTCCCTCAGGGAGAGGGGGCAGTCCGTGCCGGCTGAGACAACGGTTTGTCACTGCGCCGAACGGCATCTCTCCATTAGGGCGAGAGGGCAGTACCTGCCGGCTGACGCCTTGCTTTCTCCCTGCACCGAACGGTCCCTCTCCCGTTTGAGGAGCGGGGCGCGCAGCCAGGGTTAGGGTGAGGGGCTCTTGTCTGTGTTCGGCAAGAAACATCACAACGTCCCCCGACGCGGCGGCAGCTTGCCGTTGAGGTAGTAGTTGCCCACCGCGAAGTACTTCCAGCGTGCCGGGTCGTGCAGGGTGTGCACGCGGGCGTTGCGCCAATGGCGGTCCAGGCCCAGTTCGACGAGGCTGGCGCGGCTGCCGCCCAGTTCGATCAGCTTGCTGCCCGCCAGCAGCGATACCTCCGTGGTGATCGCCCGCGCCTCGGCCACGGCAATGGAAGCGGCGGCAACACTTTCGGCAGTCGGCTCGGCGGTGGCTGCGTCGAGCACTCGGCCCGAGCGATCCAGCAGCGCTTCGGCGGCATGCAGGCGGATCGCCAGGCGGCCTACCTCGTTGATCGCCAGCGGATCATCGCTGGCCTTGTCCACGCCCGAATCGATCCACGGACGTGCCTTCTCGCGCAGGAAGGTCAGCGTGTCTTCATAAGCGCCCCGAGCGATGCCGACATCGATGGCCGCGTGCAGAATCTGCGCGTACGGGCCAACGGTGGTCGGGCGCTCGAAGGCTGCCTGGAACGAGACGATGTCGTCCTCACTGACCTGCGCGCCATCGAACACCACGCTGCCGCTGCCGGTGGTGCGCTGGCCGAAGCCGGACCAGTCGTCGATGATCTCGACGCCCGGAGTGTCGCGCTGAATGAAGGCGAATTGCTGCAGGCCATCGTCATCGATCACCAGCGTCGGAATGCGCTGCGCATAGAGCGCGCCGGTGCAGTAGAACTTGCGGCCGTGAATGCGCAGGCGGCCGTCCTCGCGCTTGAGGCGCGTGGTGCGGTCATGGGCGGTACGGGTGCCGATTTCTGCCAGTGCGTTGCCGAAGCGAACGCCAGCCAGCACCTCGGCGAACAGACGGGCTTTCTGCTCGTCGTTGCCATTCACCCGCAGCAGTTCGACGGCATAGAAATGGTTCTGCGGAATCTGCCCCAGCGAGCCGTCGGCGGCGGAAATGATGGCGATCACCCGCGCCACGGTGACGCGGGAGACGCCCGCGCCACCGTACTCGCGCGGTACGGTGATGCCCCACAGGCCGGAGCGGCTGAAGCGTTCGAGTTCGTCCCACGGCAGGCGCCGCTCGCGGTCGCGGGTGATGGCGCCTTCGCGGAAGTCGGCGGCCAGGGCGCGGGCCACGTCCAGGGCTTCGTCATCGCTGCGGATGATGTGGACGGGATTGGCTAGCTCTGGGTTAGACAAAACGATGCTGTTCATCGGCGCTCCTCAGATCCAGGAATGACGCGCGGGGCGGGCGCCGTTGAGGTGGTAGGCGCCAACCGCCTGGACCTTCCAGCGCACCGGGTCGTGCAGGGTGTGCACGCGGGCGTTGCGCCAGTGGCGGTCGAGGTTGAATTCGGCGAGGGTGGCGCGGCTGCCGGCCAGTTCGAAGAGCTTCTCGCTGGCGGCCAGGCTGATCTCGGTGGTCAGCACCTTGGCTTCGGCCACGGCGATGGAGGCGCGGGCGGCGGACTCGTCGTCGATAGGGCGCGCGCTGACTTCGTCGAGCACATGGCCGGCGCGTTCCAGCAGCGCTTCAGCCGCGTGCAGTTCGACTTGCAGGCGGCCGATCTCGGCGATGGTGAAGGGCTCGTCGCTGGCGTTCTCGACTTCGGCATCGATGAAGGGACGGGTACGCGTGCGGATGAAGTCGATGGCGTCTTCCAGGGCATTCGCCGCGATGCCGGCATCGATGGCGGCCTGGATCAGTTGCGAGACGGCGCCCTGGATATTGGGGATGTCGGCCAGGCGGCCGTTGTGGATTACCAGTGAGCCGGCGATGGGTGCGTTATCCAGCAGTACGGTACCGCTGGCGGTGGTGCGCTGGCCGAAGCCGGACCAGTCGTCGACGATGCGCAGGCCATCCACGCCGCGTTCGACGAAGCCCATGACCGCGCGGCCGTCTTCGTCGATGGCTTTCACCGCGACCCAATGGGCGAACAGCGCGCCGGTCGAGTAGAACTTCTCGCCGCTGACGCGGAAGTGTGCGCCGTCGCGAACCAGCCGCGCCTTGAGTTCGAGAGTGTTCCTGGTATTGCGCTCGGGCCCCGCGTTGCCGATGCGCCGACCGTTGAGCACGCCGCCGAACAGCACGCGCTTCTGTGCATCGCTGGCGACGCTGTCGATCACGTTGAGCAGGCCGAACTGGTTCTGTGGAATCTGTCCCAGTGCCGGGTCGGCGGCGCAGATCACGCGGAAGACTTCGGCGACGGTGGCGTAGGAAACCTGCGCGCCGCCGTACTCGCGGGGAATGCTGATACCGCCCAGGCCGAGGGCGGTGAAGTGTTCCAGTTCACTCCAGGGCAGCGCGCGCTCGCGGTCGCGGGTGGCGGCTCCGGGTTTCGCCAGGCGGGCCACTTCGTGGGCGGCTTCGATGGCCTGGGCGTCGTTGACGATGCGGCGCGCCGGGAGTAGCCGGGGTGCCTGGTCACGAAGGTCCTTGGGTGCGGATTCGTTGGTCATGCGGTTTCCTGTGGTTGTGGAGCAGGGAATTCCCTCTCCCTAACCCTCTCCCTGAAGGGAGAGGGGACTGGATCGGTGCAGGATCGAGTTGCGGTTTCAGCCGGCACAAACGGCTCCCTCTCCCTGAAGGGAGAGGGGACTGGATCGGTGCAGGATTGAGTTGCGGTTTCAGCCGGCACAAACGGCTCCCTCTCCCTTCAGGGAGAGGGCGGGGGAGAGGGGTTCGCCAGCCGAGCCCGAACGTCAATCAGAACGCCGGTGCAATCTCGCCCTTGTAGCGGGTCAGGATGAACTGGCGGACTTCCGGCGAATTCAGCGCCTTGGCCAGCTTCTGGATGCCCGGGTCCTGGATGTTGTCCGGGCGCGCCACCAGGAACTCGGCATAGAGGTCCTTGCCCTTCTCCACGATCAGCGCGCTCTTGGTATCGATACCGGCTTCCAGCGCGTAGTTGGCGAAGATGAACGCCAGGTCGACCTGCTTCACCGCGCGGGCCAGCAGCGCGCCTTCCAGTTCACGGATCTTCAGGTGCTTGGGGTTGTCGGTGATGTCGCGCTCGGTGGACTGCGGGTTGGTCGGGTCCTTGAGCTTGATCAGGCCGCTCTCGGCCAGCAGCACCAGGGCGCGGCCGGTGTTCACCGGGTCGTTGGGGATGGCCACGCTGGCGCCGTCGGGCAGCTCGGCAAGGGACTTGTACTTGGTGGAGTAGGCGCCGAACGGCTCGATGTGGATGCCCACCACCGGCACCAGGTCGGTGTGGCGGGTCTTGTTGAAGTCATCGAGGAACGGGCGGTACTGGTAGTAGTTGGCGTCGAGGTTCTTCTGCGCGAGTTGCAGGTTGGGCTGGATGAAGTCAGTGAAGACCTTGATGTCCAGGTCGACGCCTTCCTTGGCCAGTTCCGGTTTGACGAACTCGAGAATTTCCGCGTGCGGCACCGGGGTGGCGCCGACAACGAGTTTCTCCCCCGCGTGGGCGGAGAAGGCGACGACGGCCGCCAGAATGGCGATGGCCTTTTTCATGGATGTTGCTCCTTGGCAGTAGTGGGTGGGCCGTCGTGGTGTGGACGTGTGGCCTTGATGGCAGCGGGGCCCGGCTGCCGGCGGGGGTTCTGGGTGCCGCTCCCGGAGAGGGAGTGGGCGGGGAATTCAGCGCCGGGTGTAGCGCGCCACCAGGCGGTCGCCGCTCATCTGCAGCGCCTGCACCAGCAGGATCAGCAGGGCGACGGTGATGATCATCACGTCGGTCTGGAAGCGCTGGTAACCGAAGCGGATCGCCAGGTCGCCGAGGCCGCCGCCACCGATCACGCCGGACATAGCCGTGTAGTCCACCAGCACGATGGCGGTCACGGTGACGGCGGCGATCAGCCCGGTGCGCGCTTCCGGCAGCAGGGTGTGCCAGATGATCTGCCAGGTGCTGGCGCCCATCGCCTGGGTGGCTTCCACCAGGCCGCGGTCGACTTCGCGCAGGGCGGTTTCCACCAGCCGCGCAAAGAACGGCGTGCAGCCCACCACCAGCGGCGGGATCGCGCCGGGCACGCCCAGCGAGGTGCCGGTGACCAGCGTGGTGACCGGGATCAGCACGATCAGCAGGATGATGAACGGCAGCGAACGCAGCATGTTCACCACCACCGACAGGGCACGGTACAGGCCGGGCTTCTCGTGCAGCTGGCGTTTGCCGGTGAGGTAGAGCAACACGCCCAGCGGCAGGCCCAGCAGCACGGTGAAGGCCAGCGCGCCGCCGAGCATGGCGAGGGTGTCCAGGCAGGCCTGGCCGAGGTCGTGCCAGTCGAGGTTGCGGAACCAGCCGTCCATCATTCGCGGCCCCTGCGCAGCTTCGCGGCGCGGTGCGAAGCGCCGAGGCGGTCGCCCTGGCCGAACAGCTTGTTGCGCAGCGTGCCCTGTTCGTACTCGCGCTTGAACAGGCCGCGCGCCTGTAGTTCCGGCACCAGCAGGTCGACGATGTCGACGAAGGTTTCCGGCGCCACCAGGCTGGAGAGGTTAAAGCCGTCCACGTCGGTTTCCTCGACCCAGGCCTGAAGCTGGTCTGCCACGGTCTGCGGCGAACCCACCAGCAGCGGGCCGTCGCCGCCCAGGGCGCAGTAGTCGGCGATCTCTGCGGCGGTCCACTGGCGCTCCGGGTCGGCGGCGCTGAATGCGTCGACGGCGGACTGGATGGCGTCGCTCTGTACGTGGCGCAACACCTGGTCCGGCGCGTACTGGCCGAAGTCGATGCCGGTCCAACCGGAGACCAGGGCCAGGGCGCCTTCGCGGTCGCTGTACTGGCGGTAGTCTTGCAGCTTGGCCAGCGCCTCGGCGTCGGTCGGCGCGACGATCACCGTGAGCTGGTTCAACACCAGCACGTCGCCGGGCTGGCGGCCGGCTTCCACGGCAAGGCGGCGCAGGTCGGCCACCTGGTCGCGGAGGATGTTTTTGGTCGGCGCGGCGACGAACACGCATTCGGCATTGCCGGCGGCGAAGGCTTTGCCACGGCTGGACGCACCGGCCTGGTACAGCACCGGCGTGCGCTGCGGCGACGGCTGGCTGAGGTGGAAGCCGGGTACCTCGAAGTGCTCGCCCTTGTGCTCGATGGGGTGGACCTTGCGCGGGTCGGCGTAGACGCCACTCTTGCGGTCAGCGACCACGGCGTCATCGTCCCAGCTGGCTTCCCAGAGCTTGTAGCAGACCTCCAGGTACTCGGCGGCCAGGGCATAGCGCTGCTGGTGGTTGAGCTGCTGCTTCAGCCCCAGGTTGCGCGCGCCGCTGTTGAGGTAGGAGGTGACGATATTCCAGCCGGCGCGGCCACGGGTCAGGTGATCCAGCGTGGACATGCGCCGGGCGAAGGGAAACGGGTGCTCGAACGACACCGAGGCGGTGATGCCGAAACCCAGGTGCTCGGTGGCCGCGGCCATGGCCGGGACGATCTGCAGCGGGTCGTTGGCCGGCACCTGGGCACCGGCGCTCAGCGCTGCGTCGGCGTTGCCGTGGTAGACGTCGTAGACGCCCAGCACGTCGGCCAGGAACAGGCCGTCGATCTTGCCGCGTTCCAGGGTTTTCGCCAGTTCGATCCAGTAGTGGATGTCGGTGTAGCGCGCGGCTTGCTGGTCGCGCGGGTGGCGCCAGAGGCCGGGCGACAGGTGGCCGACGCAGTTCATGGCGAAGGCGTTGAGGCGGATCTGCTTGCTCATGGCGATGGCCTCAGTTCCAGTCGTGGCGCGGTGGGCGCTTGTCGTTGAGCAGCCAGTTGCCGACCAGGTGGTACTTCCAGCGCACCGGGTCGTGCAGGGTGTGCACGCGGGCGTTGCGCCAGTGGCGGTCGAGGGCGTGGCGGGCGAGGGTGGAGCGGGTGCCGCCCAGCTCGAACAGCTTGTTGGAGGCGTCTATGGCGACTTCGGTGGTCAACACCTTGGCCTTGGCCACGGCGACCGAGGCGCGGGCCACGCTGTCTTCGTCCGGCGCCGGGCGAGCGGCGTCCATCACCTTGCCGGCGCGTTCCAGCAGGGCATCGGCGGCTTCGATGCGGATGCCCAGTTCACCGACCTGGATGATGGTGAGCGGATCTTCGCTGGCCTTCTCCACGCCGGCGTCGATCCACGGGCGCGCCTGTTCGCGAACGAAGGCGATGGTGTCGCGCAGCGCGGCGCGGGCGATGCCGGCATCGATGGCGGCGGTGGTGATCTGCGCGAACGGGCCGGCCAGGGTCGGCACGTCGTAGGAGCGGTGGGTCGGGAAGACGTTGAACGCCGGTACGCGCAGGCCTTCCACCAGCACGGTGCCGCTGGAAGTGGTGCGCTGGCCGATGCTCGCCCAGTCGTCGACGATCACCAGCCCCGGCGTGCCGCGCGGCACGAAGGCGAGCTGGGCGTTGCCCTGTTCGTCCAGGCCCAGCACGCCGAGCCAATGGGCGTAGAGCGAGCCGGTGCAGTAGCCCTTGCGGCCATCGAGCACGACATGGTCGCCGTCGCGGCGCAGGCGGGTCTGGATGTCCTGGACGGTCTTGCCGCCGGTTTCCGACAGCGCGTTGGCGAAGCGGTTGCCCTTGAGCGCGAGGTCGAAGAAGAAGCGCTTCTGCTCGTCGCTGCCTTGCAGGCGGATGTCCTCCAGCAGGCAGTAGTGGTTCTGCGGAATCTGCCCCAGCGACGGGTCGGCGGCGGAGATGATGGCGATGACTTCCGCTAGCGTGGCGTAGGACACCTCGGCGCCACCAAAGGCGCGCGGCACGCTGATGCCCCACAGGCCGCTGTTGGAGTAGACCTCGACGACTTCCGGCGGGACTTCGCGGTTGCGGTCGCGCTCGGCGGCGCCTTCGAGCAGGAAGGCGGCGACCTTGTGGGCGACGTCGATGGCCTCGGCGTCGGAGGTAATTACCTGGGCGTTCGGCTCGCGGATGTCGTAGTGGACGGATTCGGGGAGTTGGGACATGGCAGTACAGCGACCTCGGGGCAGATGAATCGGCCCGGTGTTCGGGCCTGTCTGTCCAGGTCATTGCACAAGCTGTGCCGGAATTGAAATATCTTATAAATCAACGGTTTGATGTTTTTGTCCAACAGTTTAGGCGCTGGGCAAACAGCAAAGTGTTGGGCGTGTGTTGCTGGAGCAACAGTGCCGGAGCAGGGATTGCCCATGCTAGGGAGGGTCATGTTTGGGATGGGCAGGGCAAGGAATCAGGCGCCGAAGGCTTCGGCGAATCTGCAGGCGCGATGCACTGGTGTTTCCCGGTTGGAATGGATTCCTTCGCGATGGATTTCGCGGACAAGGTCCGCTCCTACGAAGACCCGCCCCGGGAAGACCCCGAGCCCCCGGGGAAGACCCCCGAGCACCCCAGGTGGCGCACGACCATTGGCCGTGCCGGACTCACCCTGTAGGAGCGGATCTTATCCGCGACCCGCCGGCAAGGCCGGCGCCGGTGTCAGGCCTGTTCCTGGCAGACATCGATCCAATCCGCCGCCACCAGCTCCGCCATACGCTGCGGCCCGATCCGGACTGCGCTGTGCACCGCCCCAGCCGCCGGCAGCACTTCGTCGAACGCTTGCAACGACACATCGCAATACACCGGCAACGGCGTCGCCAGGCCAAACGGGCAGACCCCGCCCACCGGATGTCCGGTCAGCTCCACGACTTCCTCAGCGCCGAGCATCTTCGCCTTGCCGCCAAAGGCTTCCTTGAGCTTGCGGTTGTCCAGCCGCGCATCGCCGCGCGCCACCACCAGCACGGTGCGCTCGCCGACCCGCAGGGACAGCGTCTTGGCGATCCGCCCCGGCTCCACGCCGTGGGCCTCGGCGGCCAGGGCAACGGTGGCGGTGCTGGTTTCCAGCTCGATGATGGCGATGTCGGGGGCCTTTTCGGCGAAGAAGGCGCGAACCGATTCCAGGCTCATGGGGGCGATGCTCCGTCTAGTGCGAAAAGGCCGAATCTAGGGACTGTGGCCGGGGCTGTCCAGAATGTCAGTGCTGGCGGCCGTGAATGAGTGCGGCGCTGATATCGGGAATCTTCAGCATCCTGTCGACATTCAGCCATTCCAGCCGGGCGGCAAAGGAGTTCAGTTCCAGCTCGGCGCCCTGCACGGCGTCCGCCAGCGCGGCGAGTGGGACGGATACCGAGGAGCAGGGCGGAGGAGGGCAGAAGACTTCGCCCTGCTTTTCCACACTGAAGTCGAAGGTAGCGGTCTGCCCGTCGATGGCGATGATCGGCGACGGATGACCGCTGTACAGGTAGGAGCCCGTTCCCTCGGCAATGCGTCTCCAGCTCTCGATGTCGCACAGGTCGCTGCAGCACTGCGGGTAAAGGACATTCGTGCCATCGATGCGCAGGACATAGCCGCCGAACAGTGGACCGACTTCGTCCCAGCTCGCGGAGCCTTCCAGCGCTGCGGCGCAGTGCAGGCCGATGAGTTTCTCCAGGTCCGCGTAGGTCAGGTCCGGCAGTCGATAGAACGCACTGCCGGGCGCATAGGGCGAGAGCTGGGCGCTGAAGCCGTTGGCCGACAGATTGCGCGCATGGTAGTCCCTCCAGTGCTCCACATGCTCCCAGTGCGGCCCCTTTGCCGGCACCGGAACGGAGTCGATCAGGTAGAACATTTCGATCACAGGGATCAGTTGCACCCACATGGCGTGTTTCCACTTGTCGCTGGACGGCACGTTCTAATGGCGCTGATGCCGGGCGTCCATAGAGAAATTTCCTATACCGCCGCCTGGTAGCCTTCGCCGACCTATGCTCAGAGCCCCCGTTTCCATTTGCAAAAATTTTTCCGCGGCTTGTCGATCTGCCGTCACGCCCTTCGACTATTCGTCAGGAACCGGAAGCAACCGGCCGCCACGCTGATAATGATAAGAGGAGAAATACCATGCGTTTCATGGTGATCGTCAAAGCCACCGCCGACTCCGAAGCCGGTGTAATGCCCAAGGAAGAGCTGCTCGCCGCCATGGGAGCGTACAACGAGGAGCTGGTGAAGGCCGGCGTGATGCTGGCCGGCGAAGGGCTGCATCCCAGCTCGAAGGGTGCGCGGGTGCGCTTCGATGGCGCGTCGCGGCAGGTGCTCGACGGCCCCTTCGCCGAGACCAAGGAGCTGATCGCCGGCTTCTGGATCATGCAGACAGCGTCGTTGCAGGAGTGCATCGATTGGGTCAAGCGCTCGCCCAATCCGTTCGACGGGCAGTCGGAAATCGAAATCCGGCAGATCTTCGAGGCCGAGGACTTTGGCTGCGAATTCACTCCCGAGTTGCGCGAGCAGGAAGAACGCCTGCGCGCCGAAATCGCCAGTAAATCCTGAGGATACCGCCATGTTGATGAATGCCTACCTGGTCTTCGACGGCAACTGCGAAGAAGCCTTCCGTTACTACGCCGAGGTGCTGCACGGCGAGCTGCCGGCGCTGATGCGCTTCTCCGATGCGCCGGGCTGCGAGGGCATGCCCGAGGCGCTGAAGAACAACATCATCCATGCCCGCCTGGAGGTGAGCGGCCATGTCCTGATGGGCTCGGATGCCTCGCCCGAGTGCGGTCAGTACGACGGCGTGAAGGGCGTGTCCATTACCCTCAACGTCGACACCAAGGCCGAGGCCCGGCGCATCTTCGAGGCGCTGGGCAAGGGCGGCAAGGTCACCATGCCGCTGGGGCAGACCTTCTGGGCCGAACTGTTCGGTGCGCTGGAGGATCGCTTCGGGGTGCCGTGGATGATCAATTGCGAGAAGGAAGCCTAAGCGCTCCGTTGAGACCATCCCGGTCGGAGTCCGCTCCTACGAGAGCCAACCTTCGCGTAGGAGCAACTGGCTTCTTCAGGGAAGTCCGTACCTATGTCCGTACCTATGCATCCCCTCACCCTGGCCCTCTCCCATAGGGAGAGGGGGCAGTTCGAGCCAATGGTTTCATCCTGCACCGGACGATCCCCTCTCCCCATGGGAGAGGGTTAGGGTGAGGGCTGACCCAATCATGGAGGCGTCTCGTAGGAGCGGACTCTGTCCGCGATCGCTTCACCCAATCGAAATCCCACCCGCGGCACGAAACCGCTCCGGCGTCGTCCCGGTGAACCGCTGGAAAGCCCGGTGGAAGCTGGTCACGTGCTCGTACCCCAGCAGGAAGGCAATCTCCTGCAACGCCATCCGGCTGGCCAGCAGGTAACGCTGGGCCAGCGCCATCCTGACCTCCAGCACGATTCCCTTGAACGTCTGCCCATGCTCGCGCAGCCGACGTTGCAGCGTGTGCGGCGGCAGGCGCAGCCAGGCGGCGGTCTGCTCCAGGTCCGGCAGCGGGATGCGTGCGTTCTGCAGCAGGTAGAAGCGTACGTCGTCCGGCAACGCTGGTCCTCGCTCGAAGCTGGCAAGCGTGGCGGCGCCCTGGGCCTGGCAGAGTCGGGTCACCGACGGGTTCGCGGTGGAGAAGGGCTGGTCGTGGAAGGCGCGGGGAATCCACAGCTCGGCGTGCTCGGCAGCGAAATGGCACGGGCCGGGGAAAAGCTCATCGTAGAGCGCCGCGTGGGCAGGCGGCGAGTAGGGCAGGTGCAACTGCATGTCGGCACAGTGCTCCAGATCCGGCAGGCGCTGGCACAACCAGCGCCAGGTGCTGCTCAGCCATTCCTCGCAGAGGGCGATGCGCTCCACTTCGCTGAAGGGCGGTAGCTGCAGGGTCAGGCGGATGTGATCGCCGACTTCCTCGCGGTGGGTATGGATCGGATGGGGCATCAGGCTCGACGGCTGGCCGAGGGAGATGTCCCAGGAGCGCCGCAGGTTGGCCGCGCTGATCAGCGCGTAGCCGATCACCCCGAGGTCGTAGAGGTTGTAGCGCTGGCCCAGGCGCAGGAAGAAGTCGCTGGGCCCGAGCAGCCCGGCGGCCTGTTGCAGCAGGCGGTAGTAGCGGGCGAAGTTCATCTCGGCGGCGGCTGCTTCTGCCGTCGGTGGCAGGCCCAGGCCGCCCAGCAGTGGCGTCACGGCCGGCAGCGCAGGGCGTGCGCGCCATTCATCGAGGAAGTGGCGGAACAACTGGCGGGCGGCGTAATCGATGTCGAAGGATGCAGTGGGCATGGCGGTGCCTTTATCCCTGGAATCTTGTCGTTTTGTGCTAGTGAGTTGTCATCTTATGCTAGTCGGTGGCGAAAAGCCGAGCCCTATACTGCCCTCACGGACAAGAACAAGAAGGGCTCCCCATGACCGCTCCGGATCAATTCCGCTCCTCCAACTCCCCGATGACCCGCTTCGCCGAGCTGCTCCTGCACAACGGCCGCTTCTACACGCTCGACCCGGCACAGCCCTGGGCCGAAGCCGTGGCCATCCGCGATGGTCGCTTGCTGGCCGTGGGGCGTCGCGAAAACATGGAGCACCTGGTTGGCCCGGATACCCTGGTGCGCGACCTCGAAGGCGCGTTCTGCATGCCCGGCCTGCACGACATGCACACCCACCCGGACCTGGCCCTGGCGCCGCGCTATGCCGATGACCTCGATGTCGGCATCGAGGACCCGACGCCCGAGCAACTGGCCAAGGCCATCCACGACTACGCCGCCAGTCACCCCGGCGACGGCTGGATCTACGGCCAATACTGGGTCCGCTACACCTTCCGCGAAGCCGGGCTGAAGCCGGGCCGCGACTGGCTCGACACGGTGATTCCCGACCGCCCGGTGGCGTTGCTGGACCGCATGTGGGGCACCATGATGGTGAACTCCCGTGCGCTGGAGTTGGCGGGCATCGATGCCAATACGCCGGACCCGCGCAACGGCTACCTGGAGCGCGACGAGCTGACTGGCGAGCCCGACGGCCTGATGATCGACGGCGCCTACGCGCTGATTCACGCGGCCATGCCGCCAACCCCGGCCAAGGTGCTGCGCCAGTCCTACCGCGATGGCGTGCACTTCCAGAGCTCACGCGGGGTCACCGCCGCCAAGTACCTGCATGTCTGCGAGAACCGCCTGGACGCCCTCAAGCACCTGGACGACGCCGGACAGCTGACCCTGCGGGTAGAGGCGGCGATCAGTTGGCAGGACGACATCTTCCCGGTGCGCCGCCGCTGGGAGCTGCTCAGCGGCGAACGCCACTACTACCGTAGCGCACGGCTGTCGGCCAACGCGGTGAAGTTCCACTTCGACGGCACCGTCGAGCCGCGCTCGTCCTTCCTTATTACTCCCTGGCCGGGCGAGGACGCCTGGCGCGGCAAGCTGAACCTGACGCCGGAGCACATCACCGACATGGTGGTGGACATGGATCGCCGCGGCATCCGTGTGATTGCCCATTGCACCGGCGATGCGGCGTCCGACGTGTTCCTCGATGCCGTGGCCGAGGCGCGCCGGCGCAACGGCTTCAGCGGCGTGCGCCACCAGTGCGCGCACAGCACCATCCTGCATCCGGGCAACCTCAAGCGCTTCCGCGAACTGGACGTGATCGCCGAATTCTCCCCGGCGGCGTGGTACCCGACGCCCTTCGCCAGCGGCGCACGTTCCGGCTATGGTCCCGACCGCCTCAAGCGCATCTACGACTTCAAGGGCGTGCTGGCCGCCGGCGGCACCGCGGTGTTCGGCACCGACTGGCCAGTGGCATCCATCGACCCTTGGCTGGCGCTGGAAACCCTGGTCACCCGGCAGAACCCGTGGAACGACGACCCGGCCTGCTTCGGCGAGCCGATCACTCTGGAGCAGGCGCTCAAGGTGGCGACCCTCAATGGCGCCTACGCCATGGGGTTGGAGCACCTGACCGGCAGTCTGGAGGCGGGCAAGTCGGCGGACTTCATCGTGCTCGACCGCAACCTCTTCGAGCAGCCGGCACGCAACTTCATCCACCGCACCGAAGTGCAGCTGACCTTCGTCGAGGGCCGGCCGGTTTACGACCGTCTCGGCGAGTTCAGCGATACCGCCCTGGCGGCGGTGTGGCAGGGCGAGCCGCCGCGCATCGAAGGTGTCAACGCATGAACGCCGCTAGCATTCCGGTAACGGTGGTCGCCGGCTTTCTCGGCGCCGGCAAGACCACGCTGCTGCGTGACCTGCTGGAGCGCTGCGAAGGTCGGCGCCTGGCGGTGATCGTCAACGACTTCGGCGAGCTCAACATCGATGCCGGGATGATCGCCGAGCAGACCGAGGCGGTGTACAGCCTGGAGAACGGCTGCATCTGCTGCACCGTGCAGGACGACCTGCTGGCGCAGTTGGAGCGCCTGGCCAATATGCATCCGCCGCTGGAACAGGTGGTGATCGAGTGCAGTGGCGTGTCCGATCCGCAGCGCATCGTGCAGACCCTGGGCTACCCGAAACTGCGTCGTCGCCTGCACCTGGACGCGGTACTGACCGTGGTCGATGGCGCTCGCCGCGAACCCCTGGAAGGCGAATATGCACGGCTGGAGCGCATGCAGGCAGCCGCTGCGGACCTGTTGCTGCTGAACAAGTGCGACCTGCTGGATACCGAGGAACGGAGTGCCCAGCGCGCCCGCTTTGGCCGTGGCGCGCGGGTGCTGGAGACGATCCAGGCGCGGATTCCGGATGAACTGTTGCTGGGCGAGCCGTCGCGCAAGCTGCGGCCCGGCGCGCAGGAGCGTGTCGACCATGGCGATCTGTTCGAGAGCTGGAGCTGGCAGGGCGAGGCGATTTTCGACGGCGCGCGGTTGAAAAACTGGCTGGAGACCTTGCCGCGTGGGCTGTTGCGGCTCAAGGGGTTGATTCGCCTGACGGGTCAGTTTGATGCGTTGTGGCTGCAGTACGTGGGTGGGCGCTATCAACTGCGGCCGGCCACGGTGGCCGAGGCGGCGCAGGGATCGCGGCTGGTGTTCATTGCGGAGAGGAACGGCGGCTTGCGCGCTGATCTGGAGTCCGGCTTGCACACCTGCTTTTCGTAGGAGCGGACCTTGTCCGCGAAATCCCCCACAGGAGCTTCGCGGACAAGGTCCGCTCCTACGGGATCAAGGAAACTCTCCCGGCGTTAGGCGCGGGCAACAAAAAACCGGCCACCAGGGCCGGTTTTTCATGGAACAGCCGAACTCAGCGGTATTCGCAGAGGTAAGCGGTGTCCTGGGCGACTTTCAGCTGGAACTTGCTGTTGGCCGGCACGGTGAAGTTGCTGCCGCCTTCGAAGGTTTCCCAGCTGTCGCTGCCCGGCAGCTTGACGGTCAGCGCGCCGGCGACAACGTGCATCACCTCCAGCTGGCTGGTGCCGAATTCGTATTCGCCGGGGGCCATTACGCCAATGGTGGCGGGGCCTGCGGTCATGTCGAAGGCGATGGATTTGACGGTGCCGTCGAAGTACTCGTTGACCTTGAACATGGGCTTCTCCTGCTAGAGGGGTGAAAAAGGGCCCGCCAGTATGCCCAAGGGCGCAGGGCTCGTCACTAGAGCGGTTCAGGCGACCGGGCGGTCAGTGATTGGCGGGCCGATCAGCCCGCCATGGGCAGGGCGAGGGGAAGCAGCCGCGCCGTGTTGCGGGCGTCTTCCAGGGCGCGGTGCGGCTGGCCCTGGAAGTGCAGGCCGGCCAGGTGCAGCGCGGCGTTCAGCCCGACCGGACGCTTGAGCTGGCGGGCTTCGGCGAAGCGCTGCTTGAGGTTGATGTGGGGTACGCGGGAGAGGTGGCTGTCCAGTCGCTGGCGGCGCCATTCCAGTTCCAGCTGGCGGCGGTCGTAGTCGCCCCAACTGGTCCAGCCGACCAGGCGCGGGCTGTGCTGGGCAAGCCAGCGTTCAAACTGCGGCCAGACCTCGTGCAGGGGCGCGGCGGCATCGACGTTGGCCTGGGTGATGTGGGTGAGCTCGCGACAGAAGGTGGTCAGCAGCGGCCGCCGTTGCGGACGGACGAAGCGCTGGAAGTGATCCAGCTCGCGGCCGTCGGCCTCGGCCACCAGGCTGGCGCCGA